>NZ_CP045652.1:2470243-2779023 GCF_009557615.1 Sphingobacteruim zhuxiongii
ATATGAAATTGCTGCGCGCTACACCTATGTGATGCCACACAATGATATTCGACCATATGAAGATCAAACAGAAATTATTGAACTTGGCTTAACAAAATACATGAAAGCGCATCGTTTAAAGTTCCAATTAAATGCAAATTATACGTTTAAA
Organism: Sphingobacteruim zhuxiongii; assembly: GCF_009557615.1. NCBI lineage: Bacteria > Pseudomonadati > Bacteroidota > Sphingobacteriia > Sphingobacteriales > Sphingobacteriaceae > Sphingobacterium > Sphingobacterium zhuxiongii. Next base: position 2,470,395 of record NZ_CP045652.1, read on the forward strand.
GATGGTTATCTTAACAATGCAAACAATAAAGCGGCTTGGGGAGGAATGTTCCAAGTCGAGTTAGGAATCTAAGGATTAAGCCTTTCAACAAAATATTAAAAGAACCCATGTGATGGGTTCTTTTTTTTTGTGCGTATAACACCCCTCAAGGAGCGAACAAAAAATAAACTTGGAAAAGCTTCAGGTCAGTAACATAACAGGTTTTAATTAAAGCCCTATCCTAGCCGTTCAGCGACGTCTATGCAAGGGCTTTGAAAGGGATATGAAAGGGAAGTGAAAGGGATCTAGAAAGAACTAGACACAAAAAAATACCTTATTTATTTTTATGCAAAATCGATGAAATTGCATCATCATTTAAAGATTCCGTATATTTAAAGGGTTAACAGAAAACATGAGATATTATATTATAGCAGGAGAAACCTCGGGCGATCTCCATGGTGCAAATTTGATAAAGGCATTAAAAAAAGAAGACCCTGAGGCTAGTTTTAATATTGTCGGTGGCGATCAAATGGCCGCTGCGGCGGGCGAACCCGTACTTATCCATACCTCGGAAATGGCCTTTATGGGCTTTATTGAGGTATTGAAAAACTTAAGCAGTATCGCTAGGAACCTCAAGAAAGTAAAAGAAGATATCCTGAAGCAACAACCAGACACTTTAATTTTAATTGATTTCCCAGGTTTCAATTTGAAAGTTGCTGCTTACGCTAAAAAATTGGGGATCAAGGTTTGTTACTATATTTCTCCAAAAATATGGGCTTGGAACCAAAAACGCGTTCATAAAATCAAAAGGTTGGTTGACCATATGTTTTGTATCCTTCCCTTTGAAGTCAAATTCTACAAGCAGTTTCATTACCCTGTAAATTATGTGGGTAACCCACTCTTGGATGCTATTGCCGCCTATCAATTCAATCCCAATTTCAAAGAGGACAATGGATTGGGGATTCGTCCGATTATCGCCTTATTACCGGGAAGCCGAAAAATGGAGATCCAAAACCTGCTACCGGTTATGGTTGAATTACACAATATGTTTCCGGCGCATCAATTGGTTATTGCAGGAGCTCCAAATTTCGATAAAACTTTTTATCAAGACTATATCGGCGATTATGATATTCCGGTTGTCTTCGATCAGACTTATGACTTGTTAAAAAATGCGGAAGCGGCCGTTGTTGCGAGTGGTACGGCAACATTAGAAACTGCCCTATTGCGTGTTCCACAAGTCGTGGTGTATCGTGCCAATCCAATTAGCGTTATGATTGCGCGAAAACTTATCAAAGTCCGTTTTATATCCTTGGTTAACTTAATCAATGACTATTTATCGGTTCGCGAACTGATTCAAGATGATTGCGACACCATGAGTATTGCATCAGAGGTGAAAGAGCTGATCTTAAATCCAACGCATCGCGCCAGTGTTATGGAAAACTATGATATATTGATCGAGAAAATGGGAACGCCTGGCGCTTCGGAGAAAACAGCAGCGCTCATCGTCAAATATATGAAGGGCGAGGAATAAACCTTCTCACGCTTTGATTGTCTAAAGAACAGGAGGTTATGATATGAAGTATTTATTATTGAGTTTAAGTATGTTGTTTTGCGGTTTAAGTTCTTATGCGCAATCGACAGAACATATTGGGAAATTGGAATTAGGCAAAAAGAAGACAAAAAACTTCGGGAGCCGCGATTCGTCCCTTGTGATTCGTATTGATACGCTCATTATGGGCGATAAATCAAAGTTGGAATTTTTCGGTAAGAAGGATGTTAAATTGGACATCGGTTATGCGGTGATTGGAAAGAATGTCGTGATTTCGGGTTCTGATGGCAAAAACAATGCAACAGACTTTGATATCAAGGCGAACATTCAGGAATTGGGTTCGCTATATGTCATTGCTCGCGGATGGGATGCTATGAATGGCACAAAAACTAATCCCAATGGAAATGGCGGTCAAGTAAACTTTCGCTATGCCAGTACGGGCGTGAAACCCCAATCAACGGATAAGAAAGGAAAAAACTATCTATTGATTGATGTGCAAGCAGGTGGTTTACGTGTTAATCCGACTTCCGATTTACAACGTGTATATTCACAGATTTCTATGTCAGGTCCTGGCTTACGCGGAGTCCCTCAAGGACAAGTTTATTCCGGTTCGCCTGGAAAGGAAGGAAAAGCAGAAATAACAGCCTATGATTAATCATAGGCTTTTTTTATGGCTAATAATTCCGTAAATTTAAGTCATGAAAATATTGGCTTACGCTGGCAGTAGCAGCAAGAATTCTATCAATAAGAAGTTCATCACTTCGGTATCCAAATATTACAAAGAAGCTGAAGATATTATTGAGGTGTTAGATTTAAACGACTTTGAAATGCCTTTGTTTTCAGTAGATTGTGAACACGATCAAGGGATTCCGGCGGCGGCACATGCATTTGCTGAGAAGATTGATTGGGCAGATTTAATATTAATTTCCCTGGCCGAACACAATGGCAACTACCCTACTGTCTACAAGAATATCTACGATTGGGTATCCCGTATCAAAGGAAGGAAACTATTTAACGGAACCGCTGTTTTCTTATTGTCAACGAGCAATGGGCAGAACGGCGCACAATCTGTTTTAAATATTGCGTTGAATCGTATGCCACGCGATGGCGCTGATATTCTAGAGAGTTTTTCACTACCCGAGTTTAGTCAGCATTTTCAGGAAGGATCCGGAATTATTACGCCTCTATATCGCAGTCAATTGGAGGCGAAAGTTCGTAAGACCAAGCGCATGATGGCGACCAAATTAGCAGAGAACAATAATTAAAAATTAAATATTATGGCAAAGAAAGTATTATTATTAGTTGGCGATTATGTGGAGGATTATGAAGCAATGGTTCCATTTCAAGCGATGGGTGCCATCGGTATTGAGGTTGATGCGATTGCTCCAGACCGAAAAAAAGGCGATGTTGTTCCGACAGCAGTTCACGATTTTACAGGCGATCAAACCTATAAAGAACTTCGCGGGCATAACTTCGCAATAAATAAAGATTTTGACGCTGTGAATCCGGAGGACTATGATGGTCTTTATATTGCCGGTGGTCGTTCTGCAGAATATATCCGATTGAACAAACGCGTTATTGAGATTACGAAGCATTTTTTCGAAAAAGATAAGCCTGTAGCAGCGATCTGCCATGGGATTCAAGTATTGACCACAGCTCAGGTATTAAAAGGCCGTACATTAACTGCATATGTTGCTGTAGGTCCAGATATTGAACTGGCTGGTGGTACATGGAAGAATATTCCTGCCGACCAAGCCGTAGTCGATGGCCAACTCGTAACTTCACCAGCTTGGCCTGGGCATCAAGCCATCTTAAAAGAGTTCTACAAATTATTAGGCATTCAAATTAGTTTATAATACATTCATGGCAGAGAAAAAGAATAGGAAGGTTTGGATTTTCGCGATCCCATTAATCGCTTTATTGGCATATTTTATTTGGGATTCGTATTCACAGCCTTCTATAAAGGATTTACCAGGAGATTTTGAGGAAGTAGCGTTTGTTCGTAACGAACAAAATAAAGGTGGGATAATCCGAGTTTATGCCGTAACCGTTGGGGATGCGATGAATGCACAATACGATAAGTGTGCTGACTTATTTCCGACGAATGATTATGGATCGGTAACCAAGGTGTTCTTTTTTGATAAAACAAAGCCCTTTCCAACGAAATTGGATATCGAGGAACCTCACTATGATCTCAAACAGTATGAGGCAATCAATATTCAAAAGCGTTACGGCTCGCAGAAGTGAATTAACAATTTGATTTCTTAGTATTAACAAATAATTAACCTAGCTCCGATAATTTCGGGCTATCATGAGAGAACTAGAAATGGCAAAGAAATTTATCCCTCGGGATATTAGTTGGTTGAGCTTTAATGCGCGGGTTTTACAGGAAGCTGCGGACGCGGAAGTCCCTTTAGAACAACGTATTAAGTTTCTAGGAATCTTTTCGAATAATTTAGATGAATTCTTTCGCGTTCGCGTTGCAGCATTAAAGCGCGCCGCGGAATTGAATACCAAAGAAGTATTGGGATCTTTTTATGAAGATCCCAATATTATTTTAGAACAGATAACCCATATTGTTATTAAGCAACAGAAAAAGTTTGATAAGATTTGGTTAGATGTTCAGAAAGAGATGGCCAAGCAGCGTGTTTTCATAAAAACTGCGGAGGAGCTCTCTGAAGAGCAATTGGAATTTGTGAAAGAGTACTTCGACCGCGAGGTCGAGAGTAGCATTATTCCGCTCATATTAGACGAGGTTCACCCTATGCCTTATTTAAGAGACAAGAGTTTGTACCTTGGGGTTGCCATGTTTAAAAAAGACTGGCAGTACCAAACGAAGTTCGCTATTATTGAACTTCCGTCAAGTCAACTGGGACGCTTCGTTATCCTACCTGCCCCTAAGAATCAGAAACATATTATCTTAATTGAAGATGTCGTTAAAGTAAACTCACCGTATATCTTCTCATACTTTGGTTTTGATGAGTTCCTAGCCAATACGTTTAAGATTACCAAAGATGCGGAGTTTGACTTAGACAATGATGTAAATACGACATTTGTCGAGAAGATTACTAAGGGGGTAAAAAACAGACGGAAGGGTAAGCCCACTCGCTTTGTGTATGATAAGGATATGAATCACATGTTATTGGAATTCTTAATTCGCAAATTGAATCTATCCAAGCGCGACAGTATTATTCCAGGACAGAAGATTCATAATTTCAAGCATTTCATGGATTTTCCGGACGTATTCAGGTCTTATAAAAAACCTTTTGAACGGAGTTCATTTGAGCACCCTGATATACGTGGTGTAGATCGTGTAACGGATATTATCTTGAAGAAAGATGTGCTCCTCTCCTTTCCTTACCATCAGTTTCGTCCGATGATCGACTTGCTTCGTGAAGCAGCCATGGACCCTCATGTGAAGACGATCAAGATTACCATCTATCGAATGGCGACCAATTCTAAGATTGCAAATGCTTTAGTGAATGCGGCTCGAAATGGTAAAGAGGTGACCGTCATGTTGGAACTTCGCGCACGATTCGATGAAGAGCATAACCTAGATTGGAAAGAGCGCTTTGAAATGGAAGGGGTCAAAGTATTAGTTGGAATTCCAAACAAGAAAGTACATGCGAAGCTTTGTATTATCAAAAAGCGTGTAGATAACAAAACGATCCAATACGGTTTTGTGAGTACAGGAAACATCAATGAGAAGACCGCTCGTGTGTACGGCGACCACTGCCTGATGACCAGTAACAAGAGCGTTATGGCGGACATCAATAAGGTTTTCAATGCATTACAGAAACCTAAACTCCCATTAGAAAACATCATTAAGAATTGTAAAAGCTTGCTGACTTGTCCATTGGATATGCGTCAACAGATTTTACATTTTATCGATAAGGAAATTATGGAGGCAAAGGCGGGTCGGAAAGCACATATCATCATAAAAATAAACTCCCTTAGTGATAAGGAATGTATCAAGAAATTGTATGATGCAGCAACTGTTGGAGTTAAAGTCGAGTTGATTGTTCGTGGTGTGTATTGTGCTATCAATCAGAAAAAATTCAAAGAGCCACTCTATGGAATTAGTATTGTTGACGAATACCTAGAACATGCTCGTGTATTTTATTTCTACGCGGCCAGCAAAGAGCTGACTTACATCTCCTCAGCCGACTTAATGACGCGTAACTTAGATTATCGTATAGAAGCCGCTGTGAAGATCAACAGCAAAAAGCTCAAAACGGAATTGCGAGATTTGTTACAAATACAGTTGAAAGACAATGTTAAAGCAAGGATCTTAAACAACTTGCAAAACAATGAGTATGTATCGAATAAAAAGCCTGCCTTCCGCTCACAGATCGAAATATTCAATTATTTATACGCGAAGACTGTACAGCAAAGCGAATAAATAATTTAAACAGCTTGATTGCTTTGCTAATATTTTTAGTATTTTAGGGAAATATTAGGAGGAATTATGGCTACTGAATTTATTCAAGGTCGTGGAGCGCAAGCCAATGTATCTAACATTTTTTTCAAACAACATTACAGCCGTGACATCGTTGAGGGTATAGATGAATGGGAAGAGGATAAACCGCAAACTCAGTTTACGATTGTCCATCCTAAGAGTTTTGTCAACAAGGTTGATAGTCCCGACGTGGGCATGGAGTATTCTGCAAATCCATATCAGGGATGTGAACATGGTTGTATTTATTGTTATGCTCGAAATTCACATCAATATTGGGGTTACAGTGCTGGATTAGACTTCGAAACGAAGATTATGGTTAAAGCAAATAGCGTCAAGCTTTTCCGTGAGTTTATTACCCGTAAATCTTGGACAGGAACCCCTATTTCACTTTCTGGAAATACCGATTGCTATCAACCTCTAGAACGCAAGTTTGAATTGACTCGTGGTATATTAAAGACCGCTAGTCAATATGGTCAACCGATTAGCATTATCACCAAGAATAGCCTGATACTCCGTGATGCAGACATTATCAGCGAAATGTCTAATCGAAATTTATGTATGGTGTTTATTTCGATCAACTCGTTGACTGAAGATACTCGTTTAAAGTTAGAACCACGTACCGTAACGGCCAAACAAAGACTACATGTGATTGAATCCCTCTCTAAACTCGGTGTACCTGTTGGCATCATGTGTGCTCCGGTGATTCCCGGATTAACGGATCATGAAATCCCTAAGGTCTTGAAGGCGGCAGCCAATGCGGGTGCTAAATGGGCTGGCTATACTACGGTACGATTAAATGGAGAAATAGGTCAAATATTCGAAGATTGGCTCCATAAAGCCTATCCGGATCGCGCAAACAAGATTTGGCACAGCATACAAAGCTGTCATCATGGAAAAGTCAATGATAGTGAATTTGGAAACCGCATGAAAGGTACGGGAAAGCAAGCCCAAATGATTAAAGATAGTTTCCGTATGCACTGCAAACGCAATAAATTAAATGTAGAAGACTTTGAATTCGACTGTTCGCATTTCTTAAAAAATGGCGACCAACAGCTAAAATTGTTCTAATTAATAAGCGTTAATAAATGTTAAAAAGAAATGTAACAAGTATGTTGCAGTCATAATGGCACCGTGTTTGGTTCATCTAGTACAGAAATTATTAGAAAACATAAATATTGTACTATGAAAAACACATTGAAATTATTAAGTCTTTTGTTCGTTGTCTTGTTTACAGTATCGGCTTGTTCTAAGGATGATGATCCGGTAGATAACGATTTGTTTACTGGTAATTACACCGGTGATGTTGGTTATGATAACTTCGGCGAAGATGGTAAAGACGTTACCTATGGAGCTGGTTCAGTACGTGTATATAAAATTGGTGATAAATATTCATTCGACTTTAAAAGTGATGCAGGGAATATCCCTTCATTAACAGGCATTGTGATGCAAAAAGGAGAAAACAACACAATATTCTTTAACTCCGAAGCGATTGGTAGTATCACCATTTCGGAAAGTACCTTAGAATTGTCTTATACCAATCTAGATACAAAAGAGTCGTTTAGAGCGAGCTGTGATCGCTAAATCACTTAACATAGATTATAGATGTTAGAACCCTAGTGGTTCAAACTTTAAATTTTGATATATGATGAAGATAGCCGTAGTAATTACTACGGCTATTTTTGTTGGTCCTTGTAAGACGTGATTTGCTTTTCTAAAGCATCAATCTTATGATTGAGCGACTTAATTAATTTGTACTGATCCTCCTGCGATTGAAATAGATCTTTCACCTGCTCTTCCAAGAGCATATCCATCTTTTGGTGTAGACTTCGAATCTCTAACTCCGCTTTGAGATTAACTAAATAATCATTCTCTGCACGCATTCTATCTTTCTCTTCCTGTCTATTTTGACTCATCATGATAATTGGCGCTTGCATGGCGGCAACGCAAGACAACACCAAATTCATTAAAATAAATGGGTAAGGATCAAATTGATCTTTCGTTGGCAATGTTGAATTGTATAAAATCCAGATGATTAGTACAACAGCAAAGAGAATGATAAACGTCCAACTCCCACCGAACCGAGCTACCTTGTCGGATATTCTCTGCCCTTGAGATAACACTTCCTTTGGCGGGTTCACCAATCGGTCGACCATTAGGGACTCTTCGTCCATCGTCTGCTTAACAATTTCATGGAGCTTAGCGATATTTTCGCTGTTCTGCTCCATAATGGCTTTGATATTCTTCTTCTCCATGGCTAAGGTTGTATTGAATGGATATTATACTTCATTGGTAGAACAATAAAATGTTGGTTTTGTCTGTTTCTGATAAAGGAAAATCTGAAAAGAAAATTAATAAGTACTAGTAAACTAATAAAAGTTAGTTGTTGATCAGCAATACAGCTTTAAATAGGTTGCTATTGCTGTTCAGAAATAAGTTATGCGTTGGATATTGTAATTTAAGTCGATCTTGAAAATGCTGAATGTAATCGTTCTCCGCTTGGCTACTTAGGTAGTGATTAACCCGATTACTAACTTCCAATTTTATTGATCCTCCAATCGCTGAAATCTTGATTTTAACCGGATGCTCCGACATACTGTTATAACCATTATGCAAGGCATTCTGAATTAAAGGTAGGAATACAAAGGGATGTACTTTACTGTCAGAATCTGCTATCTGAAAGTCGATTTTAACATGAACATCTTCTGAACTAAATATAGACCATAGCTTCAAGTAGGTTAAGACATTCTCTTGCTCATCAGCAATTTGAATAGTATCACCAATTGAATATTGCAAAGCACGCTCTTGCCAATTCAAAAAGCTCTCCGTAGCATCTTGATCGTTTCGCTTATGCTCAAAATAGAGTTTGGCTAATTTTGAATCCTGCTGACATTGCTTAAAGGAGAGCGCGGCAGCTAGTTCGATTCGTGCAGATTCAGCCTCTTGTGCTGTCTTACTTGCCTTGTTCCAGAACATTACTTTTCTTTGATGGTTCGACCCCACTTACCCCTCCAGATACCGCTAGTTTCATCGCATCAGTTCCCGACATATTCAACTTATGAACCTTATCAGCACTAATGATAGATACCTGACCAGCAACAGAGTAAGAGAATGGAAAGTAAACCACAACTTCACCTGGAAGACCTATACTTGACAAGTCTTTCTGTGTTAAGAAACCCACCTTCTTAAGCCCGAAGTTGTTAACCTCGACCAATACCGGCTCGTTAAATTTCTTTGCATCACCAACAAAAGCTTCCGTAAAATCCTTAATTGATGAGTATAAGGTATTGAACAAAGGAATTTTATTAATCGTCCGTGTCATCCAGCTCCGAATTGGTGCGGTCACTAAAGTGGTGAAGATTAAGCCTACCAATGCCAACAATAGGATAACGGAAAGGATACCAATACCGGGGATATACAAGGGATGCCCTGTTTCATCTTCTAGAAAATGTTCTGTAATATTCAGCGCACCGTCTAAGGTTGCAACTAACCAAATGATTACAAATACCGCTCCTGCAACAGGAACAACAACCAAAGTACCTTTGATTAAATAATAGAAGAATTTTTGAAAGAATTTACGCAACATGTTTATTCAAAATAATAGACTCTTTTCACTCGACTTGAGATATTTACCAATAATTCATAAGGAATTGTACCGATATCTTGAGAAGCTTGCATGATATCTGGAAAAACTTCCACAATATCTCCTTCTTTCACTTCGATATCTGTTACATCCAACATACACATATCCATACAGATCGTGCCAACTGTAGGAACAAGCTGGTTATTAATCTTCATTTTTCCTACACCGTATCCAAATTTACGATTATATCCGTCAGCATACCCAATTTTAACTGTAGCAATTCGACTATCTCTAGTCAAAATACCTTTTCGATCATATCCAACCGTCTCAGTCTTCGGTAATTCCTTCAACTGCGTGACTGTCGTTTGCAATGTACTCACTTTCTCTAATTGGCTACCGTCAGAATCCATATCGACACCATAGAGGCCAATTCCAAGGCGTACCATATCGAAATGTGCTTGCGGCCAGCGTACAATCGCTGACGTATTTGCTACATGTTTGATAAAAGAATAGCCGATACCCTGCTCTAGCTTGGCTACAGCGGTAGCATATGTATCAATTTGATATTGGGTATACTCATCTTGTTTCGAGTCGCCAGAAGCCACCAAATGCGTAAAACAAGACTGCACCCTAACTTCTTCCTGCTGATTCAATCGATCAATTAGTCCTTCAACCTCTGTCGGTAAAAACCCTAATCTATGCATGCCTGTATCTAACTTCACATGAATCTTGTAAGCCTTTCTATTATTATCTTTTAAGAAGTCAATAAATTGATTCAAGAAACGCATAGAATACACTTCCGGCTCTAGGTCATATTGCAATAAAGTTTGAAATGTATCGCTATCCGGACTTAAAACCATAATCGGCAGTGTAATCCCTCCCATCCTTAATTCTACGCCTTCATCAGCGAATGCAACCGTTAGATAATCAACTTTACTGAACTGTAAGAGATTGGCAACTTCAAAACTACCACTCCCATAAGAAAATGCCTTAACCATGGCCATCAACTTAACGTCATTGGGGATCATGGATCGATAATGCATCAAATTATGAGACAGCGCATTGAGATTGATCTCCAATACCGTTCCATGCGAACGCAAGGTCAGCCTCTGTACGATTTGTTCGAAAAGATATGTTCTTCCCCCCTTAATTAATACAGTCTCATCTTTGATTGCTAAAACATCCAAATTCGCCAGTAAATCATCTGTAGAGTGATACAAGGTGACATCTAAGCCATTTAAATCCGACAGCCATGGATATGCAGTACCTACCCATATCATACGACTAATTGAAGTGCGCGATAAGATGGCTCTCAGTTTTTCCTGCAGCTTCTCACTACTCGCCAATCCATCCATATCGGAGAGGATAAGCGTCTTTTTGCTATGTTGATTCTGCTGTGCAAGAAAATCTAGTGAAATCTGTAGGGAAGCTAAATCATTGGAATATGAATCATCGATTAAAGAACTATTGCCTATACCTTTTTTCAGCTGCAGACGCATTTCTAATTGTCTCAGCTGTTTTAATCGCTCGATAATTACAGCGGGCGCATAAGCCATATAGCTCATAAAAGTGAAACAGGTCAATATGTTTTCGATGGAAGCTTTATCTGTAAAAGGAATTTCGAAAGTATAAGAAACTTGATCAATTGATATTTGAAGCACACTGCTATTGCTAAGCAGTTCAACCCGCTCTAAGCATACATAATCACTTTGCTGATCGCCCCATTGGTATAATTCCATATGTTCTGGAATCATTCCTGGAGAGATATATTTCGAGGCTGCGATTAGGGCTTTCGACTCTCTAAATAGCTTAAGTTTCTCTTGAAGTTTTGCCGATTTGGATTCAAAGTTTTGAGCATGTGCTAGTCCGATATTGGTAAACACACCTATTTCCGGTTGAATCAGTGCCTGTAGTCGTTCCATTTCTCCGGGTTCGGAAATGCCGGCTTCAATTAATGCAATATCATAATGATTTGAGAGATTCCACAAAGACAAAGCGACACCTAATTGCGAATTATAACTCTTTGGACTCTGATAAACCTTCTTATCGATCGATAATAGTTGAAACAGCCATTCTTTAACTACAGACTTGCCATTACTCCCTGCAATTCCAACCAGTTGTCCCTGGAATGTTAATCGATGATAAACTGCCAGGCTTTGTAATGCCTGCAATACATCATCTACGAATAACACATTCACGTCAGAAACGGACTCCAAGAAAGTCACACTTCTAGAAACAACAAAACTTCGAACTCCCCGTTGGTAAGCATCATTTACAAAGTCATGACCATCACGGGCGGCAGTAAGCGCAAAAAATAAGCTTTGTTCAGGTTGGTTAACCTTTCTACTGTCGTATACTAGTTCTGTGATTTGTTGACTATAATTCGCTACCTCACAACTCTTTAACTCTAAAATATCGCGTATTAAATCAATAGTATACATCTGCATCTAAATATGAAACGAATTTCATCATTTTTTTTATAAGTTCATCATTTTTTGAACATTTGTATCATGGAATACGAATCGGAGAAAGGGAAGGTTTATACACCCTTGCAAGCTAAACGCAAGGCAGAGAGTTATTGTGCTTACCAAGAGCGTGCACAGCAAGAAGTTCGCGACAAACTTTATAGTTGGGGATTGCATTCCGCCGATGTGGAACAAGTGATATCTGAATTAATATCCGACAACTTCCTCAACGAAGAGAGATTTGCGAAAGCCTTCGTCTCCGGGAAATTTAGAATCAAGGCCTGGGGTAAAATAAAGATCATCCAGCACCTTAAAGCGAAAAGAGTATCCAAACCATTGATACAAATTGCGCTTCGTGAGATAGATTTAGATGAATATAAAGATAAATTAGAAGAATTGATCAAAAAAAAGATCGACAAACCAATATCCTCTCTAAATCTTAATGAAAAAGCGAAATTAATTCGATACTTACAATCAAAAGGCTATGAAAGTGATTTGATTTTCTCAAAATTCAAAGAATAATTTCAACAAAATAGAGTTTTTAAAAACAATTGTGACAATAAATAACAGGTAAAACAATATAAATAACAACATTTCATCCTATTTATTGAATATTTAATAACATATTAGCGTGTTTTATGAATTATTTGATTTATTTTTAAACAATTAATCAAATAAAATTCACTAAACCTCTAATTTTATGAGAAAATTCAACCAGATTAAACGAATTACAACAGTATTAGGCATTTCTCTTTATTCATTATCAGCTTTTTCACAAGAAAACAACACTACTTTTTCTTTAGGGCTTACATCAGATCAATTTTTTGGTGTTGCACCGAGTGTTTCTGTAGATTATCAGCTCAATGACAAGCTTGCTTTTACCGCATATGGTATTTTTTGGGGTACAGGCACAGCGGCAGCATGGGGAAACTGGACAGAATTTGGCGTTGGTATCAATTATGCACTGGCAGAAGGCGTAACAATCAATCCAAATCTAGGGTTCACATTCGGCAACTTGCTTTCCAAAGGAGCTGCTGACGGTCAAATGGGTGGTATTGCTGGTGATGGTATTGTCCCCAACGTATTTTTTAATGTCAACAAGCCGAAATTTGAGAGTGAAGTTTATGTTGGCTATTACGCCCCATTGCGCGATGAAGCCCCTGATGATGGATCCACACTGGCTTACTTACATTATTGGGCAAATGCAGGATATCGCGTAAGCTCTGTATTCTCTGTCGGCGGACATTTTGAACACCTACGCAGAACAAAAGACGATGTCAATGGGAAATTAGACTATTACCAATGGTTAGGTCCCTATGTACAGTTCTCCGTTCCAAAATTTAATAGCTTCCTACGATTAGCAGCAGGTCCTGAACTAAAGAATGGTCTTCAAAAAAAGGATAGTTTCTATAAATTATCTACCGGATTCTCCTTTTAGCAACTCTATGGACATATAATTCAAAACGATTTAGACGGAATCTGAGTCGCCACTCCTGCTTAGATTTCGTCTATTAAATGTTTTTTGAAATTTATTTCAACTGAAAAACAGCATTTTGAGAGTTTAAATGAAACTTTTTTCAAAAATAATTTTAGGAATTAATTTTTCTCTCTATATTTGCACCACGTTAAGCGAAAGTAGCTCAGTTGGTAGAGCACAACCTTGCCAAGGTTGGGGTCGCGAGTTCGAATCTCGTCTTTCGCTCAGTTGCCTAGGTGGTGGAACTGGTAGACACGCAGGACTTAAAATCCTGTTCCCGTTAAGGGAGTGCGGGTTCGATTCCCGCCCTAGGTACTTGGATAAAAAGCTCATCGAAAGATGAGCTTTTTTAGTATATGGTGTTTAGTAGTGAGTATGAAAACCTATACTGGACTTATTGATTTCTAGATTTAAGATAGATTAGAGGATCATACCGAAAGTTTGGGGGGTAAAGATTTTTAAGCATACAATTTCATCACTCTGTACAGGAAGAATGTTGTGTCCCTTACGCCACGGAAGACGCTTCTGAAAGCTTTGAGTTTTGCATTGAAGGATTCTGCGGAAGCATTGGTACTTCTATTGTCGAAGTAGTGTAGGATGTATTGATGATGCGCTGCAATGGATTTTGCCACGCTCTCAAAGGAAGCAATACCCGCATTCTCAACCTGATTGTTCCATAGGCCTAGTTTGGTAAATGCTACCTTTTTGTCCTTGCATTTGTTGAAGATGTCCCCTAAGGCAATTCCAAGATCATAAGCCTGTTTTAGCTTGGGGAACCGCAGGAATAATAATTCAGCACGATGTTTCTGGCTTTCCGACCATCGGCTTGGATGCTTGAACAATAGGTGTTGGATCTAGCCAACAGCTGTTTGAGCGTATCACCATTTGGCAACAATTCCGGTTCATACGGGATCCCTCGCTTTCGTGATTCCATTATTTTCTTGCTTTCTGCATCCAAGACTTCCCAACGATACTTGATACGGAGTTCCTGCACGGCATCGTAAGCTAACTTTTGGACATGGAACCGATCGACCACACGTCTGGCATTTCTGAAACATCTACGGATTGCCTTGGCCATGTTGGGAGCCATATCCATGGTCACCTCCTTTACCTTATTCCTCGAGCGCAAGGGTATTCGCTCGAGAACAGCCATGATATCCTCAGCCTTGGTACCCTTTATAGTTGCTAAAATCGTTCCTTTACGCCCTTTTGCCGATTTACTGCTAACAATGGTATATAATTCACCGTTGCTGAAGCTGGTCTCATCAATGCTCAGGTGTTCCGATATGTTTTCAGGGAACAATGTCCAGCTCTCGGCATGAGGCTTTTGGTCCCAATCATGGAAATCACTGAGGTGGTTCTTGTATTGATCCTGTAGTTGTTTGCCGTCCATCTGGAAGAACAGACCTACCAATTGGGCGCTTACAGGGTAGCTATCCAAATATCTTCTTTAAAAAAAGCCCGAATTCCGTAGTCATTCGAGCGCCCTCACGCACTAGGTTCCAATCTCTTGTGATGATATCTCCGGTATCCAGTACCGTCCATCGACGACGGCGGATATGTAGCGTAACTTTCTGGCCTCGAATGGGAAAGTCTGAAATTTCAGTAGAAGGCATAAAACCCTTTGACTCCAACTTGCTGTGCTCATAGCCTGTCGGAGCAATATTAAGTTCATCTAAATAAATATGGAGTTGATTGTCGACCTGATCGACTTCTAAAATCTGGAAGTATTCCAAAAGCCCTTCGGGCATCAATAAGGATAGTAATTTACGTTCGGCTTCTTGCAAGGGATATTTGTATTAAAGACGCTAAACTAAGAAATTTTTAACACTCCCCCCAAGAATTCAGCTTGATCCAGATTAGACGAGTTCTTACGGATCATGTACAAAAGTTGTGGAGGGGATAAAAAATAATTAGATATTTGTGCTTTGATATTTATACAGATGCACGAATCTTTCAACGCGTTAATGCCCTTAATTATTCCCGAAGGAGTTTCCGATTATTTTGAGATGACCCACTATTCCAAAGAAGAAAAAAGACTGGATATCTTTCTGGAGGAACTCAATACTACACCTGAAGAATATCAAGGCCAGAAGTTGATTTCCAAGGGGTTTTTCGAACCCGTTACCCTTCAAGATTTTCCTATCCGTGGCATGCAGGTCTATCTTCATGTCAAGCGCCGCAGGTGGCTCAACCAGGATACCGATAAAGTAGTCTACAGAAATTGGGAACTAGTAGCCAAAGGGACGCGCATCACACAGGATTTCGCAGCTTTTTTAAAAGGTATCAGCGGACAACCAGGCTCATAGCATTCAGACCATCAGTTCATTCTATGGGATATCAGCCAGTAAACTAAGGAGATACTACCGCAATAAACTGAGCGGTTTCCAGGATTGGGAGCATCGCGAAAATGCGCGAGATGGATTGATCTTCCCACAGAATGTCAGCGGCCATCTTTCTATTGACGAGACCTGCCTATCCCATGGCGAGCTCTATACCGTTGTCACCAATAAAGAAGCACGGGGCAAAAAAGGGACCATTGTAGCCATACTGAACGGGACAAAATCAGAGAACATTATCCCGATCCTTCAAAAGATCCCACAGAGATTACGAAATAAAGTTCAAGAGATAACGCTTGATTTAGCCGGTAATATGGGATTGATAGCCAAAAGATGCTTTCCCAATGCTGTTCAGGTAATAGACCGTTTCCATGTTCAGCAACTTGCTACCGAAGCGCTTCAGGAAATAAGGATAAAGCACCGCTGGCAGGCCATTGACGATGAAAATCAGGCAATTGACCAAGCACGAAAGAATAAGGAAACCTATTTTCCGGAAGTCCTATCCAACAGTGACACCATCAAACAGTTACTTGCAAGAAGCCGATACCTGCTTTATAAAAGTGAACATAAATGGACTTACGAGCAAAGAGAAAGGGCTGCTGTACTCTTTGAGCGATATCCTGATATTGAAAAGGCGTACAGGCTATCCCAAGAACTCTCTTGGATATTCAACACCACCATAGATAAGATCTACGCCTTTACAAGGTTGGCAAAATGGGCGGATAAAGTGGAACAGGCCGGCTTCAAGTCATTCAACACCGTCTCCAGAACCATAAATATCCATCACAAAAAAATATTGAACTACTTCGACAACAAGAGTACAAATGCTTCAGCAGAATCTTTCAATGCAAAGATAAAAGCTTTCAGAAGTCAGTTTAGAGGTGTAGGTGACATCAATTTCTTCCTGTTCAGATTGACCAAATTATTTGCGTAGTCCACAGGTTTTGAAACTGATCCGTTCTTACTCTCTTATTATTTATATCTCCTTTCGATAGAAAATATATTATTTACTGAGTGTTGACACCTATACAGACGTTATTGCTTATTAACGTTCAAGCTATTTTAAAATTAAGAAACCATTCCCATCATTTTTTTTACTGCAATTCATCCTGATAAAAAGCTGTGCTTTAACCTTTAAGTTTCCTAATGTTTTATATTCGCCAATCACTCTCCTATCCTAATCCACTTGAACTTCATCAATTGCACTTGTAAACTTCCTTGAGGTTAGCTAACTTACGCCAAAACCTAAAAAGAGTATGTTAAAGAAAGGATTTGGAATCAAGAATATTGCAGAAATGTTAGGGATTTCAGTCTCTACCGTTTCCCGAGCCTTACGCGATGCACATGATATCAATCCTGAGACCAAGGAGAAAGTTCTCAAGCTTGCCAAAGAACTAAATTTTAAGCCCAATAAGAATGCTGCCGCACTGGCTTCTGGAAGCACAAAGAATATTGGCGTTTTGATCCCATTTATCACCAACTATTATTTCGGAACGGTAATCTCAGGTATCCAGGAGGAAGCATACCGCTTAGGCTATAACATCATCCTATTCGTGACCAATGATGAAGTCGATAGAGAGAAACAATTAATCGATAATTTAGATACCGCGAGCTTAGATGGACTTCTGATTTCGCTATCCTCCAATTCGACTGATATCACTCACTTTGAAAACTTAATTCAAGCAGGTCTTCCACTGGTATTTTTTGATCGTGTACCAAACGAAATAAATGCTTCAAAAGTAATGCAGAGTGATTATGAAGGTGCCTTTCTCGCTACGAGTCATTTAATCAAGAAGGGCTATAAGCGCATTGCGCACCTAGCTGGCCCTGAAAGCTTGAAGTTTACCCAAGAACGCCTACGAGGCTACTTAAATGCTCTTAAACAAGCACAGTTGCCAGTTCAAAAGGAATATATTATACATTCTGGATTCTCTACGCAGCACGGCTTTGCAGATACCCAACAGTTAATCGCCTTACACGACCGCCCTGATGCGATCTTTGCAGCCAATGACCGGAAGGCTATCGGAGCAATACAAGCGCTTAAATCGGCTAACATCAATGTAGGTGTTGACTTCGGTGTAATCGGCTTTACCAACGACCCGATTTGTACCGTGATAGAACCCAACTTAACTACTGTTGAAGAACCAGCTTTTGAAATCGGTTTACAAAGTTGCCAATTATTGATTAAACATATCAAGAACAAAGAATTCGAACCCCGTTCAGTAGTAATTCCTTGTCGATTAATAAATAGGGATTCTGCATAAAAAAAAGCCACTCCCTAAAGAAGTGGCCTCGAACCTATTTTACTATTATATCAATTGATTGAACTTATTTCTCGTAAATAAAACAACCTTCTACCATCGTTTTCTGTATTTGAATATTTTCATCAAAAAGAATCAGATCTGCTTGCAGTCCTTTACTAATCGTACCAATCTGATGCTGTAATCCTAATATACGTGCCGGATTAACAGTCAGCATATGTACTGCATCTTTTAATTCTAAACCTGCAATATCGCGCATAGTACGAATCAAACGATCGGCAGTTGCTACACTACCCGCAAAAGATTTACGATCAGGGAGCTTTGCAACCCCATCTTCAACGACTACAGGAAGCCCATTTGCTCGTCCACCAAGAATACTTTCCGTCACATCTGTTCCAGCAGCACGCATCGCATCGGTAATTAAAATAATTTGATTCTTCGCTTTAACTTTGCTAATCAGCTTTAAGAAGGGTTCAGGAAGATGAGTTCCGTCTGCGATAATCTCTACATCGATATCATCAATCAACAAACAAGATTCAATTGCTCCAGCATAGCGATATGCATTGCGTCTCGTCATGCCTGACATCCCCGAATAAAGATGTGTCGCCAATTTATAACCTGCTTCTACCCCTTTCAATACCTCATCATAAACCGCATCGGTATGCGCTAATGCCAAAAGGATACCCTCTTCACATACACGTTGTCCAAAGGCTAATGCGCCTGGCAATTCAGGAGCAGCACTCCAACGCGCTATCAAATGTTTATACTTCGAAAGGATAGGCTCATACTCCGCAGGCTCCGGATTGCGGATATAACGTGGATCTTGTGCCCCACGTTGCTCCATCGCGAAATAAGGCCCCTCAAGATGCAGACCATAAAATTTAGCACCCTTTTCATTCTTATCCAAGGACTTCGCATAGACTTCAAAAGTCTCCAATAGAAGATCTTGCTCACTCGTCAGCGTTGTAGGAAGCATAGCTGTCGTGCCATAACGTGCGTGCGTCTCTGCGATATTTAAATACGCATCAACTTCATTATCCATGAAATCAGAACCACCACCACCATGAATATGAATATCGATAAAACCTGGCGAAAGATATAAGCCCTGCGCGTCCACGATTTGATGATTCGCATCGCCTTTAGGCCATTTATCCGAGTCTTGAACATTGACAATTCGTCCATTTTCAATACTGACATATCCGTTTTCAATAACGCGAAATGGCGTAATTATTTTTGCATTAATTATACTGATCATCCTTAGGTTAATTTTTTCCAAGATTTAAAACGATGCCCGATAAAGGCATAGAACACAATATACAAAAAACAAGGTACTAATACCCAATAAGCCGTTTTTACATCATGTGAATCGGCAACTAAACCATAAATCATTGGCAATACCGCATTTCCACAAAGACCCATAATCAATAAGGCAGACCCTTGTTTCGCGTATTTACCTAAACCGTCTAAGGCTAAAGGCCAAATACCCGCCCAAATCAAAGCATTCGGTACACCAATCATGGCTAGGAACCATATCGAAATATCTAAATGATGGCCTAACCAGTCAACCTGATAAGTTACCAAGCATACTAAAAGTGATAGTGTTAATCCTACAAGTGAGCAGATTTGCAACATACGCTTTTGAGAAATAAGCGCAGGAATTAATGTGATTCCAAGTAGGTATCCGCAAATAGTCGCCGTCAATACATAGGAAGGTAGTGCCTTTGCTTCAAGCAAAGAAAGCCCCATAGAACCCGCGTAATTGATGATCGTATCAATTGCAATTACTTGTGTCCCCACATGCAGAAAGATCGCGACAGCGCCTAAAACCAAGTTAGGGAATTGAAATACACCTGACTTACTCTCATTAGCCTTGTCATCCTCTTCACTTTCAATTTCCGGAAGCGGTGAGTATTTTACAAACAGTCCAATTAAGAACAACACGCTTGCAACAACAATATACGGCACAACAACACGAAGAATTAATTCATCGAGTGTCTGTGCACGTGTTACCTCATCCATCAAAGGGATCTGCTTAAACAGCTCATTATCCGAGGGGCGTAAAATCGCCCAAGAGAATGCAAGTGGCGCTAATATTCCAGCACCCTTATTACAAATCCCCATGATACTTATACGCTGGGCTGCTCGCTCTTTCTCACCAATCATGGTGATATATAAGTTCGCTACGGTTTGTAATACCGCCAATCCTGAACCTAATGTAAATAATCCTAAAAGGAAGATCAGGTAGGTTCTACCATAGGCAGCCGGTACAAATAACAAGGCTCCAACAGCCATAATCCAGAAACCAATCGTAATTCCCCGTTTATATCCCACACGTTTTAATAGATAAGACGACGGCAAAGACATGACCAAATAGGAAATATAGAAAGCAAAGGCAACTAAATAAGATTGAAAATTCGTCAACTCACAGGCGATCTTAAAATATGGGATTAAGATGGCATTGACCCAGGAAATAAACCCGAAGACAAAGAACATCGTCCCGATGATGCCTATGGAAATATAGGTACTACGTCTATCTAAAACTTGTGAATTCATAATTTAGGTTAAAGGTTGAAAATTATAGCAAAGAAGCGGATCCTTGATCTAAATAGCAATAACAATCTGCATGATTTTGCAAAATACTTGCTGGATAGATATTCGACACTTCTTTTGTTAGACAGTTTTTCACCGCAAGCGCTTTACGCTCATCTGGAACCGCACAGATTATCTTTTTAGACTTCATGATTTGCTTAATCGACATGGAGATCGCTTGTTTAGGCACATCGTCAATTGTATTAAACCAACCCTCACCCATTTGCTGTTGTCTACACGCCGCGTCTAAATCCACAACTATATAAGGATCTTCAATATCGTAATTTGCTGGTGGGTCATTAAATGCTAAGTGACCATTTTCGCCGATACCAACAAAAGCAACGTCAATTGGGTAATTTTTGATGATGTTACCTAGACGGTTACATTCTTCCTGAGCATCCCCTTCACCATTGATCAATACCACCTCATTCAAAACGCTAACCTTATCAACAAAGCGTTCTGTTAAGTATTTTCTAAAGCTAGCCTTATGCGTAATTGGCATCCCGATGTATTCATCCAAGTGAAACATACGAACTTTAGACCAGTCGATGTCTTTATCATGTATCAATGTTTCTAAGGTCTCAAACTGACTTTGACCTGTTGCTAAAATAATATTAGCTTCACCTTTTTCACGGATTACGGCCTTAATAAATTCCGCTCCTTTTGCTCCAGCTTGAGCCCCTAAAGTTTCCCGATCTGGGAAAATTTCTACATTCATATTCCTATGGTTTGTGTTTTATTATAGTTAATTACTTGTTTGCTTTTAATACTTTGGTTGTACCGCCGGTCTCCAAATGAATATTATGAACTTTATTCTTGTTCCAACGACCCATCGTGAAGTCAGGAACCGCAATTGGTTTTGAACCATTGGCAACAGACCATTCAGACAATGGACCAATAGCCGACCAAGATGCTGCATCGTAAACGTCCATATCTACCGGTAACCCATTACGTAAACAGTCTATCAGACGCCAATCCATGATAAAGTCCATACCACCGTGTCCGCCGACTTCTTTTGCCATCTCACCAATATGACTGATGATTTTTGGCGTGTTCTCCACTTCGATCTTCTTAAATTCATCCTCGTCTAAGAACTTCTCATGACCAATCGCTAGCTTCGCCGGAAGTGGATACTTCTGTGCGAAAGCTTTTGTGCCTGAAATCATATGAATTCTAGAGTAAGGTCTTGGTGTACTAACATCATGCTGTAGCATAATGGTACTACCATCATTGTTCTTAATTGTCGAAGTATTCATGTTACCACGGAATGGATATTTTAAGTACTTCTCAAATTCCTTATTCGTTTTTGCCAGCTCCTCTGCTTTTGGACGTAGGGAGAAGTCTTTGGAAGCCATTGAAGTCAAGAACTCCATCTTATTTCCTCTATTGATTTTCAATACTTGAGCAATAGGCCCTAATCCGTGCGTCGGATAAAGGTTACCGTTACGCTTTGCATTTTCTAATAAACGCCATTTGTGATAACGTGCTTCCTCATTAAATAAACTCTCCAGGATATCGTGGATATAAGCACCCTCACAGTGAACAATATCACCAAAGAAACCTTGACGTGCTAGGTTCAACGTTAGCATTTCAAAGAAGTCATAACAGCAGTTTTCAAGAATTACACAATGTTTCTTGGTACGCTCTGAAGTAGTCACTAATCGCCAACATTCGTCGATCGTTACTGCAGCAGGAATTTCAACCGCAACATGTTTTCCATGCTCCATAGCATAGATTGCCATCTCCGCGTGCATAGACCAGTGCGTAGCGATATACACAAAGTCGATATCATCTCTTCGACACATTTCTTTCCAAACTTCCTCATTACCACTGTAAATTTTCGCCTCATGACCTGCCGTCACAATACGTTTTTTTGCGGCTTGAGCTTTCTCATCGCGAACATCACATACGCCTTTAATGGAAACACCATCAATCATACTCAAACGGTATACTGCCGCCGAGCCACGATTTCCAACACCAATAAATCCAGTACGAACGGTTGATAAGGCTGGAGCCGCATAACCAGACATATTGAATACAGGCTTATGCGTTTGCTGTGTTTCTCTTAAAATCTGATGAAAATTGCTTTGCTCTTCCAATGGATTGGCAGAAACTTGATTAGAAAGTAGACCTAGACCGGCGAGTCCAGATAACTTAAGAAATGATCTTCTATCTGTTGACATAATATTTAGTATTAGGTTTTATGGATATTTAGCTAAAGAAACAGGAATTGTAGATGATATCCAAGGTTCTTTTATGCTAAACTACGGCACCGTTATCGGTGCATTCATGTTTTAATCATTACCTAGCCTATGAAAAAAGCTAGGTAATGATTGGTAGATTTTTCTCTTTATTGCTGTATTTAAACACTATACTCCGGCTTCCACACTTGTTCTTGTCGTGTTTCCATCGCAATATTTGCCATATGACTGGCGATAGCCACATCACGTGCCGTATAAACATCAGCAGCTGGCTTTTTCCCCGTACGTATACATTCGAAGAAATCAACCAATGCATAGTAGGTAGGATCTTTCTTCAATGGATCTAAATCTGAATAATCAACCTTCTCCCCTTCGCCATAATGCACAGCTTTTGTCGCTCCTGTGACGCCGTCGACTGTACCAATTTCCTTCTTCACATTCTCCGAAAAGATTAACGCATCTTCACGCTCCACGATTATAGAGCCCTTATCTCCCAGAATACGGATTCCATAGCCTTTATAACCATTGGAAAGAATCGACGATACACTAGACTTCACTCCATTTGGATATTCGTAGACGACCCGCACATTATCAAAGTTCTCACGCCCATCTTTCCAATAATCAACCCCGCCAATTCCTGTAACTCGTAATGGAGCCGCGCCAACCATCCAATTGACCACATCAATCGGATGACCACAAAGCTCAGTCATCAAGCCTCCGCTGGAAGCCTTATACATACGCCAATTCACAAATCGCTCATCCATACCCGCAGGAACAGGGAATCGCCAATCTGAATTCCGATGATATTGACACTCATAGTGCTGTACTTTACCGATCCAGCCTTTATCAATAATTTCTTTAATACGCTTGTACAAACCGAAGTAGCGATACTGATGGCCTACTTGAAAAACCAATCCTGATTTCTCAACTTGCTTAACCAGATCTATCGCTTGCGGGATATCATAGGAAATCGCTTTCTCCAAGTACACATGCTTGCCTTTTTGCAATGCTGCAACCGCCATAGGATGGTGTAAATAAAGTGGCGTCGCAATAATTACCGCATTGATCTTCTTGTCATTAATCAGCTCTTTATAGTTTTTGTAGACTTTACAAGCTGGAGGCACAAGTTTTTTCGCCAATGCAATATTATCATCGCGAAGATCACAAATAGCAGTTACTTCCGCATCTTTAACATCGCGAAGTAGACTCAGTAATCCTTTTCCGCGGCTCCCCACTCCAATAACACCGACGCGTAATGGTTTTGCCGATCCAGACAATTGGAATAAATCCAGGTTGCCCGGCAATACCGCGATACTGGATAAGGCTATCCCGCTATTCTCGATAAATTTCCTTCTTGATATCTGTTTGTCTTTCATAGTTTATAATCTTTTAATGCGAATGTTCCGAAAGCTAGAGGCGTCTTGATGATCGGTCAACAAGATATGTCCAGACTCTGCCTCTCCATAACGAGAGGTATACATCTCAAACTTTGTTCCCGCAACCAATGCTCTAAACTCTTCCGTGCCGCGCTCATAACTCAAAATCTTCTTCCCATTCAACCAGTGCTCGACATGCTTTCCTTGCACAACGATCCTTGCCTTATTCCATTGACCATAAGGATGCAATTGTTTGTTTTTATTTGGTGCATAAAGTAGATAAGCAGCACCTGTCTCGGTCTTAGGACTTATCCTTCCTTTCACAGCCTCATGATTCTCATCATCAATCATTTGGTATTCCGGACCATTCCATTCTACTTTACCGTCCTTCGTATGCAATGGACTCACCAAGTATTTGACCCCCGAGTTACTGTTCTTCGCTAATTTATACTCAATCTCTAAGATGAAATCGCCATAAACTTTCTTACTCATTATATCACCAGCTTTCTGTCCTGGGATCAAACGCAGCTCCCCCTTCACAGCCTTCCAGCCATGACTAGGAAATGCACCGCCTTTAACACTCGTCCAATGCTTTGAAGGATTATTCCCATCAAATAAGGATTCCCATTGCCCTTTACTTTGCGAAGCCACTTCTACCGCAGTAGGCAAACCCTTGTCCGGAGCGGGAGAAGCCAATAAATGAATACCTAATAAGATTGCACTGATAGTTTTCATATGATCTATTGTTAAGGAATGGTTTCAATTGGTGGAACATTGCGCTCAGCACCATCGTAACCTTTATTTTGATTAATAACACCTTTTGTATTCGCGGTAATAACTGTTGAAGGAATTGGCCAAAGTACATGGAATGGCGCAATCGCCGCCACATTACCTAGCATGGTCACCTTCTGATCGTAGGTCGGGTTCTTACGCTTCACACGATCATAGTAATAGTTCTTCTCGCTAAAATTCGCTAAAGTATAGCCTTGCAAATTCTTAGCTGCCATAATATACGAAATACGAACCATTTCTGAATGTCGAGGCTCCTCTGTAAACAACTCTCTAGCGCGCTCATCCATGATGAAATCAACCGTCACTTCAGACGAAGTCATCGGTAATGCTTTGGCACGAGCACGAACCTTATTGATATCCGCAGCTGCTAAATCCAACTGCCCCTTCCAATAATAAGCTTCGGCACGCAATAAATAGGTCTCCGCTAATCTAAATACATAGAAATCGCCATTTCCACCTTGCGGGGTCGCTGCTTTATTCTGCTCAGGAACATACAGTTTGTAATGCGGAATTGCATAGATGCTACGGAACGTATCCAATTTATCAGCGAAATAGGCAATATTAACAGGCTTTCCAAAATCTTTTGAACTAGGGTTATTGTATTTGTACTCATGATTATCTACCCAGTTTGCATCTGCCCTTCTTAAATCCGTTGTTGTTTTCCAAGTTGCTCCTTTGTATGACCAAACATCATACTGATAAAAACCAGTTAAGCGTACATTCGCATTTCCACGGCCTAATGAATCATACATAGGACCAGATGCCACCATTCCCGCTTTACCTTCACTATCTCTAACTGGCGCTTGAAACCATGAACAACCATAATATCGCATGGTGAACAATCCTAGAGAACGTGCATCTGCTGGTGCTTCAAAACGGTCAATTGTTGCTAAGATGGTCTCTTTATTATTTGCTAGGGAAACGTTCTCTGGTCTATGTAAATCCCACATAACATTTCTGTAGGTATTTGCCGCATCTTTACCAAAACGCTCTGTCATCAATGCATAAGGACCATTAATCACCGCAGTTGCTGCAGTAATAGCCTTATCGAATTCCAAGTTTGCTAAATAGACCTTGCTTAAAAGATGATTTGCCGCGCCTTTTGTCAATTCACCTGCGCCCGCTGATGCAGGTAGCCATTGTGCCGCGAATTCTAAGTCAACCTGAATCTTCTTTAAGATTGCGGCTCTACTATGTGATTGAAAATCCAATTTCGCACCTTCGATTTCCTCGGCAATAAATGGCACATCACCATAGCTATTCACTAAGCGATAGTACCAGTATGAACGATAGAATAATCCTTGCGCAAGCATTGCATTTTTCTCCTGCTCGGATTTAAACTCAACAGTTTGCACTCTTGAAATTAACACATTACAATTCTTTACGTTGGTAAACATGAAGTTGAACATCTTCAAGAAATTGTAATACACATCGTTATTTGGTGTTAACTTATAAAAGTCGAGTTGCGACCATGGAGATCCTAAATCAGATGCTGCAAAGTCCATAATCAGATTATGTAAGCCTTTGCCCATATTGTGGGTTTCTTGTTTCAAGTCGGTCTTCAGGGTCACCGCAAGCGATGCTAAACCTTGAGGGTCCTTATAAACATTCTCAGGCGTATAGAAGGAAAGTGGCTCAGGATCTAACCAAGATTTGCTACACGATAGCGTCACTAGCGTTAGAAAAAAGCCCGCGATTATTATATTAATTTTTTTCATGATAATTTCGTTTTTAGATTATAGTGAGAAATTAACACCTGCAGAGTAACTACGTGGCATTGGCATAGAATTCTGAGAATTATATGCTGTTTCTGGATCCCATCCTGGCCATTTATCAATCGTAAAGACGTTACGTGCTGCTAAGAAAACACGAAGGTTCTTAACTTTAATACGTTCCAAAGCAGATTCAGGTACGGTATACGAGAATGATAAATCTTGTAAACGTAGGAATGAAGCTGGTTTATAAGTGCGAATACCACCACCAAAAACAGTAGTCAACGCATTCAAACGTGGATAGTCGTTGTTTCGGTTTTCTGCAGTCCAATATGGAAGATCATAGGTGCTACGCTTATCATATGTATCTGTACCTCCTGCGCGTTGTGCTTCCATAAAATAACCTAAATGACCTAACTCTGCTCTTAGGAAGAACGTCACATTGAAGTTCTTTAAGAAATCAATAGAGTTTCTTAATCCCAGACGATGACGAGGACGCTCATAGCCAATGAACTGCTTATCCATTAATGCATCGTACTTGTAATTACCATCTAAATCGACAGCTTTGAAATCGCCCGGTTTCAAACCATACTTCGCCGCTTCTTCTGCTTCTTCAACTTGCCAAATACCTGTGATTTTATAATTCCAGATTTGATCAATTGCTTGACCTGGGAACCATTCGTTCGTATAATCTGGAAGTTCTTGGTATCCTGTAACACCACTAATTGTTGTTTCACCAAAATCACCAAATAGCTCTTCAATCTTATTTCTGTTAGCCGAATAAACGAGACCACTATTCCACTTAAAGTTCTCTCGATCGATGTTGACGGTGTTAACAGAAACTTCCCAACCTTTATTACTTAGTTTACCTAAGTTGGTCACCACACTCGTATAACCGGTAATTTCTGGAAGCTTTCTGTTCATTAATAAATCAACTGTCGTCATACTATATACATCGGCAGTCAAGTTTACTCTATTTTTGAACATCGCTAAATCAATACCCAAGTTGTACGACTCTGTCTGCTCCCATTTTAAATCATAATTAGACAGAGTATTGTTAAATACGCCGATTTGAGTTGAAACGCCATTATAGTAACGTGCTGATTCAACCGTTGCTAAAGCCGCATATTGTCCAATTGAACGGTTACCATTTCTACCCCAAGAAGCACGAATCTTTAGATCATCGATTTTATCTACGTTAAAAAAGGACTCATTGGAAAGTCTCCAAGCAAAAGCAAAAGCTGGGAATACTGCTCTAGGATTTTTCTTGCCAAATGCCGAATAGCCATCACGTCTTACCGAAGCTGTAAATAGGTATTTATCATTCAACGTATAGTTTAAACGAGCCATCGCAGCATCACCTGTAGCACGGGTATCGTTGGAACCTACCTTATGATCCGATCCATACTCAATACCATGGTAACCTAGCGATTGATTTGGACTGAAGGATTGATTACTTAATCTTGATTCCCAAGTATCTATTTTTTCTGCACTATAAAGTAAGGTTACATCAAATTGATGCATACCAAATTTCTTATTCCAGTGGACCAAATGATCAAGCATCCATTCAAAAGTCGACCCTTCTACACGTGTCGCATAGCCATCCTTGTAGGTCGAACC
This sequence comes from Sphingobacteruim zhuxiongii, assembly GCF_009557615.1. NCBI lineage: Bacteria > Pseudomonadati > Bacteroidota > Sphingobacteriia > Sphingobacteriales > Sphingobacteriaceae > Sphingobacterium > Sphingobacterium zhuxiongii. The sequence goes on from NZ_CP045652.1 coordinate 2,498,794, forward strand.
GCCTGTCAAAGTCGTCGAAGGATAGAAATTATAGAGTTTACTAAACTCATAGCGAGGTTGGAATGATGCTTTATAAGAGATGTTGTACGGCAACTTCACATTCATATAAATGGAAGAGAACAAGCTATTAATCTTGTTTTTCTGATCCTGGCCACCAAGTGTATTAATTAACGGCGTCGCAACAGCAAAGGTATTTGGATACCAAAGTAAGTTATTGTTATCATCGTACATACTACCGTATGGACTCATCAAAAACATCGAGTTAATACTCGGAATAATTTGTGTTTGATTTTTATCCGAAAACTGCGCATTGACACCTGCTGACAACCAATTAGTAATGGTAAAATCGGTATTAATTCGGCTACGAATGGTATTGAAGTCATCCCCAATCGAAATACCTTCATTATCTTGATAGCCCAAAGACCAATAGTATTTCACCTTATCGGCTCCGCCGGAAATATTTAAATCATAGTTTTGTTTTAAACCCTTTCTGAATACTTCATCAAGCCAATAAATCTCGTTACCTGCGACATAATTATCCACCTCAATATCGTAAAAGTTTAAGCGACTTAACCATTCCCGCGTATTATCCGCTTGTGGGTTATTACTTGCTGTTCTCCATTGATCAAGCGTTACCCCATCTGGTAAATTGCTTGGGTTGTTGTAATAGAAGGCAGGCTTTGTTGGGTTATAGCCACGCATTACATCGGTTCTAAACTGTATGTAGCCAGGGCCATCATACGTTTTAAATGGATGCATCAAACTCGCTACTCCGAAGTTAGCCTCTAGATTAATCCTTGGCGTTCCAGAAAGACCTTTTTTCGTTGTTACTTGGATAACTCCCGCTGCAGCACGAGCACCATAAACTGCTGTCGAGCTCGCGTCTTTCAAGATATCCATCGTCTCGATATCCGAAGGATTGATATCGGCGATACTACCGTTGAAGATAACTCCATCCAATACAATCATTGGGCTAGTGGAAGCATTTAAAGATTTTGGACCACGAATCTCCATGCTACTGGAGCCAGACGCACTCGTGCTTTGATTCGAAATAAAACCAGCAACCGTACCATTTAACATCTCTGTTAATTGCGTCGTTGGTTGATTTTTAAATTGATTGGCATCAACTCGAGTAATTGATCCGGTCAAATCACTTTTCTTTGCTGTACCATAACCAATCACGACTACTTCATCCAAGTCGGCTGTGGTACTTTGAAGTTTAATGATTAAATTGCTTTCAGATTGGCTGACCGTATACTCCTGGGTTGTGAAGTTCAGCATATTAAAGGATAGCTTATCCCCTTGCTTTACTTCAATCGTAAAATTACCCTGATCGTCAGTTGCGGTTTTCTTGCTTGTACCTTTGACGGAAATTGTCACACCAGCAAGTGGTTCATTACTTTCCGATGAGAGAACCTGTCCACGAATCGTCAAGGTTTGCGCCTGAACGAAGTTAAATTCGTGCACTGTCCGAATCGGAATTTTTGCATGCAGAATCGTAGGGCTGAGTGCTGCCGACACTGCTAAGAAAAACAAGTAGTCTTTTCTCATAATTCAGTTGTTTAAGTAGTGGTTATGGGGATCGATATAGCTACCGTGTCCGTACACAATGATACTTATAAACAATTTTTAATCCCGAAAATTGACATAATTTATTTCCGATAGCGTTTCCGATGATTTTTAGAATAAAAAATATAAAAATGAACTAACTTGGGATAAAACTGCCTTCTCCATGAAAAAAATATATACCAATTTTCTTTGCCGACTGTTCAGTCTAGTCCTACTTTATTTATTTTGTATTAACAACATGTTAAGTGCTCAAAACCAAGTCAATTGGGATGACAAATCCAGTGTAACATGGCCAAAAGAAACCCGACTAATTGAAATAAAGTCAACCAAAGATGCAACCGTACAGAAATCTTACCTTTATAGTAGCACACGTAAAACAAAAAGCCCTCTAATCATTAGTTTACATACCTGGGGTGGAAATTATGCGCAAAGAGATCCACTATTAAAATATTGCATAGCAGCGGATGTAAATTATTTACATCCCGATTTTCGCGGTCCGAATAACAAACCGGAAGCGGCAGGCAGCGAACTAGTCAGCCAGGATATCGACGATGCGATCCAGTGGGCACTTGACTCCCTCCAAGTGGATATGGATCAGATTCATGTGGTCGGTGTTAGTGGAGGCGGATTTGCGACGGCACTCAGCTATATGAAGAGTAAGCACCCAATTAAATCTTTTCATGCCTTTGTCGGCATCTACAATTTGGAGGACTGGTATTATGAATCGCTAGGACGTAAGAACGCATATGCAAAAGATATTATCGCGATTACTGGAGGCACAGCGAATCAACCGAATTTTGCAGAAGCAAAAAAGCGCTCAGTCCTATTGATGTCTACACCGACGAAACAAAGAAAGCAGGCAAGTCTACATTTATATGTTGGTTTGCATGACGGGTATACCGGTTCTGTTCCTATCTCCCACAGCTTAGAACTATATAATAAAGTCGTACTGGACTTTGATAAGCACGCAAATAAAGCACTTATTTCACTGGAGGATCGCTATACACTTTTGAAACGTCGAAGCAGCCCAAATTTTAGCATCATCTCCCAAGGATTTATGGGGAGAGACATCATCTATCAGAAACAGTATCAAGATAAAGTCAAGATTATCGTATTTGATGGTGGTCATGAAATGCCTGAGGCCAACCTCCTACCCTATATATTTTAAAGACTTTAGCGAGATTTTCTTTAAATTGCAATAACATTTATTAAACCACAAATCACTAAACCATGTACAAGAATTCAGGAATCAGATTTCTACTGTCCTTATTAACGCTTGTGGCCTTATGGAACTTTTCCTATGCCCAATCTAGAAGCAACCAGCTTATCCAAGTTATTGTAAGCCCAAACAAAGCTGACTGGACCTATGGAAGCAATGAAGAAATAAGTTTTACCGTATCTGTTGTAAAGCATCAAGTGCCCATTCAGGATGCCGAAGTTAGCTACAGCATTGGCTGGGAGAAAATGGATCCCTTGCAATCTGGCAACCTCAAAGTAAATGGTGCAGCGACCAAGGTTGGTAAGCCTTTAAAAGGCGACAAACCCGGTTTTATACGTTGTGAAGTAAAATACAAATACGATGGGCAAGAATACCGTGGGATTGCGACAGCGGCCATCAATCCTGAAAAAATTCAACCTACACAAACACTTCCCTCCGACTTTATGGACTTCTGGAACAAAGAGATCAGTGCTTTAAAAAATATTCCATTAGATCCGAAAATGACACTTTTGCCTGAGCTATCCACTGCTACCGTTGATGTATTTCATATCAACTTTCAAAACATCAATGGAAGCCGGATGTATGGGATTCTGTCAAAGCCTAAGAAAGCCGGAAAACACCCTGCGGTATTACAAGTTCCGGGTGCTGGTATTCGTCCCTATGCAGGAGCGGTCAGTGTTGCGGAGAAAGGAATAGTAACGCTTCAAATTGGAATACATGGCATTCCTGTACGTGAAGACGTCGAATTATATAACAATTTATCCGCCGGCGCATTACGCAGCTACCCTTTCTTCAATTTAGATGATAAAAATCAATACTACTATAAACGTGTATATTTAGGATGTATCCGTGCGGTCGACTTCCTTACACAATTGGACGATGTTGATCAGAACAACCTAATGGTATGGGGCGGAAGCCAAGGTGGTGCACTTTCGATTGTTGTAGCCGGATTAGACAAACGAATTAAACATTTGGTGGCGATTTATCCTGCCCTAAGTGATGTTACAGGCTATTTACACAACCGCGCTGGTGGCTGGCCACATATGTTTAACAAAGAAAATGCAGCCTTTATGGCGACCGATGCAAAGATCAAAAACTCCGCATATTACGACGTTGTGAACTTTGCAAAGCAAGTTAAGGTTCCTGGATTCTACACGTGGGGATACAACGATGAAACATGCCCTCCGACCTCTTATTACGCTGCATACAATGTAATCAATGCGCCGAAAGATCTTTACCTCGTTCAAGAAACAGGACATTGGACTTTCCAAGAACAACAAGACAAAATATTAGACTGGGTTTTAACGAAAGCTAAAGTCAAATAATTAAACAGCTTTCTTTGCCGTTTCATCTAGGCAAGAGAGATAAATGATTCACATACAGCCCTAGAAGAGCCCCAGGTACCGAACCGAAAGCTTTTCTAGGGCTGATCTTTTTTTTATAACCAATTCCCTCCCAAAAAAGCTTAGTTTGCCTAAGATTTTAACCCACTTGAAACTATTAATCTGCACTTTCATGGGCTAAGCTAAGTCAAAAGTAGGCTTGAGCTAGGCCTCAGCTCGTTGATTGATCTCCGACTCTAAGAAGTCAATTCCTACTCATAACTTATACGCTAAAAATTCAAGCGGTTCCGTTCTATACCTAGAAATCTGTATATTTAGAATCCTATTGGATGAATAAATAATGGAAGAGACAAAACAATTAGCACAGTTAACAGCAGAAGAGATACGCGTTTTAGGGTCCTTAATGGAGAAATCGAAAACGACGCCAGAATATTACCCGATGACTTTAAATGGATTACAGACAGCCTGTAATCAAAAGACTTCTAGAAAACCGGTTGTACAATACGATGAAAATACGGTTATTGCTGCTTTAGATAGCTTAAAGCGCAAAGGTTTGATTTCTACCGTTGTTGGCGGAGGTAGTCGAGTTACCAAGTACAAACATAACCTGGCGATACAATATCCGCTATTGCCGCAGGAAGTCGCTGTCCTCTGTTTATTGTTCCTTCGCGGCCCATTGACGGGTGGCGAAATCAACAGTAACTCGGGCAGGCTCTACGAGTTTGAATCTCTAGATGAGGTTCAAGAACTACTCAACAAATTGGCGGAAGATGAACCTGCCTATATACAACAATTAGCAAAGCGCCCGGGACAAAAAGAAGCACGCTATGTACATTTATTTAGTCCTTTTGACGAGTCCAGTTTTGAAGATAGCAGTGTGGCTAATGATTCACCTGCCGCTTCCAGTCGTATTGCTCAATTGGAAGAACGCGTAGAAAGTTTGGAAGAACAATTAAGTAAGCTTCAAGCAGCGTTTGATAAACTAATGGAAGAATTATCTTAAGATTCGCACATGAAAAAACTTCTCCTATCCGCATTTTTATCGGCAGGGATTTTTGCTGTTTCGGCACAGCATTTTAATAACCTAGTCAGCAATATCCAATCGAGCTTTCGAGGATTGGAAACCTATAAAGAAAATGTCGTTTGGGTAAGCGGCAGCAATGGCACCGTGGGGCGATCCATTGATGCCGGGAAGAGCTGGACTTGGGTAAATCCGAAGGGTTACGAGCAGTTTGATTTTCGAGATATAGAAGTATTCTCAGCGAAAGACGCCGTTATTGTTAGTGCGGGAAGTCCGGCAGTCGTGTTGCGTACAAAAGATGGAGGAAAATCATGGAAAGAGGTTTATCGTAATGAACGTGCAGAAATCTTCCTCGACGGCATGGACTTCCATGGGAAAACAGGATTTATCTTCGGTGATCCAATCGATGGTTCCTTCCAGTTATTGAAATCAAACGACAAAGGCAAAACCTGGACTGATGTGAGTAATCATATTTTCCTATTAGCGGAAGAAGGTGAAGCTGGATTTGCAGCAAGCGGTTCAGGCATTCAGGTTTTTCCAGATATTGTGTATATCGCCTCTGGCGGACGCTATAGTTCCTTTTATAAACGTAGTGAGAAAGAACATAGCCTAGATGTTTTGGATGTTCCTATTTGGTCCGGCGAAGCTTCTACGGGAATTTTTTCATTGGATTTCTGGGATAAGCAGACAGGGGTGCTTGTTGGCGGAAACTATACCGCCGATCAAGACAATCGAAATAACATTCTCTTAACGACGAATGCGGGAAAGTCTTGGGTAAAGCCACAGTCACCCGTTGGAGGTTATCGCTCGAGCGTTAAGTATATTTCGAAATCTGTCTTGCTTGCTACAGGTACCTCCGGTACGGATTTATCGACCGATGGCGGACAAAATTGGAAAACAATTTCTAAAGCTAGCTTTAATGTGATTTCTAAATCTAAATCAGGAAAGCATATTTACTTAGCCGGTAGCAACGGCAACGTGGAAAGCTTGAGTCTTACGGACATGTAGTGAGGAATTGAGGGGAATGTTAGCTAGATTTATACGGATGCTTCCATGGCCCTCTATACGCTCTCTTGAGCAATTGTGTAGCTTCGGGATCGTTTAAACAAATTTTACGCTTTGGATCATATTCCACTGGTCGGCCAAGCTTCATGGATATATTCGCAAGAATACAAGAAGCAGTAGATATGTGCCCTTGTTCAATATCCGCAACGGGCAGTTCATCGTTCTCAATAGCCTTCAATAAATTCTGCATATGCTTTCGAGTTGCGGGTGCAGCATTGATCTCGATGCGCGCCTCTTTTAAATCCTCCGGATAGGCTTCTTTTTCTAAGACCACGTCCTTTTTAATACGTTCACCTTTTAAGGGAATAAACTCATATTTCATAGTACTACCTTTTAAGGTTCCCTTATCTCCATAGAGAATAAACGCCCAAGGAAACTCGGGATCTGCAGCGGTTCCCCAAGTACGGTGTTGCCATACACAATTTAGGTGTTCATACTGAAAAACTGCGGTCTGCGTATCTGCTATATTCGACTTACCTTCCTTCTGCACATAGATACCGCCATAAGCATCAATCTTTGTCGGCCAACCGAGGTTCAACATCCAACGAACTGTATCAAACATATGCACACACATATCGCCAGTGATACCATTTCCATATTCCATGAAGGAGCGCCACCATCCTCCATGTGGAAGATGATCATAGGGACGCATCGGTGCTGGTCCCGTCCACATCTCGTAATCTAGAAAATCGGGAATAGGTTTTAAGTCGGGATTTTCATTGTTGCGCATATGGTAGTAGCAACACATCTCAACATGGGATATATTGCCCAGCAATCCTTTATCGACGATATTTTCCTTAGCGTCGATCATGTGCGGTGTACTCCTTCTTTGAGTACCAATTTGTACTTTTCGATTTAACTTTCGTGCTGTTGCCAACAGGGCCTCTCCTTCCATGACATCGACAGAAATCGGTTTTTGCAGATATACATGTGCGCCAGCCTCCATCGCGGCGATTGCTGTTAAAGCATGCCAATGGTCAGGTGTTCCGATTAAAATCAGGTCAAACTGATGAGCCGATAGCATTTTCCGATAATCCGCATAGGTTTTCGGAGTGTTCTTTGATTTTTGACGCTCCGCTATCAATTGTGCTGCCTCTTTTAAATGTCTTTTATCAACATCGCATACCGCAAGAACCTCAACATCTGCTACCTGTAAAAGTCTAAATAAATCGCTCTTTCCGTACCATCCAGCACCAATTAGGCCGACATTTTTTATACTCTTCGGCAGTTCTCCTTTTAAAAGTTGTGGCAGGGAGCTCAGCCCTAATAATGCGGTACTTCCAAGAATAAATTCGCGGCGGTTAAGACTCCAGTCGTTCATAGGAATAGGTTTATCGATTAGTCTAATATAATTAAAAATAACTACATTAGCGTGGAGTTTACCAAACCGAATTATGTTTATTAACAAGAATTTTGACTCTCGAGAGTTTGAAGTTCTATTCACTCGATGGAATAGAAAGGTCTATCACTATGCCTTATCCAAAACATCCAATAGTTATATTGCTGAAGAAACAGTACAACGTGTTTTTATTAAACTCTGGAATAACCTTAGCAAAAAAAACATAGACTGTGCGATTGAATCGCAGATATTCACGATTACGCGTACAGTATTATTAGATATTGTAAAAGAAGAGTATCGCCGCAAACAAGCAATTGATCAAATTCCAATGTTTATGGAAGATGCGCAAGTCTCCATGCCGATCGAAATCAAAGAAACGGAGTCTGCACTGCAACAGATTATTGGGAAAATGCCTCCGATGCGTAAATTGGTATTTCAACTCAGTCGATTTGAACAGTTAAACTATCAGGAAATTGCCGAAAAACTTAAAATATCGCCGCGTACAGTTGAAAATCATATCTCACTCGCTTTGAAAATGATTCGTAAATCATTTTCCAATTTCCTCTTTTTACTTCTAGCGCTACTAAGCTCCCTCTTTCTATAGTCTTCTTCATTTAATCCACCGAGCTGACCTTGCTAACGGTATTAATTTATCTATGTCCATATTTTGAATTATTTTTTCGATTCTATTAGGGGTATCGTTATTTCTCGTCGTAATAAGTATAATGATAAGCAGAGACCAGTTAGCAAGATACCTACAGGGTTCGTGTAGCCCCGAAGAAGCGGAAGAAATTAGACAATTTATTGAACAGCATTCCATTCAGGTCGAGGAATTACTATCGGCGGAGGATTGGGATAACACTGCTGATTTACCTTATGCGGAAGAAACTCAGTTAAAAGAACTTATCGAAGAACGCCTTATAAAGAAACGGCGGTCGATCTCCTGGACGCGTTTAGGGCAAGTAGCTGCAGCGATTCTAATTATTTGTGCTGTGTTCCTATACCAACAGCGTTCAGAACGAGCCCCAGTGCATGGCGGAGAACAGCAAAAGCGTATTGTAGAAAAGAAGCCAGCAGCAAAGGTTGGCAATTTATTCTTCATCAACTCCAGCAATGAAGACATGAATATCTATTGCAGCGACGGTTCTCGAATCAAATTATCCACGGGTTCGGAAGTTCGGTTTGCGGAGAATTTCACATCGCTATCGGAGCGTAGAATTGAACTAAAAGGAAAGGCGACATTCTTCGTCAAGAAGGATCGCTCGCGGCCATTTCGAGTATATTCCAATAAGATCGTGACAACAGCCTTAGGCACCGCCTTTATCGTGGAAGAAAAAATCGGAAAAACGACTCGAGTGGAGCTTATTGAAGGAAAGATCGACGTCAAAGAACGGGTTGTGAAGACCAAAATGCCTATTCATCGTCAGTTTGAGACAAGAGGTGAAATCCTTGTTGATCATGTTCATAAACGAATTCTATCAGAGGCTAAATTGACCCAAAATAGCAATGATCGAAATGGTTTTTATAGACAACAAAACAAACAGATTGTCATTAAAAATCTCCCAGTAATTGATATTTTAAACATATTGCAACATAATTTTAACATTAAATTAAAAAACGCGTCTTACCTTGCGGCGAATAGTTTTTTCAGTGGCACCTTTCGGGAGAAGCCGGACGCCTACAAGGATATCATCAAGGAAATCAACTATTTACATAAAACAAACATTGAAACATTAAACAATTAAGCGAACAAACAAACATCAATGAATTATGAGTAACTATCTACAAAAGAAAAAAGGAATGCTGACCGCATTCTTACTCAACTTTTCGCGTCCAAAGAGTAGTTGGCCATTGCATATGGCACTTTGCGGCGCATTAAGCATGGGGGTACAAGTGGCATCGGCACAAAGCAGCGCAAGCGTTAATGGTGTCGTTCGGGATGCCAATGGCAATCCATTACCTGGGGTAACGGTTGTTGTAGAAAATAGCGCGACTTCGTTTCGGCAATCTACTGTAACCAATGATGCTGGTAATTTCAGCTTCAATCAAATTCCGCAAGGACAAGGTTACAGCTTTCGTTTAAACTCCTTGGGTTTTGCGAGCAAAACATTGAGCAATTATAACATCAATGCGAACGATAAAGTTTCCCTATCTGTGACGTTAGAGTCAAATGCGGAGAACTTAGAAGAAGTCGTAGTAACGGCCTTAGGTATCAAGCGTGATAAGAAAGCGTTAGGTTACACGGTTGCGGAGTTAAAAGGCAATGAGCTGACGAACGGTAAAGAGGCAAACGTTGCTAATGCACTTTCGGGGAAAGTAGCAGGAGTTCAAGTGAGCCGTGCGGCGTCGGGAGCTGGCGGTTCTGCGAAAGTCGTTATTCGTGGTAACAACTCCTTAATAGGAAATAGTCAACCTCTATATGTTGTTGATGGGGTACCTATCGACAACCAAAATATGTCTGCACCTTCACAATGGGGTGGAACAGATTATGGAGACGGTATTGGAAATATCAACCCTGATGACATCGAGAGTATGTCGGTTTTAAAAGGTCCCAATGCGGCAGCCTTATATGGCCAACGTGGTAGCAATGGAGTAATCTTAATTACAACAAAATCAGGGAAAGCTGGAAAGACAAACTTCAGCTTCAATTCCGATTACTCGGTAGGGACAGGTCTTGTACTCCCAGACTTTCAAAATGAATATGGTCAGGGCTTAAATGGTAATTTCACGCATTTTAGAAAAGATGATGGCACAATTGTATCGATGGCACAAGCCTTAGCCAACAACTTCTCAGGTATGCCGAAGATGTCAGGAGGTCGCGATCGTACCACTCGCGCCAGCTGGGGTCCGCGCATGGAAGGCCAACAATATGAGGACATGTATGGCAATATCCTGAGCTTGAATCCTGCGTCTGACACGTATAGCAGCTTTTTTCAAACAGAGAAACAATGGGTTAACAACCTAAGTGTTGACGGTGGCAACGAGCGTGTTAACTATCGCTTCTCGTATGCAAACACCAATGTTGACGGCTATATTCCAAACAATACCTTAAACAGGAATAACTTTGGTTTACGCTCGCAAGCAAAGATTACGGAGAAACTACATATCGACGTCAAAGCAAACTATATTATCCAGGAAGCAGAGAACCGTCCGACTGTATCCGATGCTGCTGACAACCCTGCCTACCTGTTCATCAGTCAACCTAGAAGCTTGAGTAATAGCATTGCTTCCAACTATAAGTGGACAGCGGATGAAGTGAAAAAACAGTTAGGATTTTCTGGTGTATACGAAGGCTTAGAAAAAACATATGCGACCAACAGTTCGACTGCGAATCCATTCTGGACAGTCAACGAGAATCATAATGAGGATCGTCGTGATCGTTTGATTGGTATGTTGCGCCTATCTTATGACGTGATGCCATGGTTAAAGCTATCCGCAACAGGAGGAACGGACTTCTACACCGATCAACGCTTTAGATACCGTCCGATTAATACCTATCAAAGTTTAAATAAGAAAGGTGATATCCGTGAAGAGGTAATTCGTAGTCGTGAGGATAATTATGATTTCTTAGCGAGCTCTAATTTTGCTGCCAATAAGGATATTAATTTAAGTTTCAACTTAGGTGCGAGTCATCAAAGTCGTTATATGCGCTTAACGGGTAACTCTGGAAATCAATTTATTGTACCAAATTTATTTGTAATCAATAACACGACGACTAACTCTTACCTTTTCGATTTAGTTGAATCGCAAATCAACTCGGCATATTTCTCGGGTCAGTTTGCATTCCGCGATTATTGGTTTGTAGATTTCTCTGCACGTAATGACTGGTCTTCTACCCTTTCGAAAAAGAATAACTCTTTCTTCTATCCTTCGGTTAGTAGCAGTTTGGTATTGACGGATGCCTTCAATTGGAAATCATCGACAATGCCTTATGCTAAGATCCGTGGATCATGGGCACAGGCTGGTAGTTCTGGTAATCCATATCAGTTAACTGGTGCTTATAGCTTGAATCAGTATACACATGGTGGTATTCCAATGGCATCGTATACGGAGATTATCCCTGATCCAGACTTGAAAAACGAGTTGACGACTTCAATTGAGGCGGGTGCTGACTTTAGATTTTTATCAAGTCGTTTATCCCTATCATTTACGTACTATCAAGCACGTACAAAAAATCAAATCTTAGATGTGCCAATCTCTCCTTCTAGCTTATATGTGAAGAACAGAATCAATGCTGGTGAGATTTCTAACAAGGGTTTTGAGTTTGTGATCTCTGGTACGCCTGTTAAATCTGAGAATTTTGAGTGGACGAGTCAATTTAACTTCAATAGAAACCGTAACAAGGTTGAATCGCTATACCCTGGTGTAGAAACCTTCCTTCTTGCGACAGACCGAGGCATTAATGTGGTTGCGGAAGTTGGTAAGCCATTTGGACAATTGATCGGTACGCAATTCGCATGGGTAAAAGATGAAGCTGGGAATCGCTTAATTGACCCGAATACGGGATTGCCAATTCGTACGTCAGGACGTGTAGAAACTGATTTAGGAAATGCACAACCGGACTGGATTGGTGGATTTTCAAATACCTTACGCTACAAAGGCGTTAGTTTGTATGCATTAGTAGATATTCGCCAAGGCGGTATTATCTTTTCACAATCGAATCGTGAGCAAATCATCTATGGTACTTCTAAGAAAACATTAGAAGGCCGTGATGGAACTTATCTTGCTCAAGGTATGGTTGCTTCTCAAAATGGAAATGGCGAATGGGTAAGTACTGGTGTAGAAAACAGTAAACAAGTCAATGCGCAAGATTACTGGAATTTAGTCGCTAGTGACAAGGAAGTTATGGTATCTGAAGAGATGATCAACGACATGAGTTATATCGCAATGCGTGAAATTAGTTTATCCTATCAGTTGCCTAAATCTTTTATGCCACACAAGGCTGTTAAGAATTTAAAATTGGGAATCTATGGTAGAAACTTATTCTATTTCCAACGCAATACGGATGGATTCTCTCCAGAGTCGGCATCTTTCAACGTGCATAACTCATCGATCGGTATCGAATCAACATCTCTACCGATGATGCGTAATTTTGGAATTAATTTAACTATGGGCCTATAAACTGATCAATAAAATGAAAGCTTTAAAATATTTTACATACTTAGGTATAGGTGCCGTAATGTTATCGACAGCATCTTGTACGAAAGACTTTGAACGCATAAACACACCTCCGACTTCAGTAACTGAGGTTGATCCGGCCTTATTATTTGCCCGTGTGTTACGTGATGGTACGTTTCAAGAGTCTGGCGAGTTGCCAAACAATAAATTTGGATCTTGGGTTCAACATTGGGCTGGTGGCCCTGTCGTTCCTGTATCCCGTTATTTTGAAGGGCCAGAGAATCTCATTTGGTCGCAGCACTATCAATTATTTAGAAATATCTCTCAAATTCGGGAAGAGTTAGCGGGACTAGAAAATGATCCTTCAGGACGTAGCAAGCTTGCTATCGCTGAGATTTATGAGGTCTTCTTATACCAACGTTTAACAGATTTATTTGGCGATGTACCATTCTCTGAGGTAACAACCTCGAGTACGGCAATTAACAGAACGCCTAAATTTGATAAGCAAGAGGATATTTATCCGGCATTAATTCAAAAGCTAAATGCGGCATTAACTAAATTGACTACTGGCGATGCTAGCTATGGTACTTCGGATTTCTTTTATTCGGGTAATATCGATAAGTGGAAGAAGTTTGGAAACTCCTTAAAACTTAGATTGGGCATGCGCCTACGCTATGCTAATGCTAGTTTGGCACAGAAGACTGTTACGGAAGCTTTGAGCTCGAGCGACGGTCTATTGAGTAGCAACAGTGATAATGCAGCTGTGAAGACGTTTAATGATGCACAGGCAGAGAATCAAAATCCGATTCTCCGCCAACTGACAACTGGTAGTGCGGATTTAAGATATCTTGCGAATACCTTAGTTGATAAGTTAAAGGAGTATAATGATCCACGTCTACCCTTACTTGCGGAGCCTGTAACGATTAGTGGTTCTACAACCTATCAAGGTATTGGTGTCGCATTAACCGACAATCAATTATCGCAATTAATTCGTTCGAATTACTCTACGCCAAATAAGACTACATATTTCAGTCAGACCTTTGCCCCTATTCCTGTTTATGCTTTGACTTACGCTGATGTTTGTTTTTACAAAGCTGAAGCAGCCTTATTAGGCTGGGGATTAACGGCAGCTGACGCAGAGAGCAATCTCCTAAATGGTGTAAGAGCTGCAGTAGCGTTACCTCCATTTAACCTATCTTCACTTCCATCGAGCTACGAGCAAAATATCCTTTCTTTGACGGGATTGTCAGCGGATCAAAAGATGGAGATAATAGCAACTCAAAAATGGATTCAACTATTTGGACGCGACTTTGAAGCATTTGCAGAATGGAGACGTACAGGTTACCCACGATTAACAGCGGGTCCTAATCCAGGTTCTACTAATGGACAAATTCCACGTCGCGCAATCTATTCGAGTGAAGAGTCTGAGCTTAATCAGGCAAATTACGATGAAGCGGTTGGACGCATGAGCAACGGAGATTCCTTCCTTTCGAAAGTTTGGTGGGATAAGCGATAAATATAGAAGCGCCACGATCAAAAGATAGTGGCGCTTTTTTTTGATTTGATTTATTAAACAAAGTAGCTTATCTAACCAGATAAGTTTTCAAGGCCGCATTACTTTCTGTCGAATTCCAACGGATTTGATCAGCTTTTGCATCCGCATTTATATCTTCAAAGTAGAATATAGTTTTACTATCCATAGAACTTCCTCTTAGGGAATAAACGGGAGCTTCAAAGCTAGTTGCATTCGCCAAGTAGATCTTTGGTTCCCCTAAGTAATTTTTAGGATTCCAATATATTTTATCTGCCTTTCCATCGCCATTTATATCCGCGAAATAGAATTTTGCATTTTCCGAACCACTTGTTGCTCCTGTGTTCGAGTGCTCGGTTGACTCCGTAAATGTACCATCTCCATTAGACAAGAAAACCATTGGTTTTCCGTCATCTAGGTTTATATTCCAACGTATTAAATCTACTTTTCCGTCGCCATTAATATCGGCGAAATAATAATTTGTCTTCGCTGTTGAACTGCCTACATTGCTTGAACTTTTTGCTGTGCCGGAGAAATTACCGTCTGCCGTTGCTAGATAGACACGAATATTCCCCCCGTCATGAGTTGAGTTCCAATAGATTTTATCGGCTTTGCCATCCCCATTTAGGTCGGCGAAGTAAAATTTAGTAGATGTCGCTGCTGATGTACCCTCTGGGTTATCGATTGCTGTATTGGAGAAGTTACCATTTGCTGTCGCCAAGTAAACGCGTGTCTTTCCGGAGTGCTCTCCTTTATTCCAAACAATAAGATCTGATTTCTTATCGCCATTGACATCAGCGAAGTGGTAATAAGAATCTGTAGAGGTACTTGCAGAAGCATCATGCGTTACTGCTGCACTTTGAAAGCCTCCGTTTCCATTTGCTAAATAAACAGCAACCTTGCCCGCATTTGCAGTCGGATTCCAAACGACTTTATCTTTTTTGCCGTCGGCATTGATATCTGCGAAATAATACTGGGTTTTGGTATCATTTGATATCGGATCTGCTACGACATTTTCAGCGCCAAAGATAGCAGGGATATAACGAACGAATACCGGGAAATGATCCGAAGGCCACATAGTCTTGCCATCGACGGTATATTTATCTTTAACGACTTTAAATCCTTTAAATGCTAAATCGCGTGTACTCATGATATAGTCAAGCTTCTTTGTCGCGATACCTGTCCAATTGTGGAATGTAGGATCCGCCTGCGTATCCATTAACCCATCAATCATATCAAGATCTTCGATATTTTTCATTACTTGAATTTCTTCTGTTCCGGGAATGGCATTGAAGTCACCCATACAAATTACCGGACGGCCAGCATGATTGGCCTTGATGCAATCAAGTAAGATTTGAGCAAATTCCTTGCGGTACTGCACCGCATCTGCCGTATGATACCAATGCGAATTAATAATAAAATACTCTTTATTGCTTAAAACATCTTTCAGTATGACCCATTTTGCACTGGAGATGACTGTTCCCGCCACAAACTCTTTCAACAAATGCCCAGCATTTACCAAAGTGAATCTTGTCTTCTTGTAAAAAATAGATTTGGGCGAACCATTTGCGGCTCCAGTCTTATAAACTGCATATCCTGCCTGATCCAATGCCGCATTTACATATTCTTCGACGCTATTGTCAGCAAGCTCTTGCACCCCTAAAATATCCACCTGATTATCGTTCAACAAGGTGCTTAGCTTACTCATCCGTTGCAGTTGAGTAAAGGGATCAGCGTTCGTCGGGTTGCGCAAATTGAAGGACATCACGGTAAATGGCTGTTCGAGTAATAAGGGTTTCGGAATCACACCAATTGGTTCTTCGGGAGTGCTAGGCGTTTCAGAACCCTCTTCTTTTTTTGATACAGTGTTTTTTTCACAAGCTAATGTACAAAGTAAGACAGCGCTCGCTAGCACTTGACATAACCCCTTGGTCCCAAAGCCTTTTAATGGAGATTTTAGCATAAACTAGATTTATTTATTTTTGGTTAGCAAATAATATTTAAGTTTATTAAACATTACAACAACTAAAATAAAAATATAATTCAACAAAATAAATAGTTTTTATAAACTTTTTAAAGAATTTTAGAATTAAAGTGACTTCATTTAACAAAACAAATTGGAAAATATGACGTTAAGAAAATAACGACATCACATTTAATATTAGTGTTTATGACTTTACAGGAACGCCTTGCCTATTTGGACAAGCAATTTGATTTTATCGATCATCCTGGGGATTTCGATTTTAACTTATCTCCGGAACGGATTGCTTATCGAAATGAAGCATTACGGACGAAGAATCGTGATCTCTATACAGCGTATTTAGCAGATCACTTTCCAGATGAAATGGCCGCTGAATTACAGCGCTTCGATGAGACTGCGAGTAAACTACGTCAAGTTAGTCCAGAGGAGGCTGAGGATATCTTTCGTAGTAAAGGAATCAATTTGCTTCAATCGGATTTGAGTTATCACGAAGCGGATGCAATCTACAAGCTATTGAAAGTTGCTGATGAAGACTTAAGTTGGCATCTTGAGGGAAGTGCTACCGACTTGTTAAACAGCAAAGTGAGACCGTCGACAGTATTACAACAGAAGCGAAATATTTGGCTAATAGCTGATTAACTATCAATATAAGAAATTTATAACATATAAATTAATCATATTTTACTTGTTAAATAATAACAATAACTAAAATTAATTGCTTATATGGATAAAATAATATACTTTTACAGCATAATCAGTTGCATGCTGCACAATTGATTATGTTCCCATTTTTTATTAATGAATTATCATATGTATGAATCTCCAGGAAAAAGCAATCGATTACTCGACTGTTTAAGGAGACGCATTCATATTAACTAACACATGCAGATGACCGCTTTAATTGTCGCTCTCGGAATTATTCTTATTGTATTCGTACTTTACCAAGCAAAAATTATATGTTTCCATACGTGGACCAGTCGTATTGATAGCAAGGGACATTCCATCCGTTACTGTTCACGATGTGGTAGAAAGAAAGATAATTAAAACCCTATGAATTAAGTACAGCTTAGCATTCAAGAGTTCGCATCTATAAAAAAGGCCCTCTATATCTAGTGGGCCCTATTTTGTATTTAGCTGTATTTTCTAAATCTTATTGAATTCCTTTAAACCAATTTTGAAACATATCCCCAAGTACCGGAACTGCTGTTGTCTTTCCTCCAATTGCACCAATCAGGCCAATAATCCAGAAGATGAAAAGTAATGTGAACACGATATATAGTGCAATCCCTCCTACGGCAGGAATAAATCTTAGAAGTCCGGCCAAAATACCAACAATAAATAGTCCTAGATTCTGACGGATATGAAAGTTTACGAAAGGACTTTTTACATCTCTATTCTTGATAAATGCGATCAATAACCCAATCCAGGTTAAATAAGAAATAATTCCTAACGTTTTACCGTCTTGTAGGCTAGCGTTGTTGATGTTTAGCTCGTTTTTTTCCATGATTTCCTTAGTTTTTTTAGTGCTTTCAAAATTGTGATGTACATTCATCACCTTCTTGATAGTACAAACTTACGGCTAATCAGGCGGCTATCTTATCCCTGAAATCAGGGCTTTTTCGACTTATTCTACTTCCCCTCCAACAACAATCTTAATCATATCATCAAATCGAAGGTACTGTCCCGCAATTTGTTGTACATCCAACGGACTCATCTGTTGAATGATTTTAGTATAGTAATCATAGTAGTCCAACGTTAATCCGGAGAAGTAAACCGACTTAAACTTGTCGACATGCGAAAACACCGACTCTAAGCTTCCGAGCATACTTCCAAGCATGTAATTTCTTACGAGCTCCATCTCTTGATCAGATACCAATTCATCCTGTAATCTATTCATTTCCTTTTGGATCTCTACGAGCGTATCGTTGGTATACTCCACGCCAACTTCAGTCGCAATCGTTAAAAAACCCGCATGATTTAAGTTCGCAACAGCCGAACCTATGCTATAGGTATAGCCTTTCTCTTCGCGGATATTGCTCATCAGTCGAGAACCAAAGTATCCCCCAAATAAGGTATTGGTAAATTGCAAGGCTGGATAATCCACATGAGAACGTTGAATGCTGCGCTTTCCAAGCCGTATAGCAGACTGTAATGCTGCTGGCTTATCAATCTTACTATAACTTGGTAAAAGTGGTTCTAGAGCAGGAAAAGCTGTCGTATCAAGCAGCGCTTGATTAGTCCATTGTAGCTCGAAATATTCCTTAAATTTAGCGATAACTTCATTCGTAATATTCCCCGATAAAAATAGCGTCGCATTACTCGGTTGAATCTGCTTTTTATACAGATTTAATACCTGTTCACGGGTTAGCGATCCCAAGGATTCTTTCGTTAATGATATACCATATCGAGTGTCTGAGAACAGTTCATGATAAAAACGACGTCTAGCTAAGAAATCAGACTTCTCCATGGATATCTGCAAGTTCTGTTGGTTATTGCGTACGTATGTATTGAGTTCTTTTTCGGGAAAAATAGCATCAGTTAATACATCATGAACAATGGGTAACACAGAGTCGACATGCTTTCTCAACGTATAAAGCGTGAGCGCATTATGATCAAAACTATATTCAGGCACTAAATAAGCACCATAATAATCAATTTCTTCAGCGATTCTAGCACTGGATAAGTTCGATGTTCCTTCTTTCAGCAAGTTCCCTAATGCAACATTTGCAACAGGGTTTTCATTCCCTTCAAATACATTTCTAAAAACAAATTCTGCTTTTATTAACTCTTGTTCTGCGGCTGGAAAGACAAAGACTTTCAGTCCATTCGCAAAGACTAACTCTTCCGGCTTTTGTAAGGTTATCTCATCTATGGCATGCAATGTCGGTGCAATTTCACGATTAATCATATTAGGCCGACTTTTGAGCATGATAAAATAAGACAGAAGCGTTTTCTTTTCGAAAAATATCTCGAGCAACACGTTGAATATCGGCTGCCGTTATTTTGTTGTACTTCTGCACTTCACTATTGTAATTATTTGCGTCCCCAAGCAATTCATAGAAAGCTAGGTTCATTGCTTTATCTAAAATAGAGAGCTCCGAAAAAACGAGTGTAGACTCTATCTTATTCTTGACTTTGTTTAACTCGTAATCCGTAACCAACTCATCTTTAATACCATTCAATTCATTCCAAACGGCTAACTCTGCCACTTCAAGACTTACCCCTTCCGATGGCTTCCCTTCAACCAATAACAAATTCGAATCAATACTTCCTAGGATATAACAGTTGATCTCGGAAAACACATGCTTATCTTTGACTAAACTGCGATAAAGACGAGATGAACTTCCTCTAGATAAGATATCTGACAGCAAGTCTGCAGTCTGATAATCGTTATCCATTCGATCCACTGTATGGAAGGCCATGTAAAGACTATCTACAGGTACGTCACCAAATACATCCTCTTTCCTAGCCTCCTGCTGTAAAGGTTCTACAGGCAGATTGCGTACAGGTTTCTCTCCCGATGGAATATCGGCAAACCATTTTTCCACAAGCGCCTTCACATCAGCTGTGTTTACATCCCCAGTAACAACCATAATCGCGTTGTTAGGTAAGTAGTGCTTGGCAAAAAAGCTTTTTACATCTGCTAAAGTGGCTTCCTCAATATGCTTAATTTCCTTACCAATGGTTGCCCAACGATAGGGATGTTCTTTGTAAGCCATCGGACGAAGTTTTAGCCAAACATCGCCATAAGGCTGATTCAGATAGCGTTGTTTGAACTCTTCAATAACAACAGAACGTTGTACTTCTAGCCCTTGCTCGTTAAAAGCTAAACTTAGCATACGATCGCTTTCTAACCAGAAAGCCGTTTCTAAGTTTTTCGCAGGAAGCGTGATGTAATAATTTGTGATATCGTTAGACGTGAAAGCGTTATTCTCGCCGCCAACACGCTGTAGAGCCTGATCAAAACTAGGGATATGAACAGATCCGCTAAACATTAAATGCTCAAATAAATGCGCAAAGCCCGTTTTATCGGGCTGTTCGTCTCTTGCGCCTACGTCATATAAAATATTAACGCAAGCCATTGGACTATGTGGGTCTTCATGTACGAGTACACGCAAGCCATTATCTAAAATGAATCTCTCGAAAGATACCATGTAAATTGTTTTAAGTATTATTTTACCCAGGAAATATCTTTCTTCAACAAGGAAAGTGTTTTCTCTTCTAATGACCCGGTCTCTGGTTTAAAGTTATAGAACCAATTTGCCTGCTCTGGCAAGCTCATTAAAATAGATTCTATCCGACCATTGGTATCTAAGCCAAATTTTGTTCCCGCGTCATATACCAAGTTGAATTCTACATAACGACCTCGACGTAATAACTGCCAGTTTTTCTCGCGTTCTGTATAAGCTTGATGACGATGTCTATTGACTAATTCTGTATAAACTTTTGGAAATAAACGTCCTAATTCACATGAGAATGCAAAAATATCTTCCTCAGGAATACCGGCCTTCTCGGCGGTAAGCTTATCGTAGAAGATACCGCCAATACCGCGTGTCTCTTCTCTATGCTTGATGAAGAAATAGTTATCTGCCCAGGTTTTAAATTCAGAATAGAATTTCGGGCTGTAACGATCACAAACGGATTTTAGTGCCTCATGAAAGTATTGCGCATCCTTTTCATCAACATAGTGTGGTGTTAAGTCAATACCTCCACCAAACCATCGTATTTGGTCGTTCAGCTCGAAATAACGAATGTTCATATGAATAATAGGAACCCAAGGATTGTTTGGGTGAATTACAATCGACACTCCAGTCGCGAAGAACTGATCTTCTTCTACACCGAAAGCCTTTTTAATTGCTGGAGGCAATTCTCCATGCACAGCAGAAAAGTTAACTCCACCCTTTTCTAGAATATCCCCATGCTGAATAACGCGGGTTCTTCCGCCACCGCCACCATCTCTTTCCCAAATCTCTTCAACAAATACTGAAACACCGTCTAGCTGTTCTAAAGCTTCCGTGATTTCGTTTTGGATTACTTTATATTGTTCCGCTATTTGTTCTTTACTAATCATCTATGATAATTTATCTGCTAATTCTTTAACGGCCAGCACAGCTGACTTATTCTTATATAATATATCGTAAACGGTATTGCAAATAGGCATTTGCAAATGATGTCTATTGATAATCTCTTGTATACAATCGGACGCAAAGTATCCTTCTGCCACCATATTCATCTCTAACTGTGCGGACTTCACACTATAGCCTTTTCCTATCATTGTTCCGAACGTACGGTTGCGACTAAATTGTGAATATGCCGTCACTAATAAATCTCCCAAATAGCCAGAATTATTAATTTCTCGATCCTGTGGTTCAATGGCATCCACAAAATATTCCATCTCGCGAATAGCATTAGAAATTAATACTGCTTGAAAATTATCGCCGTAACCAATCCCATGGCAAATGCCTCCAGCTAAAGCATAAATATTTTTCAATACAGCACCATACTCAACGCCAATGGCATCATTCGATATTACGGTCTTGATATAATGCGTTTGGAAAAACTGCGCGACAAAGGCGGCATTCGCGGTATTCTTTGAAGCGAATGTGAGGTAAGATAATTTCTCTAAGGATACCTCCTCAGCATGACATGGGCCACCAACGACAATAATATCATCTGTTGAAACCGCATATTTATCGACTAAGTATTCACCGACAATTTCTTTCAAGGAAGGAATAATCCCTTTAATCGCCGAAACAATAATCTTTCCCTGCATATCTTCGAGAGTCAGCCCCTCTAAGGCGTCCTCCAAATAAGCCGCTGGGGTATTTAGAATTACAATATCAGATTGTTGAATAACCGCTTTTGCATCTATAAACAAGCTACTCTCAGCAAGTTTAATTTCCACGGCACTTAGATAGGAAGGATTATGTTGATAGGATTTTATATAATCGATGTCTTCTTGCTTACGAACCCACCAGTTAATTACTTTATCCTTGTGGTTATCGGTTAGCATCTTGATCATGGCGGTTGCCCAACTTCCACTACCAATTACACCAATTTTCGTCTTTTGTTCACTCATTTCCTCTAAATAAACTACAAAGATAGGCAATATATGCCTTTAGCACTAATGAAATACGAAATGTACAAGCTCGGGTTATCTAGTATTTCCCCGACTTTGCATTGATAATATGTGCCAAGTGATGATTACAATGCCAAGCATAAATACCAATATTCGTTCTCAAGTCAATAGACTCCCCTGTCTCCGGATGGATAAAACTACGATCTAGATCGGCATCACTTAAGCTTTCTAAAAGAAAACTCCAACGCACATGTATACCATCCATTATTTTCAAGGCGCTTTCAATTGGAAAATCTTTAGAATCGGCTAAGTTCGCCCATAGATCTTCGCGGTAAGGTGTAATCGTCGGAGTATCCTCCG
This sequence comes from Sphingobacteruim zhuxiongii, assembly GCF_009557615.1. NCBI lineage: Bacteria > Pseudomonadati > Bacteroidota > Sphingobacteriia > Sphingobacteriales > Sphingobacteriaceae > Sphingobacterium > Sphingobacterium zhuxiongii. The sequence goes on from NZ_CP045652.1 coordinate 2,521,419, forward strand.
TCAACGTTAATTTAAAACGGATAAAACTATGAATATGGCTATCTGCGCAGTGGTTAATAAGCTGTGTGATCGACCAGCCATTCGGTCTATACGATTTATTGAAGTCCTTCTTCGGCAAGGTAGCAATCTCATTTCGCAGGCGTTCTGGAAACTTCCGGATGCTTTCAATCCAAAGAGCAAGCGTTTTTTGATCAATGTGTGCGGGACGAATAAATTTACCGATGGGATAGCGTAGTTTATCAATTTCTATACTCATATGGACGAAGCGTTGCCAAACAAAGAAATTTCTGTAAGGCAAGTCAATTTATTAAATATTCACTAAATACACGAATGCTTCTTCAGGATTACTTGAATCTGTAGATGAATGTTAACGATGATATGTGAGTGAGAAAATACGCTTATTCATTAGGAAATTGACCAAAGAAAATGGACGTAAAAAGTCCCTCTTATACAATGAGATTTTGAATGTGCACTCTGGCTAAACTAACGAGCTAGACGCATTCCTAAATAGGCCATCGGAATATACGCCAGTAGTAAATCGACTAGTGTAAACCAAAGCGGTGAAGGCAACATAAAAATCATCGAAATACCACCAATTAAGAAGAAAAAACCGATAATCAAGGCGTACTTTAATTTTGGTCCAGCACATATTTTTGCTGCCACAAAGGCTCCGACAAGCGTCCCTAGAGCATGCGCAAGAAAAGGGAATAAGAAATGCTTGGGTTCGAACAAGTGTATTCCTGCTTTCAATCCCTCTTCAGTCATTACATCCACCCCATCCGGAGGTGCAATAATCGAAGAACTTATTTGTATAAGTCCGCCATTCACCAAACTTCCCGCAACAAGACCCAAAACAACTGCTAATATATTTCGAATAACCGGATTCATAATTTCAATACATAGGATGTGGAGTTAAAAATAAGGATTTCCAGTCAGCTTGTAATCGTCCGCTAGGAATAAAATCTCTTCTTTAACCAAAGGCTAGTTTTGACTAATAAAATCAATACGGGTACTTCAACTAAAGGGCCAATAACACCAACAAATGCTTGTTTTGAATGAATACCAAATACAGCTATGGATACGGCGATGGCCAACTCGAAATTATTGCCCGTCGCAGTAAATGCAATGGATGCATTTTTGTCGTAGTCGATATTCATGGGCTTAGCTACGAAGAAGCTTAGAAAGAACATAATAACAAAGTAGATGACAAGTGGTATTGCAATCTTAATAACATCCAATGGAAGTTCCAATATCTTCTCCCCTTTTAGGCTAAACATTAAGACGATAGTAAACAATAGCGCATATAGCGTTATCGGTGATATGGCAGGAATATATTTCCGATGATACCATTCCGTTCCTTTCGCTTTGATAAGCAAATAACGACTCACAAAACCAGCGATGAATGGAATGCCAAGATAGATAAAAACACTTTTCATGACTTCAGCCATCGAGACCTTGACGTTGAAATTGGCAATCCCCAATTTGCTGGGTAATACGTTAATGAATAACCAAACTAAAAAGCTATAACTTATGATTTGGAAGATACTATTTAATGCCACTAGGAGCGCTGTATATTCTCGATTTGCTTTTGCTAGATCGCTCCAAACTATAACCATAGCAATGCAACGTGCAAGTCCTATGAGAATTAATCCCGCCATATAATCCGGATCATCCCTAAGAAATAAAACCGCTAATCCAAACATGAGAGAAGTTCCTAATATCCAGTTTAGGAATAGCGAAATCCCAATCACCTTTTTGTCTTTGAACGCTTTTGGTAATATGGAGTAATCCACTTTGGCTAACGGTGGATACATCATTAAGATTAACCCTATTGCTAATGGTATATTTGTTGTTCCGACCGACAACTGATCTGTTAAACTGCTGATATTTGGGAATAGATAACCTAAACTGACACCCACGGCCATTGCCAAGAATATCCACAACGTTAAATATCGATCTAGAAATTTGAGTTTTACTTGCATCTTTTATTTTTTGATCATAGAAAAGACGTAGTACATTTCTTCTGCAATCTGCAAACTTCGTTCTTCATATATGTTGGATTGCGCTGCAGTCCCATCTGCGACTTTCGGATCTTCATAGGTAATCGGAATTCTCTTCTCCGCTCCTGCAATAAAAGGGCATCCATTATCGGCTTGCGAGCATGTGAGAATCGCTGCAAAATGGGACACTGGATTAAATGGGTTGTCGTATTTTTTTGAAAATGCAATTACCGGAGCTTCATTATCGTCATATTTTACAGCATAAATCGGATTGCTATTTTCTGCGATTTTGAAAATGTGAAAGCCTTGCGTTGCTAGGGTTTCGGCGACCTTTGGATATAAGGCCGTTTCTTCAGTGCCTCCAGAATAGCAGTTAACATTGGGGGTTTGAAAATAGGCGCTTGCCGCTTGCGCCCATATTTGGGACAGATGACTCCTCCTTGAATTATGGGTACAGATAAAGTTAAGATTGACAGGTTTGTTCATCATAACTTTATCCTGCACATAACAAATTAACGGCTCGAGGAGCTTTTGACGTTCAAGGCTAATCGTCTGAATTTTTGACAGCGCTTGAAATTGTTCTGTTAACTTTGTATACATCTCGATTTCTATTACTATCGACTAACAGCATCCAGACTCTGGTGTGCAACAACCTTTGTTCAATGATGACAATTGAATTTTCGGTTTTTCTGCCGGAATCCCACAAGCATCCGTTGCCAAACAGGCGGTTTGTTTATTCTTAAGAACAAAATGCTGACCGTCGAATTCCAAGTCATACTTTCCTATGGTTTCACTTTGGTATTCCACTTCTATTTCAGCGTCTTGCATACCAAGTTTCTCTTCCGACAACTGAATAATGTTTAATAATTTTCCTGGTTTTAAACGGTGTTCAAAGTCATTTGCGTTCCACAACTGAAAATTTACGACTTGCTCCGTCCTAATGGTTCCGCCGCAATCAATAAAGTGCTTGTTAATCACCCCTACCTCTGTCACGTGAAAATGCTCCGGCACAAACGTGCCATTCTCCAACTTAAACTCAACATTACTCAATGTTGGTAAGATTTCTTTAATTTTTGAAAGTTTCATTTGATGTTATATTTAACAATTATATATTGCGATATTACGATGATAGTTTGAAAAAAAATGCGTTTAACAGCATTTGTTTATCTTTAATTCCTGATTGAAGAAGGCATTGAAATCTTCTTGTATTATTTTCCACATCCGCTCATCAATACAATAACAAACCGATTTCCCCTCAATTGTTCCTTGAATAATACCTGAGCTTTTAAGCTCCTTTAAATGCTGTGAAATGGTGGCTTGCGCTAAGCCTAGCTCCTCAACTAGATCGTTGCATATGCAGGCGTTCTGACGTATAATATGTTGTAGGATGGCAACACGAGCAGGATGTCCTAATACTTTAAATAATGAAGCAAGCCTGTTTTGTTCTTCCGTAAATATTTCTGATTTAGTAAGTCCCATATGCGTTAATATTACATCGCAATATTACGATATTAATTTAAATGATTAAAATATTTTTTTGAAAAAGAGTGTTATGAGGAACTGTGAGTAGATAATGAACATACTAATCTTTCCGATCGACGAGTGACGCTATTTGATCTTACAGGAGCAACTGCTTTAGCAAGAATTCCAAAGCCTCTCCTTGAATGTTTTGTGCGATGATAACGCCAGTTTGATCTAACAAATAATTCTGCGGCAAGCCACTTATCTGGTATTGCTTATACAAAGGTGACCCATAACCTTTCAAGTCAGATAAGTGTGTCCATTCAGCAATTTGGTCTTCATGTATAGCTTTCAACCAGGACTGTCTTTCATCTTCTTTATTGAAAGAAATGGCTACAATTTTAAAGTTCTTATCTTTAAACTTCTCAGAAATTTCCCTATACTTTGGATTTTCTTGACGACAAGGAATACACCAAGAAGCCCAGAATTCAAGAAGTACGAATTTACCTCGAAAAGATGTCAAGGAATTTTCAACCCCGGCCGTATCTTTTAGAGTAAAGTCGGGCGCTATAGATCCAATAGCTAACCTTTTAAAACCTTCGATTTTTGTTGCTATACGGTCCTTTTGCTCTGGATCGAACATACGGTTGGGAATCTTGGCAAATATTTTATTTAAGGTTAATACATTGAACTGATCTATATGCTGTTCGATTAAATCTATTGTTAGTTTAGAGGGCGGACTAGTTTCGAGAAAACCTAAGTCAAATACTTTCAATTCTTTCTTTAAGTTATGAAGCACTTCATCACGCGCTACTGCGTCAGCATTCGACAATGTGTCATTTGTCCCTCTTCTAGAATACATCGAAATTTTATTTTGAGCTTCGGAACGTATTGAATCAGTGGCTAACCAATATTTTGTAAAAGTACTATTCAATTCATCATCTTCAATTCGAACCGTTGACAGCTCATTTCCCTTGACATGTATTTGAGGATTAGAAAGATAAAACTCTCGATATTTGGATATTGGAGGTGGATGTCCAGATTCAGTCTTGAGAGTATCGTAAGTTGCCAAAGCCGCTCTCTTTGCGTACTTGTTCGCAACTTGGAACCTGAACTTACCGTCACTTATTTCTGATGAATCGGCTTTAGCCCAGTCGATCAACAAGTAGATCTTTTTGAATCCACTTAAATCTTTGACATCACCCTCAATCGTATGTTGGAATTGTGCGAAACAAAAACATGGAACGAGCAAAAGAAACAAAGTTAACACTCTCATATATTGAAACTTGTATACTCTAATATACAATTTAACTTGTTTATTTTAAACCGCCTAGCAAGCCAATAATACTTTGAGTAAGAGTTTTCATCGCTTTTCGAATTGGGTTTCACTTCGATCATTGAGCAATTTTCAACTGGTACTAATTATTCAAAACCCTGTAGTATAATAGAATTGATCCGTTTTCAAATTGTCTCGTTTTCCATAGGTCAAGCTTTATTTCCCTTGAGAGTTTATCAAAGAATGTTTGTCCAGAAGCGGCAATCATGGGTATCATACAAAGCTGCAACTCATCAATTAATCCTAGATTCAGTAGTTGAATAATCAAACTTCGACTTCCGATAAGTATGTCTCCGTTGTTTTTCGATTTAAGCTCAAGCACTGTATCCGCTAATGATTTGTCCGCAATTTGGGCAGAATCCCAGCCCGTCGTCTTGTCTTTATTAGAGAACACTATTTTCGCAATCTTATCTATGGCTTGTGCAAAGGAATTCATGGTCGCTGCTTCTGCAGGAGATTGTAACAATCCTTGCCAGTATCTCATCAGTTTATAGGTCGTACTCCCCCATAGTATATAACTCGAATGATCCAAAAGATTGGTATAATAGTTATGAATCTCGGCGCTTGGCGTAGATACATTATGGTCTATGACTCCATCAAGCGTTAAATTGTATGCTGCGATTATCTTACCCATGGTCCTATGTATATTTTATTGAAAATTAGCGATTAATATGGGATAATGAGATTGCCTTATGACAAGAAATTGGGTAATTTTATTATCTTTAGGGAAATAAAATGACACTAACGATGCGTAAACTTTTGAGCTTTTTTCTACTACTTTTCAGTTGCACCTTACTTTACAGCCAAATAAACGTTGATTTAAAAGGCCTTTCAGGACAGAAAGTCGTCATCTGGAAATATGCACTTTCAAACCCAAATGATATTAAGAAAGATACCCTCTTAGTGGATAACGATCAATTTTCTTATCCCATCTCAGATACGCCTACAGCCTACGCTATCATTCCAAGTGCGGCAGTATATAATCGCGCTGGGGGTGGTTTTTATGTTGCTCAGTCGAAGTTCATTGAGCTGTTTAGTTTGCCAAATGAAACCATTTCTATTAAAGGAGAATTACATCCATTTTATACAGAATATGCTATCGATGGGAATGAACTCAGCAGTCAGTTTGCAAAGCTTCGCCTGGAATACTTAGATGCTAGCATTGCTGCTGTAAAGGCAGACCTTTCAATCGATTCTCTACAGGTTGCTAAAGCAGCTAAAGAGGAAATCAATTCCGTTTTCAAGCAAAGAAACGCTTATTTCACAAAAATCATGGAGGTTAAGGAGCACTATGTCCAGAATAATTTAGATAAGGAGCTTTCGGCATATTTATTATTGCGGTATCCTCTTGAATCATTTGCTTCAATTCATCAGAAGCTTGATCCCAAGATACGATCAGGAATTTTCAAACATAGCTTAGCGGATAAATACGCTAGCTACGAGAAACTTCAATCGGTAAACCAAGCAGAAAAGAATATTGTCAAGGGAAACATCGCCCCTAGCTTCGAGCTAACGGACATCGCAGGTAAAGCGTTCCATATTTCTAAATTCAAAGGAAAATACATCATCTTAGATTTTTGGGGTTCCTGGTGCGGCCCTTGTATTCAAGAGATACCCCAATTAAAATCCTTTTATGACAAGTATAAAAATGAAATCGTACTTGTTGGTATCGCCTGTAATGAGCGTGATGATGCATGGAAACGTATTGTCAATAAAGAGAACATGAATTGGCATCAATTGCTAAACTCTACTAATCAAGATGTTTCTGTATTATATGGGATTAAAGCTTTTCCGACCAAGGTTGTTATTGATAAAGATTATAAAATCCTTAAGACGTATGTTGGCTCCGGAGAAACTTTTTTCAATGAAATGGCGGCTTTATTGAATTAGCGTTTTTTTTCTTTCCGTTTATAAAGCGAACTGAATTTGTTCAGCCCCACAATCCCCAGATACAGCCATGAACGCCCTTCGGGTCGAACCCAGGCCCGCGCAAGGTTCGAGCCTTCACTATCGCGCAAAAAAAAGCCTTTCAAGGAATGAAAGACTTTTTTAAGCGGAGAGTGAGGGATTTGTTCAGCCCCACAATCCCCAGACACAGCCATGAACGCCCTTCGGGTCGAACCCCGGCCCGCGCAAGGTTCGAGCCTTCGCTATCGCGCAAAAAAAAAGCCTTTCAAGGAATGAAAGACTTTTTTTAAGCGGAGAGTGAGGGATTCGAACCCCCGGACCTGTGACAGTCAACAGTTTTCAAGACTGCCGCATTCGACCACTCTGCCAACTCTCCGCGACAAAAGTACAAATTCTGATCTGTTCTCCAAATAAAAAATGAAAATAATATCATTAAAAACGCGCTCAGGACGCTAATAACACTGATATTGAACTTGTTATTGCTCAAAAAAAAATTAATCTTTTTCGATTATTGGCTTTAAAAAAGTTTAGATTAAGTAAGAAAGCCTATCCTCGCTGTTTGGTCGTTTAAACCTATTTTTCTTATTTTCTGAACATCCTCAAATTATTTGATTGGATAGCAATCACTTATTGATAAAAGGATAAAAATTATTACAAAAATTTTGCATTTCACCCTCAAATAGCTACTTTTGCTTCACAAAATAAAAGCGCCAATAGCTCAGCTGGATAGAGCAACGGTTTTCTAAACCGTAGGTCTCAGGTTCGAACCCTGATTGGCGTACTTCTTATTTAAAGCCTCTCCTTAAACGGAGAGGCTTTTTTATTTTACTATATTTTCCCAAATTGGGAATCCCAATAAAGACTCTATTAATAAAATGCTTACCATATCAATTTAGTTGAAATGCAAATATTTAATTGCTTTTAAGCAAAATAGCGGGAAATAACCCGCTATTAAATGTTTTCGATGTAGTATGATGAAAAGAAATTATTAGAATCTAGACAGCAACATGTACTGATTTTATATCCTAATAACGTTATTTCTTACTCAACTTCAATCAAACGTTGAATATCTTCTCGAATATCATTAGGAAGCATCATATAGATCTCCTTCTTTACGATCAATGGCGAATAATCTGGATCGGAATGACTCGCGTCAATAGTGACTAACGTTTCAAATCCGCCATCTAACCATTTTCCTTCTTCCTCTAGATATATGCTATACTTATCATTTAACAAACGTAATCCCTGTAAAATACGTTCGTTGTCTAATGTTTGATTGTTTATCATATGTAAATGTTTTTCCACACTTATAAAACGTTCAAGAATCCAGAATTGATATACTTGCTTCGTAACAATTGCTCATCCCCTTTTGAATCTATTGAGAATCAACAAAATGACTAAAAATATAAATGTTGCAACTAGTCTATAGACTCATTTATAGTATGACATGAGGTATTACTGATCATTTGAAAACATATTTAATTGTATTAACTTATCATAAATAAAGAAAATAGTTAGTTTTGATAGACATTAACGAAACACATACAATTAAGAAAAAGTCCATTTATAGATCGGTATGAAAACATTAAAAAATGATCCCCCTGGTTGTAGCCAAAGTTTGCTTGCGATGCGTGATACACTTGAAGTGCTCGGTGGTAAATGGAAGTTATTGATTTTGCATTACCTCATCACCAGAGATCATCAGGTAAACACATTCAAGAAAATGCAACGAGAGATTTCAGGTATCTCCGCCAAGATGCTTACTAAAGAGTTGAAAGACCTCGAAGAAAATCACCTTGTACATCGAGAACAACAAAATACCAAACCTATAACGGTTCGTTATACGATCACAGATTACGGACGCTCTTCTGAACAATTAATTCAGCAGCTAGTGGATTGGGGCAAAATTCATAGAGCAAAACTGCTATCCGTTGATGAATAACAGATAAAAACTGTAGCCACTTTATGGAATTCATTGCCATGAAGCATAAAAATAGCCTTCTCAAGAACAGAGAGGGCTATTTTTATTTTTAATAGACCCTCGGTAAACTATCTCTGGCATTTTCACCGAATCCTTTCTTGCTTTTACCGAATAATCCCCCTTTTCGACCTAATCAGCATAGGTCTGCATCCCTTATCCCCCTACCTTTGAAGTATCAAATAAGAAATAACAAACAGAACAATTAAACATTATAACATATTAAAGACATGAAAAATCTAACTAAAACCTTCGCAATCGCAGCATTATTATTCGTTTCATCTGTAAACGTATTTGCAACAGAAATTAAAGACGACAAGAAAATTTTAAACAAAGCCGTAGCTGAAAACGTAGTCGATGAATACATCAACAGTACTGTAAAAGGTAATACCTTATTTATCGATGAGATCTTCGACAATGACTTCACACATAAAGTAAATGCTGGTAATAGACAACAAGCAGTTAAAAAATCAGCTTACCTTAAATTCTTAAAAGAGAATAAAGGAAGCGAGTACAACTGCGATGTTAACTATGAATTCGTAGAGAAGAATGCAAACTACAGCTTAGCGCGCGTAACGCTAGACTTCGGGAAATTTAAAAGAGTTGACTATGTATCCATGCATATGGATCAAGGACAATGGAAAATTGACGAGGTTAACTCCGTTTACCCTAGATAATTAAAAAAAGACCATAACAGAAAAGGCCAAGCATTATTGCTTGGCCTTTTTTAATTAATATCTATCTGTAGAAATGCAAGCTTGTATGGAGGTCCTTCATCTGCTAAGCTAGCCTGTCAAGGTCAAGTCCGAAGGAAAGAAACCGGCCTCCTACTCTCGGTAAACTACCTCTGGCATTTTCACCGAATCCTTTCTTGCTTTTACCGAATAATCCCCCTTTTCGACCTAATCAGCATAGGTCTTCATGCCATATCCCCCTACCTTTGAAGTATCAAATAAGAAATAACAAACAGAACAATTAAACATTATAACATATTAAAGACATGAAAAATCTAACTAAAACCTTCGCAATCGCAGCATTATTATTCGTTTCATCTGTAAACGTATTTGCAACAGAAATTAAAGACGACAAGAAAATTTTAAACAAAGCCGTAGCTGAAAACGTAGTCGATGAATACATCAACAGTACCGTAAAAGGTAATACCTTATTTATCGATGAGATCTTCGACAATGACTTCACACATAAAGTAAATGCTGGTAATAGACAACAAGCAGTTAAAAAAGCAGCTTACCTTAAATTCTTAAAAGAGAATAAAGGAAGCGAGTACAACTGCGATGTTAACTATGAATTCGTAGAGAAGAATGCAAACTACAGCTTAGCGCGCGTAACGCTAGACTTCGGGAAATTTAAAAGAGTTGACTATGTATCCATGCATATGGATCAAGGACAATGGAAAATTGACGAGGTTAACTCCGTTTACCCTAGATAATTAAAAAAAGACCATAACAGAAAAGGCCAAGCATTATTGCTTGGCCTTTTTTAATTAATATCTATCCCAAAAGAAAGGTGGCTCCACGCCTAACGCGCGAAGATAAACAAAGCCTTGCGCACGATGATGAATCTCGTTATCGACAAAATAAAGTAAATTCTGATAGACTGGAAATTCATATTCCCCAAAAAGATTAAAGGTTTCATGAAACTGCTCATCAGGAATGCGATTAAAAAGCTCGTTGATTTGAACAGTCTGCCTGTCCCATTCTGCAAGCAAATCTGCCTTAGTCTTCAAGTCAGGTAATTCATGTGAATAACCTTCTATTTTTTTATGTACGATACCATCAAGTCCCGGTGCTGCAATACTTAATAGCTCTTTTATTAAATCACCGAAAACGCGCATTCCACCAATAGAGAATGTAAAGATTTCATTTTCGGGAAAAGCCTCGATTGTCTTCCTTGTCAATGTACGATGTTCTTGCCAATGATTCAAAAACTCGTCTCTGCTGATAATTACATTTGTGCTCATAGTATATAGTATTGATTAATGATATACCAAAATTACAAGCATCGATGACAACCTTATGTCAACAGATTTTGGCGACTATAATATTCTTCCTATCGGATATAGTTTAAAACTATTTTCATAAAATGGACTTCGTTCATACAACCATTCCAATTGCTTCTGTGCGCTATCATTTAATTGTTTATCCTTTTGCTTTGCTGCAATAAAATCCTTCTTCAAGGCTTGATCCTTTTCTAGCATTTCGGATGCATAGTCCTCAAAAATATAAGCAGAGAAGTACTCCTTCTGCGAAAGAATCGCATCAAAGAAATTCCAATTAAAGAATGAATCGGAAGCTTGCGGCTCCAAAGTTTCAATCAAATAACGAACGGCAGTTTGATTGGTGGATACTAACCAATCACCCTCAAAATATGCTTGTTTCATTTTAATCGTTTCAACTTGAACGTCTGCGTGCGGATAATGTCCTTCATAGGGCTTATTTGAAGTCTTGTAATCAACGATACGATACATTTGAACATCCAATACTGTATCGCTCTTTAAGGGCGTCATTTCAACGCGATTTGCCCGCAACAACTGTACAACCTTATCATAAGCCTGCGGAATAATATAGGCCTTCGGCTTTTGGATTTTCAAAGTGGGTATATAACTGCTATAATACGGTATTGTCTTCGCATACGGTTTCGAGCGATCGTAATATAGTCGATTCTCCGCGGTAATTTTACTTGTTTTATGACCAGCTTCATAACCTAGGAAAGGAATCTGCTCGACTTTATTTGTATCAAGTGTCCATCCGATGGTAAAGGACTGTTGATGAAGAAGCTCCTGCTTGATCTCATTTCGCAGCTTTACAAGCTTCCCAGCCTCGACAATAGTATTTTCATACAACAGTTCCATCAATGCATAAGTTGAAGCTACGCGCTCCTTATAAGGCTTCCACATATGCGTTTCCGGCATATATCCAATACTATGGTGCAAAGCCGCATATCCTGTTGAATATCTGGGGCCATCGAGAAAGGAAACTAATCCAGTTTCGGGAGTCTCCCCTTTTGAGTCAACGTAGGGAATCATGGGAAAGCCGCGTTTTTCCATTTTCTGATAAAGCCGCTCTGTAAAGTTATGCTGCATATATTTACTCAGTTTCGGATGGAGTTTATCAGGATGCGTGGCAATTAGTGTCATAATATGTTGATAGTCGGCACCATTACTCGTATGGGTATCAAAGAAGACATCCGGATCCCAAGTGCTAAAGACCTCGTTAAAGAGCATCGCATTTCTAGTATCCGCTTTTATAAAATCGCGATTAAGATCATAATGTTGTCGACTTCCACGAAAACCATAAGCTTCAGGGCCATTTTGATTAGCGCGAGTTGTTCCTCGATTGAGCATGCCGGCAATATTATAAACTGGAATAATGCAAATGACGACATCGTCAGACAACTTATTGCCATTCAAAATATCTCTCACAAACATCATCGACGCGTCTATCCCCTCCGGCTCCCCTGGATGAATGCCATTATTCATAAATAGAACAGCCTTTCCTTTCGCTTTAATGCTATTGGGATCGAAATCACCATCCTTCGATAACACAATTAACTGCAGCGGCTTCCCTACGTCTGTCTTTCCAAGATCGATCAACTTTGCAGACTTCTGATCTTTCAAAAGCTCAGTATAAAAATGCTGAAGCTCGTCATAAGTTACTGTGCGATTACTATTTGGATCAGATTCAAAAGGAATCTGCTGCCCATATAAATTACTGAATACCATGATACTGCAAATGCTAATTAAACAAAATACTTTCTTCATTTCACTAATAAAAAACAGAGTGAGATAATTTATCTCCATCAAATCTACAGAAATAAGCACAAAAAAAGCCGCTCTAGAAGAGCGGCTTTAATATCTAAAATCTTTTAAAAAGATTATTCTTTAGAATTATTTAGCTTGGTTTGCACGAATAATATTCAATGCACCACCTGCTTTAAACCAACCAATTTGTTGTTCGTTATAAGTATGGTTTGCTATAATTTCTTCCGAAGTACCATCAGCATGGTGTAATACTAAAGTTAATGGTTTGTTTGGAGCGAACTCAGTTAAGCCATTGATATCGATAGTATCATCTTCTTTGATTTTATCGTAATCTTCCTTATTAGCGAACGTTAATCCCAACATACCTTGTTTCTTCAAGTTTGTTTCGTGAATACGAGCGAAAGATTTCACTAATACTGCACGAACACCTAAGTGACGTGGCTCCATTGCTGCGTGCTCACGTGAAGAGCCTTCACCGTAGTTTTCATCACCAACAACGATTGATCCAATGTTAGCCGCTTTATAAGCACGTTGTGTTGCAGGAACTGCACCGTAAGTACCTGTTAATTGGTTTTTAACATTATCAGTTTTATCGTTGAAGTAGTTAACTGCACCGATTAACATATTGTTAGAGATATTATCTAAGTGACCACGGTATTTCAACCAAGGACCAGCCATAGAAATATGGTCAGTAGTACATTTACCTTTAGCTTTGATTAATAATTTCAAACCTTTAAGATCTGTACCTTCCCATGCTGCAAATGGCTCTAACAATTGCAAACGATCAGAAGTAGGAGAAACATTTACATTCACTGATGAACCATCAGCTGCAGGTGCTTGGTATCCTGGATCATCAACCGCAAATCCTTTTTCTGGTAATTCATCACCAGTAGGAGGATCTAACTTCACTTGTTCACCGTTTTTATTTGTTAACGTATCTGTAAGCGGGTTGAAACCTAAATCACCAGAGATAGCGATTGCTGCTACCATTTCTGGAGAAGTTACAAATGCAAATGTATTCGGGTTACCGTCAGCGCGTTTTGCGAAGTTACGGTTGAACGAGTGTACGATTGTGTTTTTCTCTTGTTTGTCTGCACCTGCACGATCCCACATACCAATACATGGACCGCATGCATTTGTAAAGATCGTCGCATTTAAATCTTCGAAAGTTTTCAATAAACCATCGCGATCAGCAGTAAAACGTACTTGCTCAGAACCTGGGTTGATACCAAAGTCCGCTTTCGTTACTAATCCTTTTTCGATCGCTTGTTTAGCAATTGACGCCGCGCGAGAAAGATCTTCGTAAGAAGAGTTAGTACATGAACCGATTAATCCCCACTCTACTTTTGTAGGCCAGCCGTTTTTACCAGCTTCCTCACGCATACGAGAGATTGGAGTATATAAATCTGGAGTGAAAGGACCATTCAATGAAGGCTCTAACTCAGAAAGGTTAATTTCAATTAATTGATCGAAGTATTGCTCAGGGTTAGCATAAACTTCCGCATCAGCAGTTAAATGTTGTTTAATCACATTTGCTGCATCAGCAACTTCTTCACGACCTGTAGCACGTAAGTAACGCTCCATAGAAGCATCATATCCGAAAGTTGATGTAGTTGCACCAATTTCAGCACCCATGTTACAAATTGTTCCTTTACCCGTACAAGATAAAGATTCAGCACCTTCACCGAAGTATTCGACGATTGCACCAGTACCACCTTTTACAGTTAAGATACCTGCAACTTTCAAGATTACATCTTTAGGAGCTGCCCAGCCTGATAGTTTACCCGTTAATTTAATACCGATTAATTTAGGGAATTTAAGTTCCCAAGGTAATCCAGCCATTACATCACAAGCATCAGCACCACCAACACCAATAGCAACCATACCTAATCCACCTGCATTTACAGTGTGAGAGTCAGTACCGATCATCATACCACCTGGGAAAGCATAGTTTTCCAATACTACTTGGTGGATAATACCTGCTCCTGGTTTCCAGAAACCAATACCATATTTGTTAGACACAGAGCTTAAGAAGTTAAATACTTCAGAGCTTTCTTGCTTCGCACGGGTTAAATCTTGATCAGCACCATCACGAGCTTGAATTAAGTGGTCACAGTGAACTGTTGAAGGAACAGCAGCTTGTGGACGACCTGCTTGCATAAATTGCAATAATGCCATCTGTGCTGTAGCATCCTGCATCGCTACGCGATCTGGAGCGAAATCAACATAAGACTTACCTCTTTCGTAAGCTTCCGTAGCGTTACCATCCCAAAGGTGCGCGTACAAAATTTTCTCTGCTAATGTCAAAGGCTTATTCACGATTTGACGAGCAGCAGTAATGCGCTCATCGTATTGTGAGTAAACTTTTTTGATCATGTCTATATCAAAAGCCATGTATTATTTGTTTAAATATGATTTTACTTTTAACTAAATCTATTGGAATAAATAATCAATTACGCCAACAAGAACAAAAATACAAAAAAAACCAAGCTAAAGTTGTATTTGTGCCACTCGAGGCTAATTTGGAAATATTCTAAACAACAGCTAAACAAGCTGTATTGTAGGGTCTACCTCCTTCAATTCCTTCACCGTTTCGATCGGATTCTCCGAATTGAAAACAAAACTTCCTGCAACAAGCACATCAGCACCTGCAGCCAATAACTTACTCGCGTTTCCAAGACCTACTCCGCCGTCAATCTCAATCATAACATCCGTTCCTTCTTGAAGAGCTAAGGCACGTAATTCTTTAATCTTCGAATAGGTACGCTCGATAAATTTCTGTCCACCAAATCCCGGGTTTACTGACATTAAACAAACTAAATCAATGTCCTGAATCACATCCTTTAATAAAGAAACTGGCGTATGCGGATTCAAAGCAACACCGGCCTTACATCCTAATTCTTTAATTCCTGCTAACGTACGATGTAAATGTGTACATGCTTCATAGTGAACGGTAATAATTGCCGCGCCATTATCCTTACATGTTTTTAAATAGCGATCTGGATCGACGATCATTAAATGTACATCCAATGGTTTCTTTGCGTGTTTAGCAATCGCTTGCATGACAGGGAACCCAAAAGAAATATTCGGTACAAATACGCCATCCATTATATCGATATGGAACCAATCAGCTTCACTGTTGTTTACCATTTGAATATCATCATAAAGCTTCGCGAAGTCAGCTGCTAAGATAGATGGGGCGATTAAATGTTGTTTTGCAGACATGGGGTGTTTTTTTTTGCAAAGATAATAAGTAAAAATCGCTAATCAGAAACATCCGCTTACTTTTCAGAAATAAGAGTCATTTACTTGAAATTAATTACATTTGTTTGATCAGGAAGAATTTAAGAACGTGGCGAAACTAAAGATTAACTATCCGAAAGATAAATTACAGCAAAATTCCACCCTTTGGAAATACGGGATGGTAGTATTAACGATCATCTTGATCTGTATATTCCTACCAAAGCAACCCCGTTTTCAATATGAGTACGAAAAAGGCAAGCCTTGGAATCATGAAAACCTAACGTCTCCATACAATTTTGCGATTTTAAAAACGCCAGAAGAGCTAGCGCGTGATAAGCAGTATATTCTACGTACCGTTCAACCGATCTACAACCTGAACGACGTCGCTAGCAAGGAGCAAATCGATCAATTTAATACAGACTTAAACGAAAAGTGGCAATCCAGCCAGCTAGATTCCACCGGCACTGACATCACCAAATACAGAGAAGTAGGAACTGCTTTACTCAGTTATATTTATGAACGTGGCATTATTTCCTTAAATAATCGTTTTCAAATTAAAGGAAATGACTCGGTGAAAAACGATGCAACGGCAATGGAGTATAACTTTGTTTTAGTCCATGATAATGTCGCGCAACAAAAGAATACTGCAGACTGTTATACCATTGAATCGGCAAATAAATATTTAAAGGAAACTTTAGAAAAGAATAACCTCATCGAACATAAAGCTTGGTTTGCGGAAGTGCTGAAAAGTTACGTCACCATCAATTATGTTTTCAACGAAAGCCAAACGAATAAAGTAGAGCAAAATGCCCTAGCCAATATCTCGACGACTCGAGGAATGGTGCAAAAGGATGAGCTAATCGCTGAGCAAGGCAAAATCATCAACAATGAAAGTTACCAAAAGTTAGAGTCGCTACGAAAAGTATTTGAGGACGAATCCCGCATATCGGGTGAGCAAAACCTCGTTATGTTTGGTCACTTTCTGTTGATCTCTTTAGCGATGTCTCTCCTAATGGTATTTTTATACTATTTCCGAAGAGATATCTTTAATAACAACCGTCTACTTTTCATCATCTTTATTGTTATCCTGGTGATGCTTGGCGTACTCAGTTGGGCCATTAAAATGAAAATCCCAAGCCTCTACTATATTCCTTATTGTAGTGTGCCAATTATCTTCCGCCTACTCTTTGATACCCGGATCGCTTTAAATATTCACATTCTGATGGTTTTAGTAGCTGGACTCTTTGTGCCCAATAGCTTCGACTTTGTGTTTCTACAATTTACCTCCGGAATGGTGGCCATCTATAGCATCAAGACCCTTGTAAAAAGAGAGCAATTCCTGGTCTCTAGCGTTGTTATTTTAGCGACCTATATACTTGCCTATATTGGATTAGTATTGACGCGTAACGGGTCGTTCACGACTATCTACTGGCAAGATATCCTGCCTTTCGCAGTCAGTGTCGGACTTACCCTACTCGCCTATCCATTAATCTATGCGTTCGAGAAGTTATTCGGTATTGTATCTGACTTAACATTAATGGAACTAACCAATAGTAATTCTCGTCTACTACGTGAGTTATCGCTGAAAGCGCCAGGTACATTCCAACATTCGTTGCAAGTGGCTAATCTTGCCGAAGCAGCAATTTATAAAATTGGTGGCAATCCCCTTTTGGTTCGTGCTGGTGCTTTATACCATGATATCGGTAAAATGATCAACCCGCTCTACTTTATCGAAAACCAAAAAACGAATGACAATCCACACGAGGAACTGACCGCAGAACAAAGTGCGCAGATCATTATCTCCCACGTTCTGAAAGGCATTGAGATGGCGAGAAAACATCAAATGCCGGAAGTTGTAATCGACTTTATTCGCACCCACCATGGTACTACGAAAGTGGACTACTTTTATAATCTTGCCGTTAAAGATAACCCCGATAAAGTTATCGATGAATCCATCTTTAGATACCCAGGTCCAGTACCTTTCTCCAAAGAGACTGCGGTGCTTATGATGGCCGACTCGGTGGAAGCTTCTTCGCGGGCATTGAAAGAACCAACAGAAGAATCTATTAATACACTTGTCGATAAAATTATCGACCATAAGTTAATGCAGAGACAATTTGCTAACGCAGATATTACCATGCGGGATATCACAGAAGTATCTAAGATTTTTAAAGCAATGCTTAAGAGTATTTACCATGTTCGTATTGATTACGATCTAAGTAAGAAAAAAGATAATTAAAAAAATGGTTTGACATTCAGCAGGTTGCCATTCAGTAGCTGAAAAATTGTTAAAAATTAGCATTATCAGCTTTGTAGAGTGAAAATTTTGCTTTATGTTTGCACTGTCAAAACCCGGAGAGGTGCCTGAGTGGCCGAAAGGAACAGTTTGCTAAACTGTCGTACTGGAAACGGTACCGCGGGTTCGAATCCCGCCCTCTCCGCAAAGACTTTGAAAAGCTCAACATTAGTTGGGCTTTTTTTATTTTATGGCACTTTTTCTTCATTTCTTGTAAATTTCAACTAATTAAACGGCCTTTCGAGGAGTTTTGACAGACTTCTTTTTATCGACGTAATAGATAATTAAAAAGCTAAACCATCATTTTTTTTCTAAGTACTTTTTACCACGCAGTTCTTATAAAGATTACATATAGAAACAAATTCTTTATAACAAATATGAAACATACCAAACATCACGTAGGTTGCTGTATATAAACTATCTAATTACACACGATTCACTTAAAAGAAAATTACTTAGATTCGCTTATAATAATGTTAGCGGTAATTGCACAACAGTGCCCTATCAAATTAAGAGCAGATGAAAGAAATAACAAATAAATCAAAGATTGCTCAAAATATAAAAGTTCGATCAAATGATAGTCCTTTTCCTTCTGCTGAAATTCAGCAAAAACTGCTTCTACCTCGTAGATTGACTTCATATTTTATCGTGTTAATTGAGAGTGGATCTATCACTTACAAATTAGATCTACAAGAAATTACCCTTACTACGGGAGACTTGCTTTTTGCGATGCCCAATCAATATTTTATCCCTCCCACCAAAACAGAAAATCTAAAATATTTTAAAATACTATTTGATGAAAATACGTTGGCTTTGCTGCCACAACGCTTTTCATTTTTGATTAATCCATTAAATTCTCAAATCATCACGTTAGAAAATCATGCAAGGGAACGTGTAAGAAAAGTTATTGAAATTATAAATCAAATATTGTATACAGAGAGCCTCTCTACTGACTCAGAGATAATATTAGCCTATTTGAATTTATTACTTTCGGAACTAAACAATGCTTATTTTAAAAACGAAACAAATAACATTATAAACTCTAACTTTTCAAAGTTTGTTGAGTTTAAATTAATGGTAGAAACTCATCTTACGGAACAACCTTCTATCAATGCTATTGCCCAAAAAATGGCTTTAACAACCAATAGTCTTTATCGATTAGTAAAAGAGTATTCAGGTTCCTCTCCAAAGGATTTTTTAACAAATCGTTTGAAGATGGAAGCTCAATGGAAACTACGCAATTCTAAGCTTTCTGTCAAGGAATTAGCATATGCATTAGGATTCAATGATCCCGATTATTTTTCGAGACTTTTCAAAAAAAGCACAGGAAAAAGTGTAAGTGATTTTTTGCAACATCAAGATTTGTCAAGAGAATAAATTGATTTGTCCATCTAAAGTTTTTTTTAGTGCTCTAGCTTTGCTTCATTAATTTAAAATATAAAAAAATGAAGACAGCATTAGTAACAGGAGCAAATAAAAGTATTGGTTTTGAAGTAGCGAATCAACTTGCTCAAAAAGGGATTTATGTTTACCTCGGTAGTCGCAGTTTGGAAAACGGTGTAGACGCTGTAAATAAATTAAAAGCTGAAGGAATAAATAATGTAGAAGCCATTCAGCTTGATATAACAAACAATAAATCCATCCAAAATGCACGCTCAATAATCGGTAGGAAAACCCAATCATTAGACATTCTTGTTAACAATGCAGGAATATTCGGTGGATACCCACAATCTGCATTTGATGCTACCATAGAACAGTTCAAAGCAACATACGATGCTAATGTTTATGGAGTCGTGAGAGTTACGCAGGCCTTTATTGATTTATTGAAAAAATCTCCCGAGCCTCGCATTGTAAATGTAAGTTCCAGCCAAGGTTCAATAACTTTACACAGTGACCCAACATACAAATATTTCGACTTTAAAGGTGTTGTTTATCTGTCATCAAAAGCAGCTTTAAATATGTACACTGTTGTATTGGCTTACGAACTGAAGGATACTAACTTTAAAGTAAACGCTATTTGTCCGGGGTTTACAAAAACTGATTTTAATGGACATCGTGGAACTGGAACTGTTGAGGAAGCTGGAAAACGAATCGTAAAATACGCTCTGCTTGACAAAAATGGTCCAACAGGAAAATTTTTCAGTGAAGAAAACAATCCTGAAACTGGAGAAATCCCTTGGTAGTAACAACATCAATAAAAAACAAGTACCGCGATCATCATTCTGGCGAAATGGCGGTCTAAGGGAGAAATTGAACGATTCTCTTTTTTTGTCGCAACAGCCTTTAATATTTCCTTTTTTCATGAATTAAGAAAATAATAAAAGGCTGTTGATTACGTTAGTGCATAGGTAGCCTTACCCTTTTTCCAAACAATCAATAGTCCTAAAATAACACTCCAATAAACCAAAGTTCCAATCCATTTATAGGCATCAACACATCAAAACCATTTATTCCCCAATCAAAGAACAACATGCCAAAACCTACCCAAAACTTACGCTCACCTCAACTAACGTTGCTCCCCACTCCACTTCAACATTTCCCTATAAATTCCGTCAATTTTACTATTCCGATTTTTCCCATACAACCGATACAACTCTTTGTTAAAAATCTCGGACTTCGGAAATCCTTTTGCGACCATCTTACTATTAAGATGATCTTCAATATATCTTAAACTGTTTTTATCGGAATAGGTATCCGAGGCATAGAGTAAAAAGAGTCCCCAGGTCATATACTCATCATAAACCTTGATTGGACTTGGATAATGTGCTGTTGCTTTATTTGCAGCATTTACCCAGAAACTACGATTATCAAATATGGTATCGATGGTACTTTTATACTGATCACTCAGGGGGCCAACATAATTATGATCGATTTCCGTAAAAATCACACGCGTACTCATTGCGATATTTAACTCCTCGCTTAGCTCCTTATTTCGCTTAATCAAAGGCAGATACAGGAGCATCTCCTTAAAGTTATTGTTTTCAAAAGTCTGCGTAGCATGTATCCCACCGATTAATGGAGATGTAAGCACCCGATAACTATTGATCTTATAATCAAACTTGCGTTCCAACCAGGCCTTCTGTTTATCGATCTCACCGTATTTTTCATAATCCTGTTTAATCGTATCATAGAAAGGTTTATGCTGAGCATAAAATGTCCGAAAGTCAGATGACACCGCAAAGTCTTCCAATTCCTTTTTATAGGTAACAATTGGATCTTCTGAAATTTCAGTAGAACCTACCCCTCTTGCCGGAAATGTATAAATATTTGTTCTGACTAGTTCCTTGTCATCAAAGACAAAACCATTTGCATTGGAGGATAGAAAAATATAATAGATAATACTCTCATTCAATAAAGAGTCCGCTATTTTCACCGCGCGATGATCACGAAATCGACCAAATCGGTCAATAACCTCTTTGTAATACGCGCCGTTATGATTAATCATATTCGAGTCTTTCAGCCCAGCATCACTAACCGCCATGATAACATGAAGCATCTCCTGAACTTCCTCAATCTCAATTTTCACATGCCCATTATTCGCCTTGATATATGCTTCTGAGAAGTTTACAGAACCATCTTGTCCAAACAAAGGACTCAACAAAAAGCTCAGTAAACTGAGCAATAAAAATCTTCTCTTCATACTTTTCAATCGAATATATTAACCTTGATTACCAATCTTATTAAAAAACGCCATAAGTAAAGGAAAAACCAATAAATACACTAAAAACTTACGCGGCCACAATTCAGTATTGAAACCGTGTGCTATATATAACCCAATAAACATCAATACAGCCAGCAATAAAAAAAAGCGAAGGCAATCTCTAAAATATTTCTTCTTTTCAGTTTCAGAAAATTTAAACAGCTGTGTGAGCGAGCGTTTTTCCATAACGAAATATAGTAATATTTTGCTTATTTCTTAGAGTTATTTAACGGAAGAGCTCAATCAAATAATAGCAAAGAAAAGCATAAGCCCGTAAATAACTAACGATTAACTGTTCTTGATCTCAATTGCTAACAAGCGTGAATTTCAACTGGTCAAAAGAATACCTCGTTGCATCATGCAATTACGCATGTAGAGGAATATATTGATTGACCTGATCTTACGATAGCAGAATGGTCCTACCCTTCCGTAGATTATAATACTTGCTATTGACAATAGCGAAATCATGCCCATCCGCTTTGCATAATGACATGAAGCTAACTCGATAAACTTCCAACCTACATACAAACCCAATAAACAATGGTTTGGCTACTCTAAACCTAATCCCAAACGCCATTATCCGCCGTCAAGATCGTCGGGTTGCCAGCAGTCACGATAAGTGTATGCTCATGTTGAGCTAAGACACCTCCTTTATTACCAACCATCGTCCATCCATCCTCGAGTTCAACGGCATAAGTAGATGCTGTAGCGACAAACGTTTCAATAGCAACGACGGAATCCTTTTTAAATCGCCTTTGATCAAAGCGATTCTTAAAATTCAGCAACTCATCGGGCTGCTCATGTAGACTGCGACCAATACCATGCCCCCCGAGATTTTTAATCACCATATATCCCCTTTTCTTAGCCTCAGTTTCCATCAATTCTCCAACAGTAGCAATCTTCACCCCGCCCTTAATCGCTGCAATAGCGAGCTTGAGAATCTGCTTAGATGCATCAATCATACCCTGATGTTGATGAATATCCTCACCAACAACAAATGAACAACCATTGTCCGACCAAAATCCTGCGAGCTCTGCAGAAACATCAATATTAATCAAATCCCCTTCTTGTAGTATTTTTTGAGCAGAAGGAATCCCATGACAAAATTCATTATTCACGCTAATACAGCTGTTACCGGGGAAATTATAGGTAAGACGAGGAGCCGAATTTGCGCCAAACTTCCCGAGAAGCTGTGCGCCGTAATGGTCTATTTGCTTAGTCGACATCCCAACCTTCGTATAATTGATCATTTCCTTCAGTGTAATAGCAACAGCTTCACTGACGCGCTTCATTCCTTCAAGATCCTCTTTATTCGATATCTGCATAATGTATCTGATTTTCTAATTAATACGATCAGCAAAAATAGATTCCTTTCAATTTTTCAGAAAGTACAAATCGGACATTTACAAATCGGAAAAGCCATTTTCTTTAATACCTTTGTCCTTAAGTATGCCGATTAATTTTCTACATAGCATTAAATCTACTACATTTCAATGGCCTTCTATTGAATCACAGGGTACGCTATGTGCGAAAATCAACAAACAGCTAATATTTGACCTGCATTTCTTCCCCTGTCAAGAACTCGGAACTAGCCATGCCTTGTTTAACGATGGCGTTCCATCCATTATTCTAATGCCTCGAAAAACCGATCAGGTCAACTTGAGAAAAGGAAAAGAACTCATCAAGCTAAAATCCGCATGGATCTGCTGCGGAACCATAGAAAATACACATTGGCAAATTCCAAAGAATGTAGAAAACATCCTTGTTTTACGATTCCAGCCGGCAGATTTTTACAGCTTATTTAACATCAATCCTGCTGTATTCCTAACTAATCCAATCCGCAACTTGGAGGACCTGATGTCAGAAAAATGGGTCTCCATCTTCCAGGCAATCTACCAGCAAGAAATCGATTGGAAACAACTTAACGAACTAAATGAACGCTTAGTGGTTGAGAAATCTGAAAGTCGCTTTCCAGCGATCTTAAGTGCTGCCATTAAACATATTGAAAACCGTAAAGGAGCCGTTAATGTCGCGGATGTTCTTCAACATTTAGGTAGCGGAGTGAATTCTAAATGGCTCTATAGAAACTTTGTAAATTACATCGGCATTCCACCCAAGAAATATATTGCCTTGCAACGTTTTATTTATGGTTATCAGGAATACAAGAATAATAAAAATGCTGTTAATGCCGAACTAGCGAACCTTCAAGGCTACTATGACTACAACCATTTCCTTAAAGACTTTAAACGCTATATTGGAATCGCGCCGACACAGTATCATTTCGACTAGCACAAAAATCGATATCAGGACAAATTATCTGTCGAGAAAACTCCTTCCCCTTATTTCTTAAGCCGATTCGCCATTTCGATTGCCTCTACTTTCGTTCCACAAAAGTGAATTTGTTTACCCTGATTACTTTCGAAAATAAAATCACGTAAACTCTTACTCTGGTAGTTGGAAAAGTCACCGATGATGGAAACCGGCATTTGATACTGCGTAAATTTCTGAAGAATATCACCAGCAATTCTAGACTTTAAATCGAAAAAGACAGGAATAATATTCCGTTCATAAATAAACAGGCGATCAACTTCTTGAAAATACAAATCACCTAAGATTGCTAAAGCGTCTTCTGTTGAGCTTAACACAATATCGTCTGCAATTACCTCTGCTATTTTAAGCTTATTTACTTCGGAGAAATCAATAGTCATTCAGAAAAGGATTATTATATTTTAAATTATAAGTAAGGAAGGGGAAGCGATGAAAGTCGACCGAATCGAATGTTGTTCTTTCTAAGCAATAGCTAAACAATCATTGGAGATAGCGACTGACAAGATTACCGTTTTTTGACGACAAAGTTTATAATCAATCGTATCAGCAAATAACAGCCGTATACAAGTCCACCAAACACGGCTAATGTATAAAGCTTAAATACCGTATCAAAACTTGTCAGCGCGGCTAGTCCAACCGAAAAAACTGCAGCACCGACGAGGTATAAACTCAATTTTTTGCCCAACCAATAAGCCAAATAAAAGTAGGTGCCAATAGTCCCGACAATAGGCATAACGTATAAAGCGTTTGATTCCCTCAAGAAATCCGGATAATTCGGGATATAAAGCAACTTGTATAAGATCACGATAATAGCACCGTTTAATGCTAGTTTAAAGAACATCCACATCGCACGTGCGGAAGCTTTCTCGTCATACTCGTCATCGTAATAGCTCATAATATGTTTGGTTGAACGTTAGTGTTTACACCAAGCTTGAAAATATCTTCACCTGAAGTGTGCAATTGTTCGTGAAAATATCAATTTAAATCGATAAATCTTTAAAAACCAACACGAAACAAGAAGATTTAATGAATTATTATTTTAAGATCCTTGTAGCAAAACAAAGGCACAAAAAAAAAGCCTAAAATATTTTAGGCTTTTTAATTTTTTTTTTAAACGATTCACTCTAGAAGAAAGATACGCTAGTTTGAAGAACCTTACCTGAAGAAGCAGCACTTTCTTTTACCACTTTTCCGTCAACAATAATTTGCGCTTTCAACGTTGATGCATCAGTTGGACCAATACCATTTGCAGTAATCATTGGCGTCTTTGCAGTAATTCCTGCTTCACTTGTCCACTCTGCACCAAAATCACCGGTCTTTGAAACTGGCGTGTCGCCATCATAATAAACGATTGTACTAATGTTCACACCTGCAGATCCTATAATCTTGTACTGAACTTTTTTAGCGCCTTCACTAGGCGTACCGTCATCGTCTTTGCTACATGATGAAATCACGAACGTTAAAGATAATAGAGCTAGAATAAACAGTCTTAAGTTTTTCATATAGTTAGTATTTTAATTTGTTCTGTATTAACAAATATCAAGCCATTATCGCGAAATAGGTGTTATTTAAACCGAAAGAATAAGTCCTTTCTCCCTCTATCCCATCGATTCTTTTTCCGTATTTTCGAAAGATTAAACCTCAATATCCATTATGAAAAGCATCGCAAAAAACTCCGTTTTCATCGCCTGTAGCTTAGATGGCTATATCGCAGACAAGAATCATGGTATTGAATGGCTACTATCCTTACCAAACCCGACACAAGACGATATGGGATATAATGACTTTATTAAAGATATCGATGCTTTAGTAATGGGACGAAACACCTTTGAGATTGTTCATAGCTTCGAGGGCGAATGGCCTTATCCGAAACCGGTATTTGTAATCAGCAATAGCATGAAAGAGATTCCTGTAGAATTGCGAGAAAAAGTATTTCTAGTTCAAGGCGAAATAACGGAAATTTTGAAGACTCTACATAGCCAAGGATGTCATCGCCTGTATATTGATGGTGGTAAAACAATTCAAAGTTTTCTGAAAGAAGATTTAATCGACGATATGATTATTACAACGATCCCCTATCTATTAGGTGGCGGAATTCCACTATTTGGCGAACTCGACCAACAAATAAACTTTCAGTGCGTCGAAACAAAGTTAGAAATCAATAGTGTTGCTCAATGTCGATATATTCGCGTGAGGTAGGTTGAACGAGTTCATGTTGTTCCTTTTTAAAATTTACGGCAGCTCGTCCTCATTAAGAAAACATCCAAGTCTTTGGGAATCACAAATAAAAACAAAAAAGCTCATCGGATGATGAGCTTTTTTGTTTGCAGAGCCTCCTATCGGAATCGAACCAATGACCTACTGATTACAAGTCAGTTGCTCTACCAGCTGAGCTAAGGAGGCTTTTTTTTGCTGCTGCAAATATCTAAATTCCTTAAATATTTTGCAAGGTAAGTTTTCAAGTTTTTCCCACTATGAATTTAATTTCCTGAATTTCAATCAGTAAATTTGATACACACAGAAATAAACATGTTAAAATGACAGTGAAAAATAAAATAACATGACATTATTACATGTTATATCGCTTTAAAACCAATAGGCATTCATTTTGTTTAATCATTAGAAACAATAAAATAATCGAATAGACTATATATGAACTTTAATAATTACACCATCAAGGCTCAAGAAGCCATACAAAAAGCGTCGGAGATTGCTGTTGGAAATCAACAACAAGCGATTGAACCTGCGCATATATTAAAAGCATTACTCACCGTCGATGAAAATGTGGTTGGACATTTACTAAAGAAACTCAATGTCAATATCAATTACGTGACGACCGAGGTTGATAAGCAAATCGATGCCCTTCCGAAAGTAAGCGGCAGCAATGTTTATCTGAGTAATTCTTCAGCAGCCGTATTACAAAAAGCCCAAAGCTATTTAAAGGAATTCAACGATGAGTTCGTATCCATCGAGCACATCCTTTTAGCCTTATTGTCGGCAAACGACAAGGTATCGTCACTCTTGAAAGATCAGGGAGTTACGGAGAAGGATCTAAAACTGGCGATTAAAGAACTCCGCGGCAGTAGCCGAGTTACGGACCAAAATGCCGAAGCAACTTACAATGCCTTGGGCAAATATGCGAGAAACTTAAACGAGTTTGCCGAATCGGGAAAACTAGACCCTGTTATAGGTCGTGATGAAGAGATTCGACGCGTGATGCAAATTCTATCACGTCGTACCAAAAACAATCCTATTCTTGTCGGAGAACCTGGGGTTGGTAAAACAGCCATTGCTGAAGGTATCGCACACCGTATTATCAAAGGCGATGCGCCAGAGAACTTAAAAACAAAAACTGTATTCTCTTTGGATATGGGTTCCTTAATTGCGGGAGCAAAATACAAAGGTGAATTTGAAGAACGTTTGAAAGCAGTTGTAAAGGAAGTTTCCGATAGCGACGGCGAGATTATTCTATTCATCGACGAAATCCATACCCTAGTAGGTGCTGGAGGTGGTGAAGGCGCTATGGATGCGGCTAATATTTTAAAGCCAGCCTTAGCACGTGGTGAACTACGCGCCATTGGTGCAACAACCTTAAATGAGTATCAAAAATACTTCGAAAAGGATAAAGCATTGGAACGCCGTTTCCAAAAGGTCATGGTTGATGAACCAGATACACAGGATGCGATTTCAATCTTACGCGGGTTGAAAGAACGTTATGAAACGCACCATAAGGTTAGAATTTTAGATGAATCGATTATCGCAGCTGTAGAGTTATCACAACGCTATATTACGGATCGTTTTCTACCAGATAAAGCTATTGACTTGATCGATGAGGCTGCTTCGAAATTAAGATTAGAAATGGACTCCGTTCCAGAAGCTGTCGACGAATTAGAACGCCGCATCATGCAGTTAGAAATTGAACGAGAAGCGATTAAAAGGGAAAAAGATGAACGCAAAGTTTCCGAGTTATCGGAAACCATCGCGAATCTTTCCAATGAACGCGACTCCTTAAAAGCAGCATGGCAATCGGAGAAGACATTGGTTGATCAGGTTAACCAAGAGATTCAGAACATTGAAGATTATAAATTAGAGGCTGATCAAGCTGAGCGTGCCGGCGACTACGGAAAAGTTGCGGAATTACGTTACGGCAAGATCAAAGAGGCACAAGATAAGGTAGAAGGTTTAAAGAAAGAGCTTTCTGAAAAACAGCAAAGCAGCCGAATGCTAAAAGAGGAAGTGACATCGGAGGATATTGCCGACGTTGTTTCTCGCTGGACAGGAATTCCAGTGAATAAAATGATTCAGTCAGAACGCGAGAAACTGCTAAACCTTGAAGAGGAATTACATAAACGTGTTGCGGGTCAAGAAGAAGCAATTGAGGCGATTGCCGATGCTATTCGTCGTTCGCGTGCTGGTCTAAGCGATGCCAAACGCCCTATCGGTTCCTTTATTTTCTTAGGAACAACTGGGGTCGGAAAAACAGAATTAGCGAAAGCACTGGCAGAGTTCTTATTTGACGATGAACAGGCCTTAGTCCGTATCGATATGTCTGAATATCAAGAAAGGCATGCAGTTTCCAGATTAATTGGAGCGCCTCCAGGATATGTAGGTTATGATGAAGGCGGACAGTTAACAGAAGCCGTACGTCGTAGACCTTATTCGGTAGTCCTACTGGATGAGATTGAAAAAGCCCACCCAGATGTATTTAACATCTTGTTGCAGGTATTGGACGATGGTCACTTAACAGACAATAAAGGTCGTGTAGTTAACTTTAAAAACACGATCATTATCATGACTTCCAACACGGGATCACACATTATCCAAGAGAACTTCTCGAAGATGAACGATGATAACCGCGACGAAGTTGTCGGAAAAACAAAAGACGAGGTCTTTGAATTACTTCAAAAATCTATCCGACCGGAGTTCTTAAACCGTATTGACGAAGTGATTATGTTTACTCCGCTCAGCCGTAATGAAATTGGCGATATCGTACGTATGCAATTTGGAAGAGTCGAAAAGCAATTAGCAGAACAAAACATCTTCTTAACAGCAACCGACGATGCACTCGACTGGTTAGCGCAATTAGGATACGATCCAGTTTATGGTGCACGCCCATTGAAACGTGTTATTCAAAAACGCGTACTCAACGAGCTATCGAAGGAAATTCTTTCTGGCAAAGTGAGTAGAGACTCCATTATCCAACTGGATGTTTTTGATGGCAAGTTTGTCTTCATCAACAAAGACGCAGAAAATAAATAACGTCCTCCTTATAGGATTAAATAGAAAAGCTGTGCAGCCGAAAGGTTGCACAGCTTTTTTTTAATTCACATCTGATCTTATAAATACGAACAAAAAATATTCCGCCCGCCACTCGAAAGTATGAATCACCTATTGACCTCAGGCCTACTTCAGCCAAAGCTCCCCCATACCTCAACCCATTAATATCAGCAATAAACGCTTCATCTCCATTCCAGTCAAGGTAAATCTACGTGTTAATAAAATTTTAAACGCATGCAGATAAGCAATTCATCACCAACAACAGCTTCCAAAATCAAAACAAGCAAACGCTTAAGCAAAAAAAAGACCTCTATCGTTCTGATAGAGGTCTCCATAGCTTAATCTAAATATGTTCTAGGGATAGAAAACCCTCCCCTTCAAGCTTTCAGGAATCTTCCATTGCTCGCCCGCTGCGGCAAAAGTCTCACATTCTTCAATAAATTTCCCAACTCCGACCTGGTCAATATGACCAAATACACCGCCAGTTTGAATCGGATAGCCTAAACCATAGACCGAACCGATATCACCGTCAATTGGCTTCGCTAAAATTCCTTCCTCCAAACAACGAAAACTATCTAAAGCAACGACATTCAAGAGTCGATTTTTCAGCACTTCTGTACTTGGAATATCTTTACTAATCTCTACATCCGCATCCTGCGAATACTCCTTTTTACCACCATCACTTGGGTAATCATAAAAGCCCTTACCAGTACGTCTTCCAGAACGACCTTCAGCAATAAGTTTCTTTAAGTAGCGTAATGCACGCTGTTGCGAATCGTGCAACTTAGGTAATTGCTCATATACTTTGACCATCAAGTCTAGACTTATTTCATCAAGTACCGCGAGTGGACCGACGGCAAATCCTGCGATACGCGCAGCCCCTTCGATTTGTTCCAATGGAATCCCCTCTTGAATCATGGTAATCCCTTCAAGCAAATAATTGAAGAAAATTCGTGAGGTAAAAAAGGCCGGCCCGTCTTGAACAACAATCGGAATCTTCTTCAGCTTGGAAATAAAGTGTAATGCCTTCTCGATAGTTTCTTGACTGGTATGCTTTCCACGGATCACTTCCACCAAGGGCATACGGTCTACTGGAGAGAAGAAATGCAAACCAATAAAATTATCTGGACGCTGACTCGCGATTGCTAATTTTGATATGGGTAAAGAGGTCGTATTTGATGCAAAGATGCCATCAGCACTCAGTAATGAAGCACTTTCAGCAATTACTTGATTCTTCAAAGCAACATCTTCATAAACGGCTTCAATTATCAAATCAGCATCTTGCAGGTCGCTCAATTGATCGGTCGCATGGATTCTATTTAAGGTGGATTCCTTTTCCGTTAAATTAGATTTCCCTAGGCTGATTGATTTATCGAGCACCTTAGCGGAATAGGATTTCCCCTTTTCAGCACTCTCCAGTGAAACATCTTTTAATACAACTTGAAAACCTGCTTTTGCCGCTTCATAGGCAATCCCTGCGCCCATCATTCCAGCGCCGATTACACCTACTTTTTTAAACGGAAAGGCCGATGCATTGGCAGCCATCTGGGCGGCATCCGCAAGACCATGTTCTTGTAATCGAATCATCGCTTGGGGCTCCTTTCGAAGTAATGTTTTACTATAGGCCTCCGCCTCAATCTCATAAGCGTCCTCTAAATTCTCATTTAACGAATCTTGAAACACTTGAACAATTGCCAACTGACCTGGAAACGAACGATTTATTTTGGAGGACAAATTGACAAAATATTCTGATTCTGTATCTTTAATAGAAAGTTGCCTGTCTAAGTCGGGCTCCTGATGCGCCACTATCCAGGATTCGGCTAAGGAAATCGCTTCTGCCTCACTATTAAAGATTTGATCAGCAATACCTAAGCGCACAGCTTCTTCAGATTGGTATAATTTGCCGCTGGTTAATATGCTCAAGGCAGCTTCAGGACCCAAGCGTTGCCATATATTAATCGTACCACCAAAGCCGGGCATTAATCCAAACTTCGATTCTGGGAATCCTAACTTCACATGATCCTTCGCGATCAACAAGTAATTGGCAATACTCGCAAAAGCGAAGGCAGCGGAAGTACATGCCTGATGAACAATACAAACAATGGGTTTCTGAAATGCTTTGAGCCGGTTTATTCGTTTAGCAACATTACTTAATCGATCTTCAAAGACTTGCCATGCCTTTGCTTCCCGAAATAGGGTCTCATAATCTGTCGCTGTCGCCGCATCTTTAAATTCGAAAATAATGCCCTTTGTGTGTGCATCAGCAAGACGCTCGATCGCTTGCGGCAAAACCTCATCAAAGAAGTCTAAATCCACTATAATAGGTGATGTTGAATCGCTTAATATCTCAAACCTCCAGGTTCCAGATGTACCCTCCAGTATATTGATTCTCTTCATGTCTTTTTAAGATTAACGCTGATAATCCACTTGATCAATACACATCTTCGCTAATATCTCCTTCATGATCTCTGAAGTACCCCCAATAATAGTTCCAACTCGAACATCGCGATAGAGTCTAGCAATTTTATAATCTTCCGTAAATCCGTAACCTCCGAACATTTGCAAACACTCGTTCACGACACGAATAGCTAATTCACTGGTTTGAAGTTTAGCAATTGAGCATTCTTTAACAGAATAAACCCCTTGATTGTGCAGGTCGCAGCAGTGATAAACATAGGCGCGATTAACCTCGACGTCGGCTATCAATTGGATAATCCGATGGCGCAACACTTGAAAATCCTTTAATTTCTTTTGGAATGCTTGGCGCTCCTCCATATATTTTAAAGTATAGTCAATTGCCGATTGAGCCGTCGCCAGACTTTGAATCGAAGCAGTTAGCCTTTCCAGTTGTAAGCCATCCATCAAGTATTTAAAGCCCTCGCCTTCCTTACCCAACAAATTCTCTTTCGGCACGCGAACTTGATTAAAACCAAGTTCGGCAGTATCCGAAGCATGCCATCCCATTTTATTTAATTTATTAGCACTAACGCCTTCCGCATTTCGATCAATCAATAACAAGCTAATTCCCTTACTTCCGGCTTGAGGATCAGTTTTCACGGCAGTGATAAAGAAATCACCATAATAACCGTTTGTGATAAAGGTCTTTGAGCCATTCACGATATAATAGTCGCCATCGAGGACAGCGCTCGTTTGAATTTGCTGAACATCGGATCCTGCTCCAGGCTCGGTAATCGCAACAGCACTAACCATATCGCCTAGAATTACAGGTGCTAAGTATTTCTGCTTAAGGAATTCTGAACCGTATTTCAACAAGTAAGGTGCCGACATGTATTGGATAACCAGTGCTGATATGGTAAAACCGCCAGAATAACAATAGGAAAGCTCTTCACAGAAGATAAGCGAATAATAAAAATCTAGGTCAAGTCCATTAAGCTCCGCTGGAAAATTAAGACCGAGGTAGCCCATCTCCCCCATTTTCTTCCAAATCATTTTATCGATTTGTCCATCTTTTTCCCATTGATCGACGTTCGGAATTACTTCTTTCTGAATAAAAGAGCGGAGACTTTCGCGAAAGATGTGATGTTCTGCAGTTAATTCAAATGCATGCATAATTAATTATAATGGTTAAAGTGATTCGGGTGGAAATACAGCGATAAGCATTCAATGATTTACCCGAAACTGTACTAAAATAGCTCTAATTGATGGAAATATCCAAGCTCTTAAAAGTTAAATAATATTAATTTAACAAAACACACAAGAAGTAATTAGCAATAAATTCAATAATAACAAAATAAATAAGCAATTATTAACGAATTATCAACTATGTTTAGATACTATTACAAAGACATTAATATTTGGCTTAAATTTTGTACAAGAAGCCATGAAACAATTACCAATCATTAATTTGCGTATGATAAAACCTTTACATTATCTAATACTTCTTCTTGCCTTTTGTTTTCTTCAATCTTGTGAAAAGTTAGAATCTTCGCATGATACAGATACCGAAACTTTGTCCGACATCATGCTGGAGGGTACATATAGTATCGTAACTCCCCTATCCTTTTTTAATTTGGAGAATGGCTTCGAGTTACTCAACGATACGGATCTGGCACCTACGGTAAAGAAAATAAATGAGAATACTTATGATATTACCTGGAATCATTTACAAGTTCCAACACTCGCGAGCTATGAATTTAAATTAATTGGAAGCAATGAGAGTGGCGAACTGCAATATGTAGCAAGCAATAAGGCAGGCGACGAGGGAATTCTGATGTTCATTATTGATAAGAAAAAAAGCAATGCGCAACTTTCCATCAATTTAAAGTCTGGATTTACGAAATACGTCGGGAAAGCCGCATTGAAGAAATAATAAAAGGGCACCCTCATGAGGATGCCCTTTTCCATAAATAAAAAAGATAAGCCGATTAGGATTACCTGCTGGCTATTTGTTAAATGCGTTCAATCCCTTCGAAATAACGCGATTCAATCTCCTCCACTTTCTGTTCAAATACCTCCTCTGGGCAATTCATCAACTGTCGGATGGCGTTTATTTGATAAAAGCTCTTTTCATCTAAGATATTTAGAAATAGAAATAACTCTTTTAGGATTAATCGTTCTCGATCATCAGATCTTGAGGCTAGTATTTCCAACAGCGATAACTTAATTTCGCCAAGACTAAGGTTATAATGCGATAGTCCGCCGCCCAAGCTCCATAAGGCTTGATCTAGAATGTCCTTATATTGTATTTGTTCAAATAGATTAACTAAATAGGCTTGGTTTCTCGGAGAGAGCGCCTCAAGGTTTGTATGCCCCGAGTAACAATTTGAGAACAAGGCTTTAACCTTACCGTTTAAATCTTCTTCCACGAAAGATGTGTTTGGATTTTCCATATATTCTGTTTGATTTGTTTTCTATTGTATATCGGCAAAGCGAATAAGCATACCCCTGTTCAAGGATATCACTATGAATGCCGTCTTTATTTCATTCTAATGCACTATCAAAAAGAACTTTGCAAATGTTGAGGATGTTAGCTTTACGCGGATAGCACATCACTCATTGATATGGGAGGAAACAACTAATAATACTTCACTTATGACCCTAGGTATAAACCTGCGCAAATATAATATATTCAACACCAAATTTAATTACAAATTATTAATTTATTAACAAATTAAATATTTGTTAATATACAACATAATAAAAAATGCCACTTAATCGAAATTAAGTGGCAAAACTTATGTTTTCCCGAAGTAGTAATGTTAAAGGATTGTAAAGTAACGGTTATCGCAAATTCTACACCAAAAATTTGTAGGGGTAGCCAAAGTGCTTTTTATTTTTTTTAAAGGCTCCTTCCAATGCTATTTTAGTCAATTATATCTTGAATATTTTATTTTCAGAGATATCGTATATTTGAATATGAGTAACCTATTTATTGAAACAAATCGCCTAATTCTTCGGGAACTACAAGCCGATGACCGAGACGGGTTCTTCCTTATGGACTCCGACCCTGCGGTGCATCGTTACCTATATCAAACGCCTATCCAGACTATTGAGGAAGCGGATGAAGCGATACGTTTTATCCAATCACAATACCAACAATACGGAACAGGACGATTAGCGGTACTCGATCGAGAAACGAAGGCATTTCTAGGTTGGGCAGGAATCAAATTCATCGAGGGTCCAATGAATGGACAATCGAATTTCTACGAAATCGGCTATCGCTTTGCCCAGCGCTATTGGGGAAAAGGTTATGCAACCGAAGCGACAAAAGCTATTGTAGCATACGGTTTTCAGCAATTTCCAACAGATACTTTTTATGCAATTACGGACATTGAGAATGAAGGCTCTCGAAATGTATTGGAGAAGTCAGGCTTTCAATATCAAGGGAACTTTGATTACGACGGTTTACCCGTGACTTGGTATGTTTTATCAAAGGAAGATTGGGCTAAGCAACATAAATAATGTATGATTCAAATTGAAGCGTTTGAGGTTGAGGACTTTGACAGATTAATAGGCTGGGTTAATTCGGCCGAGCTGTTAACGCAGTTTGCTGGTAGTAAATTCACTTATCCACTCGACAGGAATCAATTACAGTCGTATATTTTAGAGCCAAATCGACATATATTTAAGGTACTCGATTCTAGTACAGATCAAGTGATTGGGCATGCAGAAATCTATGAATTATCGGATCAAGTGGCTTTAATTTGCCGAGTGCTTATTGGAGAATCGGCGCTTCGTGGTCAGGGCAAGGGAACGGAATTAATGAAAGAACTGCTCGCTTATGCTTATGATAAACTAGCCGTCCATACCATCGATCTCAATGTTTACGATTGGAACCTGGCAGCGATTAGCTGTTATCAAAAACTAGGGTTTGAATTTGTAAGCGATACGGAACAGTTGACGACGGTTAATGGAGATGTCTGGCGCTCTGTTCGTATGCGAATCCTACCTAAAAGTTAACAAACTAACGCACAGTTAAATAAGAGCATAAAATTCAATTAATTTAATAATTAGATAGATATTACTGTTAATTAATTTTGTAACTTTAAGAAAGTATCATTTGCGGATTTAATCTTCAATCATATGGCTGCTTTCAACGACAATTTCTCTAAACAGGCGTCTATATACGTCCAATTTCGCCCTTCCTATCCTCATGAGCTATTTGATTATTTACAAAGCTTGACCCCATCGCATGAACTCGCATGGGATTGTGGCACTGGAAACGGACAGTCGGCTATTCATTTAGCCGAATTCTATAAAAAGGTATTCGCAACTGACCCTAGCGAAGCACAGATCCAAAATGCTTTCTCGCATGATCAAGTGCTATATCGGGTTGAAAAAGCCGAAGAACCCTCCCTTACCAACAGCTCTGTCGACCTTATTACAGTTGCTCAAGCGATACATTGGTTCGATATTGAAAAGTTTTACGATTCTGCGCGCCGCGTGCTAAAGAAAGATGGTATTATTGCCGTTTGGGCCTATGGAATTCCAAAAGTAAACAAAGAGATCGACCTTATTACACAAGAGTTTCATGATCAAGTTGTCGGTCCTTTCTGGCAACCTCAAAATAAATTGATTGCCCAAGGTTATACGACTATCCCTTTCCCTTTTCGCGAGATTGAACCACCAGAGTTCTACATCCGTAAACGATTTAGGTTAGATGATTTATTAGGCCACCTGCGTTCCTGGTCTGCAACGCAAAAGTTTATTGATCAAGAGCAAATCGATCCTTTAGACGAACTAAAAGATCAGCTAAGCGCTTATTGGAAGGATCCTAATGAAATAAAAAACGTGTCTTGGAAAATTGCATTACGTGTTGGTAAGCTGACTAGCTAATTGCATTCGATTTCCTTCAATCATACACATTCTCATAATGAAAAAGGGGCAAAATAAATTTGCCCCTAAATCATCAAATTATTAAACAAATATTAGTCGCGTAGAAAAAACAAGCTATGGTCTTATCCTCTACGGACCATTTTACCAATCTTTCGTATAAATTTGACTTTCATCAATTAACAGCTCATCATCAAATAATATCCTCGCCAAATCCTGCAATGCAGGCTTTTGAAGCCAATCGAAATTATAGCGATGTGGATCAAGTGCAAAAATCATATGGGCACCATAGCCGCCTTTTCGTATATTTTCTAACTGTGAAGAATGAGGAATATATCCACGTGCATACTCTGCTGATGACATACCCCATCCTGATTTGGGTAATCCAGGGTAGTTATAAGAAAGATCATAACTGCCACCATAGTCATGCAATGCATAATCCACATATTGCCCTGCTTCCGCTTCAGCAATTCCATTTGATCCACCGAAATTGCCTGTACTCGAATAAACGTAAACCATCGTCAACTTATCCGGCATTGCTTTCTTTGTCTCATAAACCAAACGAGCAGCTGCACTACGAGAAGGATATACAAATCCTGGCGGCGGCGGATATTGATAAGCCGAATACTCGTCGTCAAAAAATACACCGTCTAATCCATAAGAATCAACAACGACTTTAATTTCCTGCGCAAACACTTTCGCTGCCTCATCGGATAAGTTTGCCACGCCCGAGCGATCGTGATTTCCTAAAATGCTTAAGATAACTTTCATGCCCTTTTCTTGCAAAGGCTTTAGATACTTTGCCCGATTGGCTAACAAATGCGTAACATTCGGATTGTGGGTTACTTTTACTTTCCCTGTTGCGCTATCGTAGTTGATATTAGACGAAAATAAAATAACCATATCGACGAGGTACTTATTGCTGTTTTTAAGCTTCAAGCTCAAGTTGTTTAATGGATTCGTATCATTAACTTCCATACAGCTTATAATCTTAATCCCCGTGCTTTTATTGGTATTTGGTACTTTCGACAGATCGTGAACAAATAGCAGTAGATCACTTGACTGCGATAATGCACCTCCCGCCTGAAGCGTACTGCTCAATGGAATGACGTAGGTTTCTTTGCCGTCAATTTCATTACTCGTCTTCACCGAGACCTTTACAGGATCAGAAGTCGTACCATTCGGCTTAACTTCAACCTGCCCATTTCCTGAAAGACTTACTAGAGCTTTTGGAAAGGCTTTGAAAGTCGTACCATTCTTGCTGTTATACGCATTTAAGGTTTCTTCATTATACTGAATAGTTCCCTTTACTCCTTGCGCGTTTGGCTTAGAAAGTTGAAGTACGACGTCGTAGGATCCCTCTGATTGAAATTCGATAGTCGAATTATTAACTTTCCCGTCGGTTCCCGCTAAGAATCCAATCGATTCGCCCTTAACTTCATACTTTGTTTCATCAATCTTCTTAACAGCGATAGGCTCTTCTTTACAAGACTGCAAGGCCATAATTCCTAGGACACTAAATAATCCCCAGGTTAACAGGCTATATTTCTTTATGATGTATTTCATGTTCATATATTTTAAAGTCCATTACTTTGCAGGAAGTGAAACTGCAGTCCATTTAACAGCTTTTTTAGCAGTTAGGTCATTGCCGTTCTCTGTATGGTCCTTGATGACACTGCCACTACCTTCATTACATTTCCAATAAGCTACCAATCCTGCAGCAGCTGGGCTTACTTCATAAGGATTATCTGCTATATCCTGAGCGCTTCGCTCAACATTCCATATACGACATTCTGCGATATCTCCTGCAAGAAAGCGGGAGTCTTCGTAAGAGCGTCCAATATAGAATCCATCGCGACCATTGATTCCAAAGCTCATCGACGGTAAGTTGGTATTACCTTCTGATTGCAACTTCCCATCCACGTAAACCTTGATCTTGCGATCTGCGCTATTGAAAACTACCGCAACATGAACCCATTTATTTGTTGGAAGCCATTTCGTTGCCGCATCAGCACCTGGCATATTTCCATAAGATGTTGCCACTTGGATTTGATTGGGCGGAAAGTTAGCATCGCCTAGTCGGATTAAGAACTGGCCTTCTATCCCCATAACCGAACTAATCATGCGGTCATAGTTTCGAACGCGAACAAGCGCTTCTAAAGTAAACTCCTTCAAATTATTAACTGCCGCAGGGTTTTTCCATTGATCTATGTGTAGGTAATTGTCTTCAATATCCGCTACAACATCAATCAATGCACCCCCTTTAATCACATAGAACACCGTTTTTTGACTTTCTAATATGGATAGACTACTACTCATCAGTGAAACCGGAAGAACAAATATCTTCTCGCGATCAAGGGTATTGATCTTTTCAAAGTTGATCGTAATTGGGGTAGATTCTACCGATCCTTGTTCAATTTGTACATTGCTATTAGAAATCTTGTAGTATTCCGCTGGAAGTGCTTCCACGTTCTCTTTGTAAATTTGGCTGTAGTTATCGAGCTGGGAAGGATCCGCTGCAATATTGATATTAACCGCAGCGCCTTCAGGATTTGCCATCCCTACTTTGATTTCAAATTGTGCAGTATTAACCGAAGGCTTATTGATTATACGCTCTAATTTCCCCGTTGATATATAAATCTTATTATCAAAGGTCTCATCGCTCTTACAGGAGCTAATTAGGGTCAATATGGCGACCATGAACCCTAAGGAATAAAAATGTATCTTCTTCATGGTTTCTTATTTAATTTTAACAGAAGGATTGGTAATTTGAATCGCTTCTCTATTGTATTGATAGCTCTTCAACACGTTGAAATAATCGTAGGCTAGATTTTTATAACCTACCCCTTGGATTTTTACGCCATTTTGAACCGACGCAGCCCAGCGAGCAGTCGCAATTGCTGATCTAGAACCATCGACGAAATATCCTAGCTTGGCCTCGTCTGCCTTATATGAGGTCATGCTGGCCAACACAATAAACTTATCTGTCGGCACATTGGAGACCATCGCCGAGCGTAAAGCATAATTTAAAGCTCCTGCATCTGCAACGTTATCAGTTGGCAATACGATATAGTCAACTGCTTTCAAAATTTCCTTCTGAATCAAGAACTCTGGATTTCCCTTATAGAACAAGGCCTTATCACTATTTTTATCAAGCCATGGCTTCACAAGACTGAAGAACAGATTCTCTTCGGCTTCCACCTGCAATCGCTCCTGCTCATTTAAATGTAAAAGCTCCTTCCCTTGATATGATACGATAATCCCCTGATAAGGTGTTTTATCCGTATCGCTGAAAATACCGCCGATACTATCTTTTACAAAAGTGTCAAAGACTAAGTTTGCATCTTCCTTCTTCAAAAAGGCTGTCTTAATGCTGTTAAAGTCTATCTCAAAAATTACTTTCGTCTGCTTCTTCTCCAACAAGTCCTTCATCTCCGCAAGCTCTCTATCAACTAATGCCGTTGGATATTCCAATACTAAATAATCAAGACTATCTGGGACTTTAGCGATATGATCTCCTTGACTAGCAGGGTTCTTTTTCGCGTTGTTAAACCAACCCATATTGATCTTATGTGGATTCTTTTTATACGCCCGTAGGTCTTCTAAATAGGCTGCGTAGAGTGCTGGATTTTGCTGTTCAACACTTGGATTAGAAATCTCCAAAGGTTCCGTCTCTGTCCAGTCTTTGCAAGCTATTAGCTGCGACACCATCACACCAAGTAACAGGATGATGCTGTAGTTCTGTATCTTACTTTTCATAACTTTCATAATTCAGCTGTTATTTTTTTACCCACCATAAGTCGGTACCCATATTATCTGCCCCTTTCAACAAGTTGGTTACCGCCTCATTCACATTCTTCCCATTTTCGGTATACTCTTCTTGTGGATACGGTAGGCGTCTGGCCTTTCGCTTACTATCAACACGACCAGCGCTGTTGTTCACCATTACTTCCATCAGCTTAGGAAAACCTGTTCGACGGTATTCTGACCATGCTTCAATTCCAAGTGGGAAATTCGCAATCCATTTTTGTGTTATAATACGTTCTAGTTTTTGTGAAGCACTTGCTGTTTCTTGCCATTTAATTGTGATAGCACTAGGTACCCCTGCATAAGAAAATGCGCCATTAGGATCAATATAAGCTGCTGGCTTATTGCTACTGTTTAGTAAGTAATCGTCCGCTCCAGTTACATTCCATTGTTCAAATGATAAACGTATGCCCTGATTGTATAAGGACTCTGCAGTCCCACCTGCCATATTCCATCCTTTTAGGGCGCCTTCGGCAGCTAGAAACGATACTTCAGCAGCATTGAACCAAAGCAGTTTATCCGTCTCCGTAACATTCATATTCGAATATTCCTTCGGTATATTCCCTGTTGGGATTTGAATTCCTGAGCGGAGTCCAACATAGCCGTTAGTTACCGAACCGCTAAACGCCGACATGGTAAAATATTTTGCTCTTCTTGGATCAGCATAGCCGTTCATATAAGAAGTAATATCCGCGGAAACACGCGAGTCACCGTTATTGTATTCATACATGATGATACGAAACGGATTTCTGTTAATAGGTTTTACAAAAGCGTTATCAGCATTCGAGCGTATCACACCAATTTCATGATTTATCGCTTCTTCCGCTTTCTGTTTTCCCTTTGCAGGATTGACATCGGAAATACGAATTGCCAAGCGTAGTTTTAATGAGTTAGCAAGTT
Organism: Sphingobacteruim zhuxiongii; assembly: GCF_009557615.1. Classification (NCBI taxonomy): domain Bacteria; kingdom Pseudomonadati; phylum Bacteroidota; class Sphingobacteriia; order Sphingobacteriales; family Sphingobacteriaceae; genus Sphingobacterium; species Sphingobacterium zhuxiongii. The sequence goes on from NZ_CP045652.1 coordinate 2,562,724, forward strand.
TTATCCATTGGATCACATTTCCTCCGTAAACCATGTCGGCCTTACTCGAGAAGTTTTGTGTACGGCGCTCCGTAAGCACTTTGATAGCTTCATCTAATTGGCTAAACATAACGTCATATACTTGCTCTTGAGAATCATAGGGAGCCTCTAAAGCACCGTTCTCACCGACTTTAGAGTATGGGATTGGGCCGTAAATATCTGTCACACGAGAGGCTGCCATTGCCTTTACGATCTCAGCTACCGCATGTACAGATACATCTTGAGACACCTGCTTAATAGTTTTTGTCTGCACAAAGAGTTTCGGCAATATATCGTTAAACGGTACACGCGACCAGCCATTCTCCGGGTTGTAGGTCGCAAAGTTTTTCCCATTGAACCCATTGTTTGAATCAGCGAGATATCCGCCCATAGAGCCTCCTAATAAACACTCTATGAATTGATTGGCATTCACATCTAAAGGGATTACCCATGATTGTAAACCGATCATTGCCGAGGATAAGACATAAGCGTCTCGTTCTACTTCCTCAGGCGTTGCACCTGCAGGATCGGTATTGTATTCATCAAATTTTTTGGTGCAGGATTGAAAGGCTAACGTAGAGCACATAGCACCTAAAAATAATATCTTATGTAGTTTCATATATTTACAATTTTTATCAGAATTAGATTTATTCCATCGATCCTTTATCGTCGGAATCATCTTCAACTAAATACTAATACTTAAAACCTTAGGCGAACATTAAAACCTAGATTACGCGTACTCGGAGTCATAAAATAATCGATCCCCTGATAGTAGTTTCCTGTACTCGCTGTGTTTTCTGGATCAAATGGTGCTTTGTTGTAAATCATCCATAAATTCCGACCGACTAAGTTTAAACTTAAAGCTGCTTTGTCGCCAAAGAATGATTTAGGGAAGGTATAGCCTATAGTCGCTTCTTGAAGTCTCACGTTCGTCGCACTGTAAGTATAAAATTGTGGAATCCCCGAATTGATAGCGACTACATTATAGTAAGACTCTGCATCGATTCGATCAGTTTCATTCACCATAAAACCACCATTGTCACGTGCAATTGCAGATGCTTCAGACACTCCATAATAGTCTAGAAAAGCTTGCGTTGCCGAATATACTACACCACCAAATCGCGCTGCAACAGTAAAATCGGCCATCCAATTCTTGTATTGAAAGCTATTTCTCCATGCCATATTTGATTTCGGGAAAATACTACCTAAGTAGATATCGCCAACATTATTATTGCTAATTACTTTGCCATCAGCAGATACATAAACTTGACCGTTATCGTCTCTTAGTAAATCGGAAAGTGAATATAGGTCACCTAATGTACCGCCTTCTTTCAGGATAAACTTCGCTTGAGAAAGACCACCTACATCCAACCGGTTTTTATTGATGATAGCACCGGTTTCCGGATGTGCATAATCCCGAACAAGTTCTTTGATACTATTTCTATTTAGGGTGAAGGTATAATTGGAATTCCATTGGAACTCATCCCATTTCTTTTCATAACCTAAACCAATTTCAATACCCTTATTGACAACTTTACCCGTTTGTACATACAAGCGATTATAGCCTGATGACACCGACAGTTGTGGATTAAAGGTTTGATTAAAAGTTGTGGCATGATATACAGTCACATCAAGGTTAAATCCGTTTAAGAATTTTGCATTCAACCCTACTTCCGCAGAATTAGTTCTTTCTGGTTTTAATTCGCTTATAGGGTAATTAGAAAGTGCCTTGTATTGTTGAGTTGCCACATCCCATTCGTAAACTGGGTTAGCAATAAATTCAGGAAAAGGGCGCCCAACAGAAGCATAAGAAGCTCTCAGTTTTAGGTATTGAAACGCATTTGATAAATCGAATGCTTCAGATAAAACGGCACTCGCACCTATGGACGGATAGAAGAAAGAGGATTGAGTGGATTTTGATCCAGCTAATTGTGATGGCCAGTCATTACGACCTGTCGCCGTAACAAAGTAGGTGTTTTTATAGCCTATCTCGACACTAGCGAATAAAGATTGTGTTTCCTGACTGCGGTCAATCATCGGCGTTTTCTTTCTATCGTCGATCTGTGTAATATCGAATTTATTGGTTAAGCCATTTTCCATGATAGGACCACGAAGAGGAAGAGATCCTGTTTTTTCGTGAGATATTACTCCACCGACATTTGCCTGTAAAGTAAAATCATTGAATGTTTTATTGATGTTTGCCATCACATCCCCATAATATTGACTTGATGACTGTTCATCTAGTCCAAAGAATCCGTTTCTTGAACCTTCAGTAATGGTTGTATTGGTACTGGCGTATAGCTTCTCCGTAAAACGTCCTGCTGTATTATCGAGACGACCTCTCGCGGCCAAGCTTAACCAATCATTAATTTGGTAGCTAATATTCGCATTAATCATGTAGCGGTCTTTCTTTGTTTCTCGAAGATTTCGGTAGTTTATCCAATAAGGATTCTGTCCAACGACTTCATTGAGTCCCTGAGGCCAATATTGTTCATTAATTTTCCGCGATACATTATAGCGCTCGTACATCCTGATGGCATCCCAGTCATCTCCTCTTGGAAATAGATAAGCGGTAGTCAACGGATTGGAATAGATCCCTTGATTCGTCATATTCAAATCACGTTGTTTAATATAATTCAATCCGGCATCTAATGTCAATTTATCATTTAGAAATTTAGAGGTATTTCGGAAAGTAAAATTATAACGGTCATATTTGTTATTCGGAACAATTCCTGTCGCATTTACAGCACCTGCAGAAGCATAGGTTTGATTTTTCTCTGTACCGGTTGAAAATGATGCACCCTCAGAAGCGACTATCCCTGTTTTTAAATAATCACTAGAAGGAGAATAATGGTAGTTATTTGCATCGGTAAGAGGATCGCCCCAACTTTTATCATTTACACCGGATGCTAGTCCAGACCCTGTGCCATATCTATTTTGGAATGATGGCATGACGAAGGCATTGTTAAACTGTGTATTTTGCGTTAAGGTCAATGATGTATTACCGGCAACACCCTTTTTTGTATTGACTAAAATAGCACCATTTGCTGCGGCATTACCATATAAGGCAGCTGCAACAGCACCTGTTAATATGGACATCGACTCTATATCATCTGGATTTAAATCTGCAATACCCTCAGATGTTCCAGTAGATGCAAATTCGGAGCCCTCTGTAGATTTCTTATTGTACATCGGGATACCATCAATCACGTAGAGTACATTGTTATCTTGTTCAATGGTTTTGGAACCGCGCATGACTACTTTAGCAGCACCTCCCACTCCACCAGAGCTACTGTTGATTGTTGCGCCGACGATTTTTCCACTCAAGGAATTAATAAAGTTTGCATCGCGAACTTGGGTTAGATCATCCCCTTTTACTTGTTGTACATTGTAGCTCAACGCTTTTTGCGATCGCTTAATTCCTAGGGCTGTAACAACAACCTCATCAATTGCCGCATCGTCTTTCGTCATTCGGATTTGAATCGTAGCCGATAAATCTTCAATACGACGTTCCTGCGTACTGTAACCTACATATCGAATGGATAGGACGTCCCCTTATTTGACGTCGTTGATTGTAAATTGGCCTTCTTCATTAGTCTTAGTCCCCTTGCTAGTGCCTTTGACAAGTACAGTCGCACCGGAGAAAGGTTTACCATCATCATCTAACACTAAGCCCTTCACCGAAGTTTGCGCCGCTTTAGCTGACGTACTTGATGCCGTAGAAGATGCAGATGCTGGTAATGATGTAATCAGAATAGTCTTATCTTGTTGGTCATAGGATAAGTTTTGCCCTTTCAACAAGGCGCCAATGACTTTATGTAGGCTTGCATTCTTAAACTCCACTTGCAAAGAACGCTCACCATTAAGCATTTGGTTAGAGTAAAGTACACTATACCCAGTTTGTTTTTTGATTTCCTTGATGAGATCGTTCGCCTTTATCCGTTGCTTTCGCAATGTGATATTTCCCTGACCTGCAGCTGATATGGAAATCTGAAGCATAAGCATAGAAATGCCTACAGTTCGTATCATACTAAATGATTTAAACCACATAATTCTACTTTTAGTTTGTAATTGTTTGTATTCGTTTATAATGTCCTGGAGGACTATCTTGGTTATTTTTTATCGAATATTAATCTGCCTACCCGTTACATCAAATTTCACTTTCGACGTTAGTTTTAATAAATTCAATACATCATCGACTTTCGAATAACGGGAGATCTCTCCGTTAAACAAAATACCCTTCGCTTCTGTATTTGCAAATGTGTAATCAATATTGTACCATCTAGAAACGCGCTCCATAATCGATTCTAGGCTCTCATTTCTAAAGATAAACTTGTTGTTAATCCAATCTATATAATCCTCGACATCAACCTCTTTTACGAGTAACAGATGATTTCCGACTTGCGCTTGTTGACCGGGGCGTAATTTCTGCTTCTGATTTATCAATACCGAACCTTCTAATAAAGTTGTTTGGCTTTGTGTTGGCTGATAACTGTTCACATTGAAGACTGTACCGAGAACTTTAATTTCTTGATGTTGAGATTTCACAATAAAAGGACGCTTCGGATTTTTGGCAACTTTAAAATAGCCCTCTCCAGTAAGTTCCACGACCCTCTGATCTTGATGATGCATATTTACCGCGAATTTTAAGGATGATGCAGCATTTAAAGTTACTTGTGATCCATCTGGAAGGATTACTTCGTACTGACCACCACGTGGCGTCGAGATGCTATTAAATCCATTTCCTGCAGCTTGATCGGGATCGATTTGATAGCGCAGCAGACCGTCCGCTGTTTTCGTAATGGAAACACCTTGATCCTCCGTCCTATTGCTCGCCTTATCTGACAATGCAATTTGACGTCCATCACTTAACGTTAAAACTGCCTTATTTTCTCCTGGAAGGATTTCGTTAGATGGAACTTCAACGATTTGATTCGTTTCGCTTGGCCGCTGCGAAAACATATAGTATCCTAAACTACAACAGATGAGTATAGCTGCTGCAGCAACCCAACGCTTATAAGAACGCTTGAGCGGAACAATCGATGAGGCACGTCCTGTGTTCAACTCAATTTGTTGCCACATTCTGATTTTAGCATCTTCGTTGAGCTCTTGTTTATCTTGAATTGACTGCTGATCAAACCACAGCTCAAGCATTTGCCGCTCTTCAAGAGTACAGGTACCTTTTTCGAATTTATCGAGTAATTGTTGTAGTTTATCTTTGGTCATAATCGATTATTATACTGGCTAATCATATACATGTTGCACAAGTATTGCTTAGGGGGTATAAAAAAAAATCAATTATTTTTTTTCGAATAGAATTGCTGCTAGAAGAAGGCCTTCAAGAGTTCTAGGACCCAGTTTATAGCGAAAAACTTTTAATACATTTTGCACTTGCTTACGCACTGTTGCCTCTGATATTTCAAGCTTTTGCGCAATTTCCTTGTAAGTAAGGAAGTCATTTCTGCTCATTCGAAAGATCTCTTGCGCTCGGGGAGGCATTTTACTGAGTTCTTTGTCAAGGAAACTTTGCAGTTCTTTTTCTTGAATAGTACCGAGAATTGGATCAAAAAATGGCGTAACAAAGTTGATGATATTCTCCATATACTGATCTTGGTACTTTTTCTTTCGAAGCTGATAAAGCGATTGCTTTCGAACGGCCATATAAAGCCAAGCTCCTAAATTATCAATCGCCAAGTCTTCTCGGCGAATCCACAAGGAAGAAAATACCTCTTGAATCACATCTTCCCGATCTATCGCATCGAGTTGAATTTTTTGAGAATAAGAATGAAGTTTATCAATAAAGCGGTTGTAAATCTCTGTGAATGCCGCATAGTCTCCCGATTGAATTCCTAATAGCAATTCATGCTCCGTCCAACTAGAATATTTCGCAGGGATATTCTTCATCATTAAGTTCAATTGGGAAATCTATATAGATTTAATCAAAGATATAGATATTTTTATTTAAATGTAAAGGGATTAATATAAGATCGTTCCTCAACATGTTTTATATGATCTCAGGATTGCGTCCATATTGCTTCCTAGTTGTTATTGCTTAGCGATGCATAATCAACATGAACAACGTGCCCCTGTCGCTTATAGACTGAAAAAAAAGTAGGTAGAACGATGTTCATTTGTTGTTAAATATGTACTGTGTTTGAACATCAATCCTATGCGCGATGAGGATACGTATTTTTTCTTGCTGTCGAATATTGACGACAGAAAACAGGTCAATTATGATATATTTTAACTGAATAAAACAGTCCAAATACCACTTCAAAAAGCTTAAAAAGTCCTCATAATTAACATGAAGACCTTTCTTTGAAGTGAAAACTAATTCAATAAATGGTAAAATTTATTTTACAAAACTATTTAAATACTAGACTGTTAATTATGGAAAGTGGGCTAGTGACAATGTGTAGTATTTCCATAAAAGTTAGTAAGATGTCCCTTAGGGGACATCTTTTTTTATGCACTGAGGATTTTTTCATAGGCTTTTCTTGCCGCACCACGAAAGAATACTTCACCACAATATTGGTAGCCGAGTTTATCAAAGACACGTAGCATGCCTACATTATCAAAGTTGGTATCAACGCGAATACTGTGGTATCCAGATTCGACACATATGGGCTCAACAGCATGCATAATCCAAGTGGCAATTCCCTTCGTATAAGGCTCCTGATTAACTGCAAGTCGATGAATACAGGCATAGGGTTGATCACTTATCCAATTGCCTTCAATCTCCTCATACGCGGGTTCGATAGCAAATATTAATGCAACATATGCGAGAATACGATCTTCTTGATCTAAACAGATGTAGCCATAACCATTGGAAATATCATTCGCAATAACGGATGGGTTAGGGTATCCATCCTGCCATTGACTACTACCTTCTTCCTTGCGCTTCTGAATTGCTTGTTGAATGATGGTCCAGATACCGTCGAGGTCTTTGATTTCTGCTTTTCTTAATTTTCGTACGTCTGTCATTCCAGTAGATTGCATGTCTTTCTTTTTGCGTAAAAATAGAATAGAACAAATGTAATAAACAGAATACTTAAAAGGAAAAATCCCCGATTCACATCGAGGATTTATCTTGTAGGGTTAACCGAACCCTACGGAACCAATTGAATTAATAAAAACGAATAAAATCTTATTGATAATCCTTTGGATACTTCCCTTTTTCATAGGTTCCGAAGCCAAACATATGGGCTTCGAAATGACCAACAGGACTTACATTATAGTCTTCTTTAATCGCATTTTCGAGTCCAACTAAGGAATACGCTGCATTCACCACTAAGCGTCTTAAATCGGCGCTTTTTAAATCAATTGATGAACCCATTGTGGTCGCAAACACTTGTCCTTGCTTACCACCTGGCAGTTGATAGCTCTTTGTCCATGCAACAGGCATAATCGTCTTATGCCAATTTACAGGACTCTCCGCTGTCATGCCAGCAGTTGGCTGTCCAAATACTAAAACTTTAGCAGTTGCTAAATTATTTCGGATACCATAAACATCTGAGGGTACCCAAATATCTTTAACACCCAGTAAAATCGGATTCTTCCCTTCTACTTCTAAGCCATTGATCAATCCTCGGGTTCCCTCTTTTCCATGATCGCCATGGTGATTTACCCAAGTCTCTCCAAGTACCAATCCGCCAAAGCCTCCCTTCCATTCAGCACTTTTTTCACTGAAACCATAATGCTTGTATGGGCTTTTAGAGTCTTTATTAAAATTAAATGCATGGGTTGCCGTACGCAATCCGATCACCGGTTTTCCAGACTTCAAATACAAATCAATATGCTTCATTTGCGCATCCGGCAACTCTCTAAATCGCGTTGCAATGATCAATAGGTCGGCATCCTTTAAATTCTCTAAGCCCGGAATATTGTTCTGATGTTCTGGATTAATCTGCTTGGTCTTTGGATCAATAGCAAATAATACGAATGTTTCAAAACCATGATGAGTGGTTAAAATCTTCGCAAGCATAGGCATGCTTTCTTCGGATCTATATTCCTCATCACCTGAAACAAGCACAACTTTCTTGCCTTTAGCAGTCCCTGCATTGGGTTTAAAATGTAGCAAATCTTTCTGTTGAGCGCATGCGGCATTAATCCCGATTGCCAGGATAAGCAACAGAAATGCAGTCATTTTTTTAGTCAAGGAACTCAAATTTAAGAGCTGTTTGTGCGTTCGTATCATATGTATATTGTCAATCGTCTTTGTTTAATTAATATTAATTTATGCTGTTTCTACGGGTGAGTCCTCAGGATGTACTTCCGGCTTATATGTTCTTTTTTGCCAGATATAGAAAAACAAGAATACAACAATTAGAATCGCTGGAAATATTGCCAATTTCGCTAATGTCGCTTGTCCTACCGCTAAATCTATATTCTCTACCGTTTGACCTGTAGCTACTACTGTTTCTTTAGATTTATCGATCCAACGTCCAATAATAGGTTGAAAAATTGAAGTCGAGAACATACCTACCCCACCGATGATTGACATGCCTAGGGCACCACTCAATGGCACACGTTGAGCTGTTGTTGCAATCATTGTCGGCCAGAAATAGCAAACACCAACGGCGAAGAAAATAGCAGCAACATAAGCCATTCCTCCAGTTACTACAGAGAATAAGTAAACACCTATGGTTGCAAATACTGCAGAGAATAAAAGGACACCTGTTTGTCCCAATACTTTAATTACAGAACCCGCGAAGAATCGGCCAACAGCCATTACGCCGGTTACTAAGGCTAATATTAACATTGGGCTAGCACCGCTATCCGCCATAATAATCCCTACCCATTGTTGAGGTCCAAATTCTGAGATCGCCGTTAATGCCATACAACAGAATAAGAAGATAAAGATTGGCGAAAACATCGCTTTGAAGTTATTGGAAATTGATGCTGCCGCTTCTTGTTTTGCTTCTGGAAATGCTTTACCCCAAAAGATTATGGCATAAAGAATCGTTGGAACCATAATAATCCACATCTGTGTTTGCCAAGATGCACCGAAATCTGTCATGAATTTAGAGATTAAACTACCCAAAACAATTCCTCCTGGGAACCACATATGGAAGCGATTTAACATTTTATCCATTCGTTTACCGGAATACAAATCTGCAATCAGTGGATTACATGCTGCTTCCGTACATCCATTACCGAAGCCAATAAATAATGTAGAAACTAACAAGGAGGTGTAGCCTGTTGCAAAAATCGTCAGGATAATCCCCAGTGTATGTGAAACAAAAGCAATGCGCATAATATTCGCTGGTCCTATTTTATAATAGAATAACCCGCCCAATATCATGGAGATTGGGAAGCCTAGAAACCACATGGAGTTGATAAACCCCAGTTGTTCGGCACTTAAATTAAAACTTGCTCCGAGTTGCGGAAGAATTCCCGCACGGATGGAAAAAGTGAGGCCTGTTGTAATTAGGGCTAAACAGCTCCCAAGAAACAAAGCATTACTGTTAACTTGCTTACTCATAATGTTGGTTTATATTAGTTAAGAAAACAGCGAGGTAAGGATAGCACGAGTCTACCCCTACTCGCCAATTTTTAAGCTTTCGCTAGCATCGATTTAATAAAGGTATAACCTTCTTCGGCAATTTCCCAAGGATCTGAATATTCTCTCCATACATTAATTGCGTTGGCGAAGTCCGGATCGGCACGGGAGAATGACTCGATAGTATACCAACCTTCATAATTAGCCGCTTTTAAAGCCGTAAACACCTCCTGCCAATGAACTAATCCTTTTCCAGGTGTTCCTCGGTCATTTTCGCTGATGTGTACATGTGCTAAGTATGGACGAATACGATCGATCGGTTGCTTGATGCTTTTCTCTTCAATATTAGCATGATGAGTATCATACATGGCTCTCACATGCGAGTGATTTGTCAACTCTACTAACTTTGCCAACTGCTCCATGGTGTTGGCTAAGTACGTTTCAAAGCGATTTACCGCTTCTAAAGCGAGAACAATATCGGCTTGCTTAGCATATTCGCCTGCCTGTTGTAATACTTCGGCGCTCCATTGATATTCTTCTTCGGTAGGTGCTGCTCTCGAAAAGGATCCGTGAGCCGAATGAAAAGGACCACAGATTACTTTGGATCCCAAATCATGTGCACGATCAATAGCCCATTTTATTTTATCAAGACCTCGTTGTCTAATAACGGATTCTGAAGCGATTGGATTGTCGTCTGCACCGAGAACAAAAACGCCAGTTGTTTCCAAATTCAATTCGCGAGCATAATTCCCCAGGGCTTTATATTCAGTCTCATCTGGTGAGCCTATCAATAGCTCAATTCCATCGTATCCTATCGATTTCAATCGATCTAGCAATGGAAAAACAGCTGATGAAACACCAGCAGACCATGGCAATAAGTTAAATCCAATTTTGTTCATTCTCTTCCTTTTCGTTTTTATAGGTTCTAAAAAATAGCGAGGGAATTTGGTTAGCATTCCTTCCTGCTATGACGCAGATCGACAGTTAATCCTCCCCATCAGGGGGAGGCTGGGAGAAACTGTCTTGGTATAATATATGAAACTAAATAGCTATTTTAAAATCTTCAGGTCATAAAAAAATTGATGTTCAAGGGGGCGATGTTAAAGCCTATATAAAAACATTCCCCCTATTCCATCATTCATTTATTCTAACCCAAATTAATTTTTTTCTAAAGGATGTATTTTCATCAATTCTTCTGGTGAATAAAATCCTTTTTTATCCTTGACTGCTTCGCGAATGGCTTTGACCTTAGCCGTTGAAATTGCACCCGCGCTATTGCCAAATGTATTGCGGACATAAGTCAACACATCGGCTATTTCTTGATCATTTAACATCGCACCGAACGGAGTCATTGGAACTTGACCTGGGTATTTCTTCCCATTTACTTCAATAGGTCCTAATAATCCATGTAATGTTAACTTGATTAATCGATCTTCATTACCTGTCACCCAAATACTTTGATTTAATGGAGGGAAACCAGAGGTCTCTAATCCTTTACCATTCGGCTGATGACAAGTGATACAATAGCCTTCTTTTGCATAGATCACTGCACCGCGTTTGAACTGCTCTAAATCTTTTCCTTTTAAGCTTGTTCTTAAACTTCCTCCCTCTGCTCTTTGCTTCACTGATTTATTGTTTAAATGCGCGAAAGAGGTTTTGTAAGCTGGTTTATTCCATTTGTCCAATTTCGTCGTATCGATTGCATTTATCAGATCTAATCCTGTTGACGGATTTAACCAAGACACTGCCGCGATTACTTCTAATTTCACGCGACCATTTTCATCTTTGGCTGCTTTAGCAAATAGCTCCTTATAGTTTTTAATCTTATCGGTGTTATAACGTAAGGCATGTACTGCTGCCGCACGTGCATGATAATCTGTAGAGTTCAATAGCTTTTCAAGCAATCCTGCATCGATCTTATTCGCTCCCCATGTTACCCACAACGCTTCGGTCAAGTTATGAAGGTATTTAGGATCCTTAGTATCCAGTTTTTCTGCCCATGCTAGTGTTTTCTTTACCACTTCAGCATCATCGCGTAGACGTAGCTCAGAACGTGTTCTGTATCTAGAGCGATATTCTGGTAATTTTAAATTTTCTAATAATTCATCGATACTTGCACCATCAATTTTCGCTGGTTTCACCAATGGTCTAGATGGGTATGTAACACGGTAAATACGTCCATGAACATGATCGCGAAGTGGATCACGGGCATTGTGTTGCATATGACCAATTAGAATATTATGCCAGTCAACAACGTAAAGGGAACCATCAGGTGCAAATTCAGAATCTACAGGACGGAAGTTCTTATCGTCTGACCAAAATAAATCTTGTCTATGTTGTGATTTAAATCCGGTTCCATCATCTGTTAAGGTATGCTGTTTCGCGCCTAAGAAACCAATCGTATTGTTAATAAGATAATCTCCTTGTACATCATCCGGGAAATGGCGTGATGAAACGATTTCAAGTCCTGAAGTTGGGCGTACACGATGTAGGCTATCCACCAAAGTAAACGACTTATCATTGGCTTCGCCATAACGAGGTTTCATACTACCAGGAAGCATCCAACGTACATCAGGACCTGAAGTCTCTGAATAGATCATTTGTCCCCAGTCGTCGGTTGCAATACCCCATGGGTTAGGAATCGAAACCTGAGCAACACGCTCTAAACGCTTATTTTGTGGCGAATAACGGAAGAATCCTCCATTTGTAGCGCGCACCGGACCATAGGAAGTTTCGACATTGGTATGTAAGAAAACACCCTCGGCCATATAGATTGCTCCCGATGGATCCATCGTGTAAACGCTATGTGCATGATGCGTATCATGATCATCAAACCCGCTTAATATCACTTCTTTTTTATCGGCCTTACCATCTCCATCCGTATCTTTCAACAACACCATGTTTTTACCTTGAGAAACATAAACGCCCTCTTTCGTAAATTCAAAGCCAATTGGTAAATGCAATTTATCTGCAAATACAGTTTGCTTATCGGCTTTTCCGTCGCCGTTTGTATCTTCAAGGATGATAATTTTATCATTCGGTTTGCCATCTCCAGCCTTCCAGTGTGGATAGCTTGGCATAGTAGCCACCCATAATCTACCTTTCTCATCAAATGATATCTGTACTGGATTTGCCAAGTCTGGGAACTGTTCCTCTGAAGCAAATAGATCAATTTTATAGCCCGGAGCAACGTGGAATTTCGACAATGCTTCATCACCGTAAAGGTATCTCGCATCCCCTTTTTCTCCTGCCACATAATTAGTAACTACTTCAGGTAATTTGAGCGTGTTCTTATCCATTGCGGCTAAATCCACTTTCTCGCCTTTCGCTGCTTTCCAAATTGCAGTATCACGTATCTCCCCCATTTGGCGAAGCTTTTTGATTTCAAAAGGATAGTTATCTGGACCGAAAGGATTAAAACGACGACCATAAGCATGTACTCCGTTAGGGATTTTGAAATCTTGATTCCAAATCCAATCTTTTTCTAATACGGCTTCTTTTATTTGTTCCTTATGTGATGAAGGCGTGCCTTCTCCTTTTCCGAAAATACCCGTAACTAAATAGTCCGCGAATTTCGCATAAGCATCTTGCGTTAACTGCGATCCGTCAATCGTCAAAGGCTCAGAAGCGCTAGCATACCATTTTTTCGTTACGGAATAAACATCCAAGAAAGGGACATTCTTTTCTTTCGCAATACTAGCCATTGCATCTGCATATAGCTTGATATTGGCATTTGTTTCTTCCCCATCGGGAAGATCATATTTATCGGATAAATCTTCAAAAGCAATTGGCGACACCAATACAAGGGTTGTACCTTTTCCACCATTATAGTTCTGTTTTCTTGAATGATCAATGAATGCAGCTATTTCCCCTTTGAAGTTTTCCAAGCCCTCAGCTCCTTTAAAGGACTCATTATAGCCAAAAAATCCAATAATAACATCGGGTTTCAAAGTCGTTAACCATGCATCTTCAGTTGGAAAATGCCCTTCACTACCCGTGTTGATATCATATTCAGGGTTGAATGCCTCAGCACCGTCGAACGCCCAAGGCGAATTTCTCGATGGATGTGGGCGGAAACCGGCGGTATTGCCTGGATTACTGATATTGCGTATGTAAAGCATACTGTCCGGAAAACGCGTATGGAGTTCCGTATCGAAATCCCCGTATTCCATCATTCTAGAACCTAAGTTATTTCCAATCAAAACAACACGCGATCCTTTATGAATCTTTACCGGCTCCATTGATGGCTTATCCGAACAAGCATACAGGAGCATTAACACAAAAAAAACTAGAAAGGAACTTCTGAAATTCATAATATATATAGATTGTACAAGGTTTATACCCTGAGGCAATATGCCACATAGATTCAGGTTATAATCAAATATAAAGTTCCATATGGTAAATGGTATCCTGTACTATCCTGATAGGATGTTTTTTTTTATTTCGGGAGCAATAAAGGAGTTTAGGAGCGCCTAAGCCCAATTTTTCAAGTTCTCGCGCAAGTTTAAAGATTCTATAAAAGGAGATTTTAGACTGATATTGAATGCACTATAAACGAAAATGCCTTGATATCAATAAAGAATCAAGGCATTTAAACATATGAACTAGAGAAAAATGCAAGCTATGCTCCGATGGCCGTTGAAATAGAATTTGAACTGATGAATGCCACCCGATGACCAAGCTCTAATAGTTTGGTCTGAATTTCATCTTCAACGCGCCCGATTGATTTGATACGCATGATAAACTGCTTATCATCCAAATCAAATGAATGTAATTGAATATGTGGTATACTTATTTCTAAGGTCTTGATCAGTTCTTCACGAGCTAACATTGTCTTTAATGGTGCTCTGAACGTTAGTATATAGTTATCCATAATGTTTCCTGGTATGGTTGTAAAATCTGCTTATTCCTGTCCAACTCTGACACTGGAATGATTAACCAAATTTAGAAAAGCTTTCAATTAAAACAAGTATATAATTGTTTTATTATTGTCATGATTTCATTTACTCAAATTGCTGAATAGACTGCTAATCTCCAGTAAAGGCTATTTATTAAAATATTTCATTAATATTATTTTAACAAAGTCATAAAACTTTAAGGAATATCTATCTTTGTATTCTTGCTTTAAACAAGTAAATAATTGGGTAATGAAAAAGAAGAGTAGTTCAGAACAATTACTGATGTTACTGAAAATGCGCTGCGAACTGGATGCTGCGTCAGTAGCGTCGGCATTATCGATGACAAAAGAAGGTGCGCGACAACACCTCCTAAAACTGGAGGAAGAAGGTTTAGTGAAAAAGGAATGCAAGAGTGTTGGCGTTGGTCGCCCCTTTAGTTTTTATTCCCTAACCTCGGCAGGATTAGCAAAATTTCCGGACACGCATGCTGATGTGACCGTACAATTACTTGATTCTGTTCGTAATATTTTAGGCGAAAATGCGCTTGAGCTACTAATCAGTGATCGAGAAAAGCAGACCTACTCTCGCTATCAAAAAGCGCTAGAAAGTGCATCGACAGTCGAAGAGAAGTTGGAAAGACTAAGTCAAATTAGAACGGAAGAAGGATATATTGCCGAATGGTCTAAAGAGAGTAACAACTATTTCTTTATTGAGAATCATTGCCCAATCTGTGCTGCCGCAACCGCATGTCAGCGTTTCTGTCGAGCAGAGCTTCAGAACTTTCAACGTTTATTCGGGGAACAATACCTTGTCGAAAGGACACAACATATACTCGCAGACGAACATCGCTGTGTTTACCGCATCGCTAAGCAAAGCAATTCTTAGCGGTTCTTTTTAGCGCAAATCACGCGACCTTCGATACAATTCCTCGACTAATTTAGAAGAACGATAGCTAAATTCTGCGCCAAAGCTATTAATTACTAAACCCTTAATGAGATTGTCTTTCGAGGAGATCGCAAATAAGATGCTCTCATCTGCAGGATCCGTCATGCCTTCAAAGCGATAGATTCCGTCTATTACAAATTCTTCAGACGACAACTCCATTGCATTTTGTGCACAATACAAACATTCGCCATCCTCTCGAATTAGGAAGTCTTCAGTATAACCAATAGTCTGCAAATCGTTCACCGCTTCACTTAGTGTATCATAGGATCTATTATGCTGTAATGCCATAATTTATATTTTATATCTTGCAATTAAATATAAGAATTTTTACAATGGATCGTTTCATTTCGAAAACCTTTCCGTTTTAAAATGGTATTATAAACGTCGTTTTTATACATTATCCAATTTGGATAACTTTACTACATAAAATTTAAATGGAAATCACACTCTATATTTTAGGTTCACTTATTCTTATCTGCTCTCTCCTCCCCTTAATCCGACATGATTATTGGACATTTCGTGTTTTTGAGTATCCGCGAATTCAAAAATTGGCGATTGCCATTCTTTGGTTGCTACTTTACATGCTATTTGTTGTTTCTGCGAGTCTTTGGCTAAACCTTATGGCAGTGGCCATTGGAATAACAGCGATATGTTTACTTATTCAAATCATTCCTTTCACTCCCTTAGCTAAAAAGCAAGTATTCGGAACAAAGGAAACTGACAAGTCAAATAGCTTATCGATATTGATTTCCAATGTATTCGAAGACAACGACGATTATCAAGGATGTGTTGATGTGGTAAAAAAGAGCAATGCTGATCTAGTGCTTTTGTTAGAAACAAATCATCGTTGGGAAAAAGAAACTGCTGTTCTTGATCAAGATTATCCACATCAGATTAAAGTACCTATCGACAACACCTACGGTATGTTAATGTTTTCGAAACTACCATTTCGAGATAGTGAGGTCAAATATCTTGTCGAGGAGGAGATTCCTTCGATTCACACCAAGATCGAACTCCCCAGTGGACAGCTAGTCCAAGTATTTGCGGTTCATCCTACGCCGCCGGTTCCAAATGAGAACCCCCGATCTACAGAAAGAGACAAAGAGCTACTGTTGGTTGCTGATCAAGCGAAAAACTGTAAACTTCCAGTCGTTGTCATTGGGGATCTAAACGATGTCGCTTGGAGTTATACAACCGAATTATTCCTTAAGATGAGTGAGCTTCTTGACCCACGTCGTGGTCGTGGCTTTTTCAACACCTTTCATGCAAAATATCCATTGATGCAATTCCCTTTGGATCACGCCTTTATCTCGGCTCACTTCAAGTTAATTTCATTGAGGAAAATGAATAATTTTAATTCGGATCATTATCCTATTTTTGTACATCTGCAATATGCATCTCAAAACGAAAGTATCCAAGAGGACAATCAATTAGAGGCAAGCCAAGCAGATAAGGAAATCGCCGCTGAGAAAAAAACGGCCGATACGTCAGATTAGCTAACAACATGAACACAGATAACAATTACAAAGAAATTAATAAGACACTATGGAATGAGAAAGTAGCGTCGCACCTGTCTTCCGACTTCTATGATATGGAAAGTTTTCTTGCAGGAAACAGTTCTCTAAATCCAGTCGAATTGGAACTTTTAGGTCATGTTGAAGGCAAAAAGATATTGCATCTTCAATGTCATTTTGGACAAGACACGCTATCCTTAGCGCGCTTAGGCGCCGAAGCAACGGGATTAGATTTATCAGACAAAACAATCCTGGCTGCAGAGGAGCTTGCTCAGAAACTCAATTTGGACGCTAAGTTTATCTGTTCCGATGTATATAATACGCCTGAGACCCTAAATACTCAATTCGACATTGTATTCACGAGCTATGGAACGATCGGTTGGCTTCCGGATCTTGATGCCTGGGCAGCGGTCATCAAGCGTGTGTTAAAACCTGGTGGTAAATTGGTATTCGTTGAATTTCATCCAGTGGTCTGGATGTTTAATTATAATTTCGAAAAAGTAGGCTACAATTATTTCAACGACGGACCTGTAGAGGAAATGACGGAAGGTACATACGCTGATCGAGAAGCTGAAATCAGCAATAATAGTGTTTCATGGAATCATTCCTTAGGTGAAGTTTTTACAGCATTGTTAAACCAAGGATTTCATATCAATTCCTTTCAGGAATATGATTACTCGCCGTATAACTGCTTTTTAAATACCGAAGAGTTCGAGCCCAAGAAGTTTAGAATTAAACATTTAGGAAATAATATACCAATGCTGTACGCATTATCGGCTACAAAAGCATAAAATACCCCGTAATCAGGGATAAAGCATACGTAATTTACTGCGTACCTTTATCCCTAGGTTAGACGTCATAAACATGAAAAACAAATCCATTCCAGTAATAAATAAGTATCTTTTCCTTTGCTTCTCATTTTTATTTATTTTGAGTTTACAGCAAGTGCATGCGCAGGAAGAAGCTGCTGCCTATGAGGTCATTGAAGATTTCAATCTATGGCAAACGCACAAGGATAAAGAAGCGACGATATTTGCTAACATGGCTTATATACGTCAGAAGCCGTCCACTAAAAGTAGTCTTATCGACTCGATTCCGGTAGGAACGGCCATTAGATTCTTAGAAGATGAAGGACTGAATAGAACAGAGATTCGCGGCATGAATCTGCCTTGGTATAAAATTTCATATGAAATTAATAAAGAGAAAAGAAGCGGATATATCTGGTTAGGACTAGTTGCTTTAGATTGCAAGAAAGACCCTAAATCGGGCAATAGTTTCTTATACGGCATCTCCTGGACCAATAATGAGCAGTCCTATGATTGGATCGAAGCGAAAGTGATCGACAAGAACAATCAATTAATTCAAAAGCATGGCTTTGCACACTATATGGGAGAACAATCCTTCGCTCATTCGGAATTTACAGAAGACAAAAGGCTAAAAGACACCAAAGCAATTTACAGCATTATATTCGCTGGAGAGGCTTGTGGTATACCTACCGTAATTTATGGCTATGCATGGGATGGTACAAATCTGCACAGCCTGCCCAAAGTGTCCTCGGTATCAGATGCTGGGATCTACTATTATAGCGAAGAGTTAGATTTCCCTAAGCAAACTAAACAGGGAAACCAACTCATCGTTAAAAAGATTGAAGAAGGAGAAGTGATTGACGACAGCAAAGACGAGTTAGAATACAAAGTCAAAAAGTCGGAAGAGCACTATTCCTGGGATGGTAAAACTTACCAAAAGGTGAATTAATCTATTGCTCCGCGATTTTTAAAATCGCGTCATATACATCATTTAAATCCTCCTCGGATATACAGTAAGGTGGAACGATATACACTGTATTTCCTAGCGGACGCATTAGGATCCGTTCCGCTAGGAATTTTTTATACAGTTGTTCTTGCATATTGTTGAAATAAGAAGTCCCTCCTACCCGCCAATCCATTGCTAGTATAGTTCCACACTGCCGAACCTCTTCTATGATCGGTACGGTCCTCACTTTCTCTGCAAAGGCTGTATGCTGCCCTACAATCCGCTGTATAGCCTCCAAAGTCTCCACTTGAAGGAGTAAATCCAAACTAGCTAAAGACGCCGCACAAGCTATAGGACTCGCTGTGAACGAATGGCCATGAAAAAAGGCCTTCATCTTTTCGTCAGCATAAAAAGCCTGATAAATTTCTTCTCGACACGTTGTAACTCCCAAAGGCATCGTACCTCCGGTTAATCCCTTGGAGAAGCACATGACATCAGGCTGCTCGCTAAGTTGATCTGCAGCAAATAAGGTTCCTGTTCTTCCAAAGCCCACAAATACTTCATCCTGAATCAGTATAACACCTCGATTTCTACAATGACGCATGAGCTGCGATAAAGCATCCACAGTATGCATCAACATCCCGCCTGCACCTTGCACCAAGGGCTCATAGATAAAGCATGCTAGCTCACTTGCATGTTGATCAATTAAGGTATACAATTCTTCGAGATTAGATGAATTCGGCGTATCGATAAAGATGACTTCAAATAATAAGTCTTGGAATGGGGCCGTCCATACTCCTCGCTCACTGACTGACATCGCACCGAACGTATCGCCATGATAACCATCTTTAAATGCGAGTATCTTGTTTTTTTTCTTCCCGCTTTGATGCGCAAATTGGATACACATCTTTAATGCGACTTCAACGGCTGTAGACCCGTTATCCGAATAAAACACTTTCGTCTGATTTGCAGGCAACAACTCCAGTAGACGTTCCGATAGTGTGATAGCAGGTTGGTGCGTAAATCCAGCGAAGATAACTTGCTCTAAGCATTGCAATTGTTCGTATACTTTATCAGCGATATAGGGATGGGCATGGCCATGTAAAGTAACCCACCAAGATGAAACAGCATCGATATATCGATTTCCTTCTGCATCGAACAGATAGGATCCTTTTCCCGAAAGAATTGGGATATGCGTTGTTGTTTTCATTTGGCTATAAGGATGCCAATTAACCTGTCTATCGCGCGCTATTAGCTCATTGAACATGATGTATTCACCTCCTTTTTCATTGGCTTTAAACCTAAATTTTTCAACATCGTCATATCCTCATCGACACCTGGGTTCGGCGTCACCAATAAGGTTTGTCGCTCGCCCGTGAAGATGGAGTTGGCCCCCGCCATAAAGCACCAGGCCTGTTCTTCTTCGCTCATTTCAATTCTTCCAGCACTTAGACGAACCATCGAAGAAGGCAATACTATTCGAGCGGTAGCAATCATGCGAACCATTTCCCAAGTATCAATTTTCGGCAAATGTTCTAACGGCGTGCCAGCTACTCTAGCTAATGCGTTGATAGGAACAGATTCCGGATGTTTTTCCATATTTGCTAAGGTCATCAGCATAGAAATACGATCAGTTGGTTTCTCTCCCAGTCCGATGATACCGCCCGAACATACTGTAATGCCAGCTTTCCGGACATTCTTAATGGTCTCGATTCGATTATCAAACTTCCGTGTTGAGATGATTTCATCATAAAACTCTTCAGAGGTATCCAAATTATGGTTGTACGCATATAGTCCTGCTTCTTGAAGTCGAAGGGCTTGACTTTCTGTGAGCATCCCTAATGTGCAACACACTTCTAATCCGAGTTCGTTTACCCCTTTTACCATATCGATTATGCGGTCAAAATCTCGATTATCACGCACCTCTCTCCAAGCGGCAGCCATACAAAAGCGCGAAGAACCATTATCTTTTGCTTTCTGTGCATGTGCCAATACTGTTTCCGTCGGTAATAATGCCTGTACTTGAATATCAGTGTGATATCGAGCAGCTTGACCACAATACGAGCAGTCCTCAGGACAACCACCGGTCTTAACAGATAAAAGTGTGGAGATTTGTATTTCATCGGCTTTATGCCAGGCTCGATGGACAGTAGCGGCCTCATAAACAAGCTGCATTAAGGGTTTATTATATATAGCCAACAGTTCTTCTTTCGTCCAATCGTGACGTAGGTTATTATTATTTTTCATGCTTATTTAAAGGATAAACTAAATGCTCATTAAACTTCTTTATTTTGCCAAGGATTGACTAGACATTCAACTCCAGCTGGTAAATGCTTACGTATGATAGAGGATGTCGCCTCAGAAAACTCACCGTTAAATACCACAGAATCTACAGGAATTCCTTTTGACACTAGCGCTTCAATCGAGAGCATCGTATGATTGATGCATCCCAAATAATCTTGCAAAACCAATACAACAGAAAGATTTAAGTAAACAATGAGATCAATTATGAAATCCTCATCATTTATAGGTACATATAAACCTCCCGCCCCCTCCACAATAAGACTCCGATCGGTATCGGGTAAACTAAAATCCGACAACTGTATAGTCAGGCTATCCAGTGCTGCCGATGCATGTGGGGAAAGCGGCGCAGTCAATTTGTATCGTTCTGGAAATATCTTGACCTGTTGATCGACAAGCTCTGCAACTTGCATACTGTCGCTTGGTTGTAAATCGCCAGATTGAATGGGCTTCCAATAATCAGCATTCCATAACTTAACCAACATGGCTGCGACATGTGTCTTCCCAATGCCTGTCCCAATGCCCGTTACGAAAACTTTCTTTATCATAGGTATTCTTTTATTATGGTTGTCAATCGATCTATTTCATCAAAGCTATTGTGTGTATGTAAGCATATCCGAAGCCTTCCAGTGTTCACTGGAACCGTTGGCGGCATCACAGGATAGACCGATAATCCCGCCCTCTCGAGTTCTTCAGCTGTACTCTTCAACTTATTTAATTCAGGAATGATAACGGGCTGTATAGCAGAGAACAATACTTTTCTATCGGTTCTTTTTAAATGAGAATTAAAATACATGATGCGCTGCTGAAGCTGCTCTCGCAATGTGGGATTCTTGTCAATAAATTGATAAGCCGCCTGTATACTAAGCGCCATCAAGTCTGAATTCCCAGTGCTATAAATGATTGGTGAAGCGAAGTTGACCAAATAATCATTTAGCTCTTGAGAAGCTAAAACGGCAGCCCCATGAAAGCCCATTGCTTTTCCAAAGGTGATAACCGTCGCGAACACCCGACTCATTAGCCCTTGCTCATAAACCAATCCATTACCATAAACGCCGACTGCATGTGCTTCGTCAACGATCAAATTTGCACCATAAGCTTCTGTCAGATCAATTAAGTCTGCTAAAGGGGCGTAATCGCCATCCATGGAATAGATAGACTCTACAAGCACCCAAATCTGCCCTCTAGCCTTTTTTAGCAGGCTCTCAAGATGATTTAAATCCTGATGTCGAAACTTCCACTTTGTGGCGGCACTCATTTGACAGCCATCATGAACAGAGCGATGAATCAATTCATCCACAAGAATCGTATCGCCACGGAGTGCTAACGAAGAGACAAGCGATAGGTTAGCAATATATCCTGAGGACATAAGTAAGGCGCTCTCGACTCCATAACGTTGCGCTAGAAAAGTTTCGACCTCTTCTTGGGTTCTCGTATTTCCGCTAATCAATCTGGATCCCGTTGCTCCCTTCAGAGCGCTTGGATACTTGAGCACAATACTCATTAAATCTCCCTGAAACAATGGATTTCGTGCCAAGCCGAGATAATCATTGGATGAGAAGTCCACGCAGTCCCTTTGCATCTTTAGCGTGCGGACTGTGCTATCTTCTATTCGATTAACCAACTTAGCCTGCCAGCTCCCTAACATGCTCGTATGCCTTCTCTACCTCTAATGCAATTGCTGCAAACCAATGGTCAAACAATTGCTTTTCTAATAATAAGATTACAGCCGCGTGCTGCTCCCATTGCTTATCGAACTCCTGCAGCGCTTTAATCATCTCCTCTAAATGCCCCTCTTCTTCTAGGATAATCGACTTCACCATCGCTTTCGATTGCCGTTGTGTGAGAACCTCTTGATAAATCGGATATAGTTCGTCAGCACGCACCTCGATAGCGTATGTAACAAACAAATACGCTGCATACTTCAAGGCTTTCGTGTCCAATGTAAAATGCTCCTTCAAATAGCGACAGGCTTGAATATCGAGGGAATGCAAGTAAAACATGGTTTGATTTGCCGCCAAGAGGTTTTTTGGGATATAATCAGGACATGCATATAGATCAAGTTTAGCGATCTGCTTTTTCAAGTAATAAGCATGACGATGTTCTTCAGCAGCATGCTTCAATTGCATAATATTCGTTGTAAAGCGATCTTCACTTGCCGAGATCTTCCGCGCACCAGCATTCTCCATAAAGGAAAGGGTATTTAACCATTTCCCATGCAGGCTATCGTTTTTAACGATCCGATCTAGAATAGTTCTCATATTTCTCCATTTGCTGTAAAAGTACTACCTTGCCGGCACGTTAAACCCTACCAGTTTTAATATTATGAGTAGTCCGGAAAGTATTCCATATCGTAGTTTTATCCAATTTGATCGCGATCTTAATCAACCAGTATACTTACAGATAGCCCAGCAGTTCATCAATGCTATCGCACGTGGTCATTTACGCTCCGGAACGAAACTACTGGGTACTCGACAATTAGCGGAACTATTGGACGTACATCGAAATACGATTAGCGCCGTTTATGAAGAGTTGTTTTCGCAAGGCTGGGTAGAAATTATCGCCAATCGCGGTACATTTATTTCCTCAGAGCTGCCCACATTACTTCCGAGCAATGAAATGGAAAATCAGTATCCGAAAGCGGCTGGCTACCCCTTCAAAAAATCCTTTCTGCTAGATAATCCATTTGAGAAGATTGAATACGACCTTAGTTTTAACGATGGTACTCCCGATATCCGACTAACACAAATTGAAGACCTCTCGAGGATCTATGCTGCAAACTTAAAGCGCAAAGGCAATCGTAAAAAAATGGGCTACTATAATCAAGATGGTAGTGAATATTTTAAAGAGCAACTCACCCATCATCTTCAACTTACCCGTGGGCTAGCGATATCAAAAGAAAATCTTTTGATTACGAGAAGCATGGAAATGAGTTTATTTATCATCGCCGAGATTATCCTTGAACCTGATGATATTGTAGTCGTGGCAGATATAGGTTATTTTTCTTCTAACATGATTTTTCAAAAAGCAGGCAACCGTGTCTGTACAATCCCTGTCGATCAAGATGGAATAGATACAACTGCCCTGAAGCAACTGTGTGAGTCAGAGAAGATACGTATGGTATACGTCACAGCACAGCAACACTACCCAACAACCGTTTCTTTATCAGCTCAGCGCAGATTGGAACTTACTCAGCTGGCTAATCAATACGGCTTCATCATTGTTGAGGATGATTATGATTACGACTTTCATTATGAAAAGCAACCTATATTACCCCTTGCGAGCAACGATCAAAATGGTATGGTCATCTATGTGGGTTCATTTGGAAAATCACTTGCTCCAGGTTTCCGAACAGGCTTTATCGTCGCTCCAGAGAATATTATGCAAGAAATGCGAAAGCATCTTGGGATTATTGACAGGCAAGGTGATATCCTCATGGAACAAGCATTAGGCGAACTTATCGAAGAAGGTGTAATCGACCGACAGCTAAAGAAATCAATTAAAGTCTATAAGGAACGTCGTGACTATCTAGGAAAACTATTGACTGCAGAACTGAGAGATTGGGTAGAGTTCAACCTACCGAAAGGAGGACTTGCGATATGGTTAAACTGGAAGAAACCCATCAATCTCTATGAGCTAGCAAAGCGCTGCGAGCAAAGGCACTTATTTCTTCCGAAAACCTTACTGTATCAAACACATCATATACGAGGAACACGATTAGGCTTTGGTAATTTAGATTCTCAGGAAATGAGTCAGGCAATCGGCATCCTAAAAGAAGTTCTTAGTGAAATGGAGAATTAGTTTTCCATTTTCATACGAATCGAAGGCGCAATAGATGGTCGTTGAAAGTGAATATACATTCGTTTGTATTTGATTATCTCTCTAGAATCTGAAAGATTCGTCATCTTGATATCCTTAAATATCACTTCAGCAGCTTTGCGTTCCATCCGAATAGCAAAATCTAGAAATTCTTTAAACAATGCTCTTCGCTGTTGTGTGCTAAACTCGCTTTGTTCGCATAACCAAAGAATGATGTCATCATCAAAGTGAAGTGTTGTACGATGTGATTTGCTATGAAGGAAATATACAATGGGATCAGGCCCATTATTGGTAAACAAACCGAAACCAATCTGTCCATCGTGGTTATTAAAAATATAAGCATAGAAATGGATGGTACCAATCATTGCAGAATCCACCAATATATTCTTCGAAATCATACAAACTTCTTTAAGCTAATAATCTAATTCACATTGGCGTAGATGCCATACCCAAATATAATGAATTTCAACAAATATTAGTTAATAAATTAAATAGCCCGTAAGCCCTAATGATCAAAATTTAATAAATTATTCCCCTAAATATAGAATTTTACCATAAAATATAATTTTATCTCAATACAACAAACTGTATCCAGCATGTTACAGCGTAAAGAATACAGCAAGCATCTTACTATCAATATAATAACAATAAAACAATCTAAAATTAACAACAATAGAAATTCAATCAGCACTTCAGCCACTGTAGTTTTTAATTACAGCCTCACTATCGATTCATCTATAAATTCTTGATTGAATTCCCCTACATTTCCTCTCCACTGCAACTTAAATAAAAAATATCTTCTTAGAAATGAGCTTATTTGCATAAAAACGCATATTTTTAGTAGAATATATTTGGAGGATATAGAGATTAATTCTACTTTTGTATCACAAAATCACGGTAGGTATAGCTCAGTTGGTTAGAGCACTAGATTGTGGTTCTAGGGGTCGTGGGTTCGAGCCCCATTACTTACCCGAAAAGCTTCTCTGAAAAGAGAAGCTTTTTACGTTTATAGAGACCTTTCACTGACATGCTGTCCGCAAGCAAAAAACGGATCATACCGAAAGTTTGGGGGGTAAAGATTTTTAAGCATACAATTTCATCACTCTGTACAGGAAGAATGTTGTGTCCCTTACGCCACGGAAGACGCTTCTGAAGCTTTGAGTTTTGCATTGAAGGATTCTGCGGAAGCATTGGTACTTCTATTGTCGAAGTAGTGTAGGATGTATTGATGATGCGCTGCAATGGATTTTGCCACGCTCTCAAAGGAAGCAATACCCGCATTCTCAACCTGATTGTGCCATAGGCCTAGCTTGGTAAATGCTACCTTTTTGTCCTTGCATTTGTTGAAGATGTCCCCTAAGGCAATTCCAAGATCATAAGCCTGTTTTAGCTTGGGGAACCGCAGGAATAATAATTCAGCACGATGTTTCTGGCTTTCCGACCATCGGCTTGGATGCTTGAACAATAGGTGTCTGGATCTAGCCAACAGCTGTTTGAGCGTATCACCATTTGGCAACAATTCCGGTTCATACGGGATCCCTCGCTTTCGTGATTCCATTATTTTCTTGCTTTCTGCATCCAAGACTTCCCAACGATACTTGATACGGAGTTCCTGCACGGCATCGTAAGCTAACTTTTGGACATGGAACCGATCGACCACACGTCTGGCATTTCTGAAACATCTACGGATTGCCTTGGCCATGTTGGGAGCCATATCCATGGTCACCTCCTTTACCTTATTCCTCGAGCGCAAGGGTATTCGCTCGAGAACAGCCATGATATCCTCAGCCTTGGTACCCTTTATAGTTGCTAAAATCGTTCCTTTACGCCCTTTTGCCGATTTACTGCTAACAATGGTATATAATTCACCGTTGCTGAAGCTGGTCTCATCAATGCTCAGGTGTTCCGATATGTTTTCAGGGAACAATGTCCAGCTCTCGGCATGAGGCTTTTGGTCCCAATCATGGAAATCACTGAGGTGGTTCTTGTATTGATCCTGTAGTTGTTTGCCGTCCATCTGGAAGAACAGACCTACCAATTGGGCGCTTACAGGGTAGCTATCCAAATATCTTCTTTAAAAAAAGCCCGAATTCCGTAGTCATTCGAGCGCCCTCACGCACTAGGTTCCAATCTCTTGTGATGATATCTCCGGTATCCAGTACCGTCCATCGACGACGGCGGATATGTAGCGTAACTTTCTGGCCTCGAATGGGAAAGTCTGAAATTTCAGTAGAAGGCATAAAACCCTTTGACTCCAACTTGCTGTGCTCATAGCCTGTCGGAGCAATATTAAGTTCATCTAAATAAATATGGAGTTGATTGTCGACCTGATCAACTTCTAAAATCTGGAAGTATTCCAAAAGCCCTTCGGGCATCAATAAGGATAGTAATTTACGTTCGGCTTCTTGCAAGGGATATTTGTATTAAAGACGCTAAACTAAGAAATTTTTAACACTCCCCCCAAGAATTCAGCTTGATCCCAAAAAACCTTGGGAGAATAACACAACTCTTCCAATCGGCATAAATTGTAATTCAAAAAAAACACCCTAGGCAGTTTGAATGAATGTAGATTAAAAATAGCAACCCTATTATGTCTACTGTCTTCCAAATTAAATCAAATTATCAAAAGTCATAATCCATTCTTTATCTCAAAGCCAGTAACTCAATTTGAGATCGCTATAGAATTTTGTACTTCAGTTTAGAATTAAGATATTGTATCGGAAACGCCATGAGTAACGAAATAACGATAGTTAATATCCATTTATAAACAGTCGACTGAATTCCGTAAATCGTCAGAAGATTTATAATAAATAAGTGAGTAAAATAAATCGACGAAGAAATAAAGGAGATCAACTTCCCATACGATGAATCTATTTTTATTTCTTTTACAGCCATAAACAATAACGGCGTTATTAATATTAAAGAGAATTGAATGTCAAAGATTGGATTAGGATAGCGATATGAAAACTGAGCGTTCAATAAAATCTCAATGAGAAACAAGAAAACCACAAATAGAAATGCAACCTTAGAGATCTTAAAACCATGCTTTTTTATAGAATAGCCTATAATTAAAAGCGGAAGACAAACGAATGCAAAATTCCGATAGGACAGTACAATAAACCTGAAAAATGTGTCAACCTTTTCATTAAAACTATAAACAGCTGAGTATTCGATTACACATCCTACGAAAAACAATGCAAAAGCAGTCGGAAGAGGCTTAAACCACTTCTTGTCTTTCAAATAGTACAAAACTATACCCGCAAGCAACATATGAACAATATACCACAGGTGCGCGTAGCCATTTAAAACGAATATCAGCTTTATCAATACTTTTGGTTCCACATTCCAAAACGGAAAATACACAAGAGTCCAAAAAACAAAAAGAATAATCAATCGAGAACACCATTGCATAAGTCTCTCTTTGTTGTTAATGGAATCAAAATAAAATCCCGAAATTAAAATAAAGGAAGGCACAGCTATTCTGAAGATCCCTTGGTCGAAAATGAAAGCGAGCTTTCCGTCTACATCCGAAAACAAGCTACAGTGTATTCCGACAACGAAAAGCGACAAAAACAACTTGTAATAATCAAGAGATGCAATTCTTTCCATTAATTCAGATTAAAAATTTCACAAAAATAATTGGTTATTTTAAAAAAAGCCATCGATTCGGAGAGAAAAAATATAGAGTTGCCAAATATCTACTACAATTAGGAATATTGGGCAACTAAATTTTTCTCTTATAATCGAAATCTTAGACAAAACCGCTTGAAATAGGGAAAGGCAAAAAAAGTAGAAAAACCGTTAAGTACTGCAAAAGGGCAGACTTATCATAACACTAATACCGCGATTCAAAAATTATTTACTAAAATCCAACTCTGAATCTATCATTATCAAATACATTTGCAAATGTCTGTTTTTCGTGCTTTTCAAGCTAAACTTAAAGTCTTCCATTAGCTTTTTGTCAATCTTAGATAACTCTTGAACAGTTAACATAGTATTGCGAGGCAACGCATAGAACATATAATGGATTGCTCCTGTTGATTTAACCACAAACAGAATTGATAATTTTTCCTTTCGGAGATTAAGATTGTCTACTTTCTCTTTTGACAAAACACCTACAACCAATTGCTTCCACGCGTCTTTATTTATCGCGAAGACATCGACATCAAAGGTCCTCAAGCCGTCTATTATCTCTTTATTTTCTGGAAAAACGGGCTTATTCTATAATTCAATAAAAAAGCGTATACTATCGAAGCTTAAAGAAACTTTATGAATCGAGCCGATTATTCAATGCTCTCCTGCTGACATACTCTGTCCAAAACTTGTCTGCATAAAGACTACACCGAGAATAATTACAAAATATTTTTTCATAAATATTTCGTTTTAAAGCATTAATAATCGACAGAGCCTAGCGTGTGTTAAAATACTCATTAACATGATGCATTTACATGCAAAATGTTGCAAAAAAAACTAAATAAAATGTACTGTCGCAGATTGCACAAATCTTACGTTTAGATAAAAAACCAATTTAACTATGAAAAAAGCAACAACCATTGTACTGTGCAGCTTATTATGGCTCTTCGCCAGCTGTTCAAAAGACAAAAATGACGAGTACTGGCAAAAAAAAGCGGATGATAAATATCAAGAGATTGAAAACTTAGTTTACAGTGTCTCATGTGAAAATATCGATGATTTTGAAATTATGTCATACAATAGCACTTACTTCCCTGTTCATAAAAACATAAAGTCCCGTTTCGAAAATCTTATCGAAGAGCACAGATACTATCGCACTAAATGGTTTGATATAGAACCTCAAATCAATTTTAGTTTAAACGTCTGGGTAATAAACCCTCCTGTCGAGCTTATTTGTCACCAAGGACGTCCAAAATTACGGTATGCACAAGATCTGACTCTAGAAGAAACCAATAAATTTATTTTATCGAATTATAAGAAACTTAAGGAATTTTATAACGACGTACCTTGTACAGATCCGAAAGATTGGCAGGCGATAATCGTTAGTAAAGATTGTCGTTGTGAATTCGTAACTGCACATAAAACCATTAGAGTCTCGGAGTTCTACGAACTTCTAAATGTTCAGAAGGTGCTTGATTGGCAATGGCGAGTCCTTAGTGAAGTGAAATGTGATGAACCTTGCACAATAAAACTCGGACCAATAATTTGCAAGGATGGTAAACCTTACGTGCAATAAGATTTGAAATCGAAAAGCAAACTACCGTGAAGTTTGTTTATGAAACTTTAGGTCTGTATTAATATCAGATTTTAATACCACTACCCATACCGGAAGTTGCTTCATTTGGATCAAGCTGAATTCTTGGGGCGAGTGTTAAAAATTTCTTAGTTTAGCGTCTTTAATACAAATATCCCTTGCAAGAAGCCGAACGTAAATTACTATCCTTATTGATGCCCGAAGGGCTTTTGGAATACTTCCAGATTTTAGAAGTCGATCAGGTCGACAATCAACTCCATATTTACTTAGATGAACTTAATATTGCTCCGACAGGCTATGAGCACAGCAAGTTGGAGTCAAAGGGTTTTATGCCTTCTACTGAAATTTCAGACTTTCCCATTCGAGGCCAGAAAGTTACGCTACATATCCGCCGTCGTCGATGGACGGTACTGGATACCGGAGATATCATCACAAGAGATTGGAACCTAGTGCGTGAGGGCGCTCGAATGACTACGGAATTCGGGCTTTTTTTAAAGAAGATATTTGGATAGCTACCCTGTAAGCGCCCAATTGGTAGGTCTGTTCTTCCAGATGGACGGCAAACAACTACAGGATCAATACAAGAACCACCTCAGTGATTTCCATGATTGGGACCAAAAGCCTCATGCCGAGAGCTGGACATTGTTCCCTGAAAACATATCGGAACACCTGAGCATTGATGAGACCAGCTTCAGCAACGGTGAATTATATACCATTGTTAGCAGTAAATCGGCAAAAGGGCGTAAAGGAACGATTTTAGCAACTATAAAGGGTACCAAGGCTGAGGATATCATGGCTGTTCTCGAGCGAATACCCTTGCGCTCGAGGAATAAGGTAAAGGAGGTGACCATGGATATGGCTCCCAACATGGCCAAGGCAATCCGTAGATGTTTCAGAAATGCCAGACGTGTGGTCGATCGGTTCCATGTCCAAAAGTTAGCTTACGATGCCGTGCAGGAACTCCGTATCAAGTATCGTTGGGAAGTCTTGGATGCAGAAAGCAAGAAAATAATGGAATCACGAAAGCGAGGGATCCCGTATGAACCGGAATTGTTGCCAAATGGTGATACGCTCAAACAGCTGTTGGCTAGATCCAGACACCTATTGTTCAAGTATCCAAGCCGATGGTCGGAAAGCCAGAAACATCGTGCTGAATTATTATTCCTGCGGTTCCCCAAGCTAAAACAGGCTTATGATCTTGGAATTGCCTTAGGGGACATCTTCAACAAATGCAAGGACAAAAAGGTAGCATTTACCAAGCTAGGCCTATGGCACAATCAGGTTGAGAATGCGGGTATTGCTTCCTTTGAGAGCGTGGCAAAATCCATTGCAGCGCATCATCAATACATCCTACACTACTTCGACAATAGAAGTACCAATGCTTCCGCAGAATCCTTCAATGCAAAACTCAAAGCTTCAGAAGCGTCTTCCGTGGCGTAAGGGACACAACATTCTTCCTGTACAGAGTGATGAAATTGTATGCTTAAAAATCTTTACCCCCCAAACTTTCGGTATGATCCTATGATCCCTTCATTTCGGATCAGCATCAAAACCTGTGGATTAAGCAAATAATTTGGTCAATCTGAACAGGAAGAAATTGATATCACCTACTCCCCTAAACTGACTTCTGAAAGCTTTTATCTTTGCATTGAAAGACTCTGCGGATGCATTAGTACTTCTGTTGTCGAAGTAGTTCAATATTTTTTTGTGATGGATATTTATGGTTCTGGAGACGGTATTGAATGACCTGAAGCCAGCTTGTTCAACTTTATCCGCCCATTTAGCTAGTCTGGTAAAGGCATAGATCTTATCAATTGTTGTGTTGAAGATCCAAGAGAGTTCCTGAGCTAGCCTATAGGCCTTTTCAACATCCGGATATCGTTCAAATAGTACAGCAGCCCTTTCTCTTTGTTCTAAAGTCCATTTATGTTCACTCTTATAAAGCAGGTACCGGCTTCTTGCCAGCATTTGTTTTACGGTATCTCCATTGGGTAATAGTTCTGGCAGATAGGTTTCTTTCACTTTCCTAGCCGCTTCAATAGCTTGGTTTTCCTCCTCTATTGCCTGCCAGCGGTGCTTTATCCTTATTTCTTGAAGCGCTTCAGTGGCTAATTGCTGGACATGGAAACGGTCTATTACCTGAACAGCATTGGGAAAGCATCTTTTGGCTATCAGTCCCATATTACCAGCTAGATCAAGTGTTATCTCCTGAACTTTATTGCGTAATTGATGTGGAATCTTTTGAAGGATGGGGATAATGTTCTCTGATTTTGTGCCGCTTAGTATAGCGACAATAGTCCCCTTTTTACCATGTGCTTCTTTGTTGGTAACAACGGTATAGAGCTCCCCATGGGATAGGCAGGTCTCGTCAATGGAAAGATGGCCGCTGATATTTTGGGGGAAGATCAATCCATCCCTTGCATTTTCGCGATGCTCCCAATCCTGGAAACCGCTTAGTTTATTGCGGTAATATCTCCTTAATTTACTGGCTGATATTCCATAAAATGAACTGATGGTCTGGATGCTATGTGCTTGGCTGTCCGCTGATCCCTTTTAAAAAAGCCGCGAAATCCTGTGTGATCCGCGTTCCTTTAGCTACTAATTCCCAATTCCTGTAAACCACTTGATCAGTATCCTGGTTAAGCCATCTGCGTCGTTTGACATGAAGATAGACCTGCTGTCCGCGAATAGGAAAATCTTGCAGGGTTACAGGTTCATAAAAGCCTTTTGAAACTAGTTTATTGTGTTCAAATTCCTCTGGGATAATATTCATCTCTTCTAGAAAAATATCTAAGCGACCCTCGCCTTGGGAATAGTGGGTCATCTCAAAATAATCGGAAACTCCTTCAGGAATGATAAGGGGCATTAAAGCTTTAAATGAATCGTGCATCTCTCTAAAAGTTCAAAGCACAAATATCTATTTATTTTTTATCCCCTCCACAACTTTTGTACTTGATCCTTCATTTCTCCAAAAAACGACAACTTTAATCAAAAAAAAGCGAACATCTTACGATATTCGCTTTTTTTAGTACCCAGGGCCGGGATCGAACCGGCACGAATTGCTTCATTGGTGTTTGAGACCAACGCGTCTACCAATTCCGCCACCTGGGCATATTCCGTTTTGGAATGATGCAAATATAGGGCTTCTCCTCAATTCTGCAAAACTTTATTTATCACAAGTCCTAAACTAACTGATTTTGAACTTATTTATTTTCAAAACGTCATCCATAAGATCAAAAACAAGCATCTAAACATGACTATTAGCTACATATTAA
Source organism: Sphingobacteruim zhuxiongii (assembly GCF_009557615.1). NCBI lineage: Bacteria > Pseudomonadati > Bacteroidota > Sphingobacteriia > Sphingobacteriales > Sphingobacteriaceae > Sphingobacterium > Sphingobacterium zhuxiongii. The sequence goes on from NZ_CP045652.1 coordinate 2,595,975, forward strand.
TGCTATCATATGCCCAATGAAGCAGTGCCTGTCGTTGTTTCTTTCGGCATTGCAGATCTCCAAAATTGCAATTTCCTTTTACTTGAGCGACATGCCTAGACATAGCCTTCCAGCGCTTTATTTGCCGAGCATCGTCTTCAGAACGTCGCCCAATATAATAACGGCAGTACCACTGAAACCAACCGCGCGGGTCTTGCGGATGAATCCAACCTTTTGCTTGCCAAACAGACAAGGGTTGCGATGCATGTACACCAAAAAAATTAAGACCTGCGTCTCCCCTTGCCTCTTCTCCATGATATAACTTGGCCGACTCAAACCAAGAACTTGGAAATTCATCGCGGCAATCGCCCAAATAGCGCCCACCAAATACACCTAGTTCAAGCATTTCTTGTGGACTCAATGCGGGTTGAAACTCCAGGTCAAAATCCTCTCCAATTGCAGCAACCAGTTCATACGAATAGTTTTGTTGCATCGAGTCGTTAACCCGAATTAGTTTAGCATCCATGGAGATAAAGATAGCGATAATTCGCTAGCGAAGCGGATTGAGACTAATCTCATCCACTTGCTTACCTTGTTGATCAACCACTTTAAATACCGCTTTTTGAGGAGTAATCTCCGCCTTTACGAGATTCACATTAGAATTCACGAGAATTGGGAAATTAACCCCTGCAGTAGGCATTTGTTTAACATGCTTATGCAAGTGTCCACTAATCATAATCTGCGCACCAGCCTTGTTTAAAATCGGCACAAATTGACGCTCAATATCAATCATACCATGCCAACCGCCCATAGGAGGCATATGACAAATCACAATCTTGTAGCGTGCGTTTTTGTATGCAGGACTTTCAACGGCTTTGGCCAACCATTCTGCCTGTTGCACACGATAGAAATCCATATCAACAATACCACTATATTCTATATCTGTATCCGGCTTATCTTCACCACCATCCAGCACAATAAAACAGGCCTCCCCTTGTGTAAACATATAGTACAATTCGCCAGAGCTCGTAGGAAAATATTGCGGATAAGCTACAGCGAATGGGCCACGCGTCTCATGATTTCCTCTGGAATAATACATAGGCTTTTCGCTTGCAAACAACTTAATTGCCGTATCCATAAATCCATTGAACATCTGATCTTCACTAATTAACGCATCAACCATATCGCCGTTGAATACCACGAAGTCCGTTTTTGCCATATCTGCCTGTCCAATCAAATTCGTTAAGACATCATTCTTCCCATGAATATCATTCAATATTGCAAACGACACTTTATCGGAAGGTTTTGGAGTCGTAAAGGTCAATGCCTCCTTGGAATACACATCCGTTGCAACAAAATTACCATACTGCACACGTGTTCCTTGATGCTTTAAAACCTCTTGATTGTAGACACGATAGCGGTATTTGGTACCGGGCTTCAAATCCTTAAGATCAACCTGATGCACTGTACCGACGGTTTTATAGCCATATTTCGCAGCATATAACTTCGGACGTTCCTTCGCATAGAAGTGACTTTGATCGTCTGGTGCAATTTCCACCCAAGCAACAGCAGGTTTATTGGTTACCCAAACTATAGACAACGAACTATCTGTCAATGCCTGAATATAAGGCTGATGACTAATCGTAATCTTATCCTGAGAAAATACATTTAAAGAAAATATCGTAAGAAATAGAGCAATGAATAAGGTTTTTGATTTCATTTTTAATAAATAGGTTTTTATTATGTTTAATATTGAGTTATATCCCTAACACGAGCAAAGCAAAAATGTAGAGCTTCCTGTATATCAGGGCGCTACATTTTTCTATAAATCTACTACAATAATTCAAATCAACCATCCTGTACTATATCCGAAAGCTGTAGTTTCCCGTTATTCTTGAGAAGCCGACACGAAATTAACGCTTCCACTATCACATTTATATAAATCAACTATGCTAGCAGGCTTTTTCTTGCGCTAGCTTTTATGAAATCTACTAATTTTATAAAAAGCTGTAGAAGATGCGAATAACACTTATAACCCTACTAATCCTAACATTTATGTCCTGTGCACCCGAAAAAACAGCGAATGCAGATGCCCTCGTCCTCCTCAACAAATTGGGGATGATTGAACAATTTGATGCAGCGATCGAAAAATTCACACCTGAGAACCTGGCAAGCCAGCTGCTGCCATCACAAACGACAGCTTTTGAAGCTTATAAAGAAAAATATTTCGCAAGCTCAACTGAAGATTTCTTGGTTAGCGAGCTAATGAAAGTTTGGAGCCCAGAAGAAATTCAACAAGCGGCATCACTAAAAGCGGAAGATCTAGACGATAAATTTGAAGACAAGATTAGAGAAACTGATAAATACATAGAAAAACGTTACGACGACATTTACTTGGCAGGGCATGCCCTCCTGTCGGGAATTGAAGTCATCGCCAGCCCAAATCAATCAACGCCATTCTCCTATCTCAAAGTAAATAGGCCAAATGGCTTTTATCCTGTTGAAGCTTATGACTTTCATATGTTGCAAAGAATGCACATTGCAGAAGACCCCATCATCGATGGATCCGAATTAAAAAACACAACAATATACGACTATAACACAGGAGATTATGGATTATCAATTCCAGAAACAGATAAATTAGATAATCTTTTTCAATTACACTTTGCTGATAGCCCCAAAACACCCATCATCCTTATTCTCGCAAATCGAATTATGACCGTATGGGATCGAATACCTACTCCCAACCAAGGCCAAATCATCCTCTATACAACCTAGAAAAAAGAGGAATTGCAAAGCTTTATTAAGACGATAAAATAATGAACAACATACTTGATAAAATCGAAATTATCTCAGCATTAATCGAATAACAATTTTAGATAGAAATAAAATATTAATGGACTTGAATAGACTTGTTGGATGCAAGTATTTTGAATAAAAGTGGGATTTAAAGAAGAGAAAATTAAATAGTTAAGTAATGAATACAACAGGAATTGGCTTACTGATATTACGCTTGTTTATAGGAATCCGTGTTATTTACGGTATAATAGACAATGTATTCAGTATGAAACACATGAAAGAATTCGCTTCCTTTCTGTCGCAATTCGGTTTTCCGATACCTATCGCCGCAGCTTTCCTGTCTGTATATACGCAATTAATTGCAGCAACGCTCATACTAATAGGTTGGAAAACTAAATATGCAGCCGGAATATTAGCATTCCACTTCCTGATTGCACTCGGCATGGTACACCTTCAAAACAACGATAGCGTCGAAGCGATGACACCTGCCCTTGCAATCTTTTGTATATCGCTCGCCCTCTGCTTTATGGGAGCGTGTAAGTATGCATTAGACCCTTTAAAAAACAGCAAAAATGAACTCCTATGATTGATATAAACATCCCCTACAGCGGTAAGAAACAAAAAAACATGGCTTATATTTTTTTAGGCTTAGGCATTGCAGGAATTCTCTTTGCTTATTAGGCTTACTTTATCAAAACAGAAGGAATTCTCTTTGGGCGCGTGACGTCAGTATTTATTACGCTCTTAGGGATTGGCGCCTTTCTAAAATTATCAATCGCACCGAAAAAAGCAACAGACATCGCTATCGCTATCAATAGACAGGGAATTACAGGCAATACAACGCCTATAGCGCGCGCTGCTGGCTTGATTGAGTGGAAAGACATCGTTGACTATCAAATTGAACAGGGGCGCTTATTAGTCGTTCTAGTCGATCCTCAAAAGTATGCCGATCGGATGAAAAACTTCTTCGTTCGGGACACTTTCATGAAAGGTCAAAAAGGTATAATTACCATCTCATTCGCAGAAACAGACAGCACATACGAGGAAATTGCAAAATATATGATCCATTATGTTGATCATAACTCAAAGGTAATTTAACAAAAAGCCCAAAAAGCATCATCTTAATGATACCGTCGGGTACTGAATATAAAAAGAAGGTGTCTAAAAAGGCACCTTCTTCTGTTTTATAGCTTTTGCGATTCCATTACTGTTTTCATTTTTGAGTTTTAAGCAGTAAGTCTATATTTTGTGGTTTTAACGCTCCTGACTCCAATTTTTATCGTATATAGTGTTTTATCGCTATAACCATTTCGAAACAAGACATCGTTTGCCCACTTTTTTGCCCATTTTCTGAGGTTATGAGCAATGGCCATCAAACCGAACTCTACAGCGACTTTCTCCAGTCCTTTCATCGTGAACCGGGTAAACTTGTTGTTGCTTTTCATCTGACCGAAAACAGCTTCCACTTCTATGGGTCGCTTGCTTCGATGGTACATTCCCTCTTCTGATAGCAGTCTTTTTCGGGCTTTAGCCTTGAGCTGATCAAGCCTGTGGTTCACTTCAATAATACGATTGCCTTTTGCTTTATGGCACCCACTGCGCATTGGGCAGCCTTCGCATCGCTGAGCCTGATAACAGCTTACCCGGGCAGTATATCCATTGGTACTAACTCTGGTTGCATGACCGATATAGCTGAGCTTCTGTCCGGCCGGACATACATAATAGTCATCTTGCTGGTTGTAATACAGATTCTGTACCGAGAAAGGATCCTGTTTATGCTTGCGCTTCTGTTCCACATGAAAGTAATTGTACTTGACAAAGGCAGTTATGCCCTGTTTTTCCATCAATTCATAGTTCTGTTCACTACCATAACCGGCGTCTGCTACAAGCTGTTCGCTTTGTTTTCCGTAATGGGACTCAAAGCCTTCCAAATGTTCCGGCAGGGTTGTGGTGTCGGCAGTTGTTTGATGGATGCTGTAATGGGTGATGAACTGATCTTCGGTGCTGATTTGGGTATTATAGGCTGGCTTAAGCTGGCCATTCTTCATGTGGTCCTCTTTCATCCGCATAAACACAGCATCGGTATCGGTCTTGCTATAACTATTGCGATCTCCCAGTACTTCCAGTTGCTCTTCATATTTCTCTAGTCGAGGCAAATAGTCCTCTTCAAGTTTCTTAAGCTGCTTATCAGTAGATTTATTGGCTCCTTTGAACTTGGCATTGATCGCTTCGATCTTTTCCTTCAACCGACTGCTATCAATGGCCTTGCTAACTTCTTGATGCCCTAATGAAGATTGGTCTTGGGCGATCTGAGCCTCGATTTCCGAAAGAACCGAAGCAATGTTTGCTTCTAGCTTTACCTTATTCTTCTCGACCGATTTCTTCCAAACGAACGTATAACGACCAGCGACCGACTCGATCTTGGTGCCATCAACATATTGAACTTTCAGGCTAACATACTCCATATCATGCAGCATACGAACGATACTTGCAAACAGCTCTTGTATCTGTCCTTTAAGACGCTTTCCTCTGAAATAATTGATCGTACGATAATCAGGTGTGCTATTGCCCGAAAGCCACATGAAATGGATATTCTCTTGTAAGGCGCGCTCAATTTTTCGGCAAGAATAGATATTGCTTAAATAGGCGTAGAACAGCACCTTAATGAGCATTCTAGGGTGAAAACTAGTGGTGCCTCCGCCTTTATACTGACGGATAATATGATCTAGATCCAACTGATCAACAACCTGACTCACCAACCGAACCGGATGGTTCATTGGAATACGATCTAAAATATTCTCAGGAAATAGACTCGGACTATTGGATGGAAGCGCTTTGAATTGTATGTTTGCCATATTGTTTTTTTGGGTGCACCTTAAGATACAAAATCTTAAGGACAAAAAAACAGAAAAACCCCGCCATTTTTTAATGACGGGGTTCTTTCTTTAAGAGACCTTTTTAGACAGCCCCTTTTTATTGAGTTTATTTTATAACTACTTCTTCTTTGGCTTGCTGCTCATTACAAACTGTAATTCGCCTCCGCTCATCAACTGCTCATGTGTAATTTTGAAATCTTTAATCTCTTGTCCATTCCAACTCACATTACTTACATAAACGTTCTTCTCGCCTTGATTTTTAGCAAAAATCTTCAATTCTTTACCATTTTCTAAAGCAATGCTTGCCGATTTTACCAAAGGGCTCCCAATCCAATAGTGCGCATCACCGGGCGCCACAGGATAAAACCCTAGGGAAGTAAAGAGATACCAAGCAGACATTTGACCGCAATCGTCATTTCCACCTAGACCATCTGCCCCATTATTGTATTGATGACGAATAATCTGACGAACCTTCTCTTGAGTTTTCCATGGACTTTTCGTGATATTGTACAAGTAGGCTACGTGATGCGAAGGTTCATTTCCATGCACATAGTTGCCGATAATTCCCTCACGAGTAATATCCTCTGTTTTTTCAAAGTATTTATCCGGCAAATGCATGCTGAACAAGGAATCTAAATAGCCTTCAAAACGCTTCTCTCCACCCATTACATCTTTTAAGCCATTTGGATCATGCGGTACATACAAAGAGTAATTCCAAGAATTCCCTTCAATAAAACCTTGCCCATGTGTATCTAACACATCGAATTCTGCTCTAAACTTACCCGATTTATCCTTCGGACGCATAAATCCTATCTGCTCATCATAAACGTTCCTCCAATAGTTCGCACGTTTATCAAACTCCGCAGCGATATCAATATGTCCTAATTTTTTAGCGATTTGAGCAATACACCAATCATCATAGGCATATTCTAAGGTATTGGAAACCGATGAAGTCGAAACCTCATCAGGTACATAACCCAAATCAATATACTCACCAATACCTTCATATCGACGCGCATTTGCCGTAGATATACAAGCTTTTAGCGCTGCCTCAGCATCCCCTTTGTACACCCCTTTTAATATGGCATCCGCAACTACCGAAACCGAATGATAACCAGACATACACCAGTTATCGTTGGCATAATGAGACCAAATTGGCAACATGCCTAATAAAGACTGATCATAATGTGCCATCATCGATGAAACGATATCCGAATTACGAGACGGATTAATAAGATTTAGCCAAGGATGGAACGCTCTAAAGGTATCCCAAAGCGAAAAGGATGTATAATTAACAAAACCATCGGCCTTATGAATCTCTTGATCTAACCCTTTATATTCCCCATTGGTATCCATGTATTCCGTCGGCATTAAGTTCGCATGATAAATTGAAGTATAGAAATTCACCAAATCGGACTCATTCAACATATCGACCTTAATTTTTCCTAATTCTTTTTCCCAGGCATCTTTACCTTGCGCTACAACCTGATCAAAATCCCAGTTTGGCACCTCTACATCCATATTGGCAAGCGCATTCCGCATGCTTACTGGACTCAAAGCAACTTTCATCATTACCTGCTCTGAAGATTCGGTATCAAAATCCAAATGTAGCTTCACATTGTGTGAGGCTAAATCTGGGAAGTTATCGCGTTGATTAAATTTTCTCCAAAAACCTTTATAAGGTGTTTCTTTATCATAATACTTCGCCCCGTAGTTCTTAAAAGGCTTCGATGTTTTAATAGCAAAGTATACGGTACGTGTTCTCGCCCAGCCGTTCGTTTGACGATATCCCGTAATGGTCGAATCATTCAGCACACGGACGACAGTCCACACATTTTTTTCATCGTAATTATAAATTCCAGAAGTCAAATCCAATATGATGTGTGAATCCTCAGATTTTGGGAATGTATAACGATGCATCCCTACTCTTGTGCTCGTTGTCAGCTCAGCGAGAATATTATGCTTATCTAGTTTTACTTTATAATAATTAGGTTCTGCCACTTCGTTATCATGGCTAAAAGGCGAGCGATAACCATCTTGTGGGCGATCCGCCGTTCCAGGGTTCAACTGCACTTTACCCTGCGTTGGCATCACTAAGATATCACCCAAATCCGAGTGTCCTGTTCCGCTGAAATGCGTATGACTAAAACCTACAATCGTCTTATCCTTATACTGATAACCTGCGCAATATTCATAAACCGTTCCAGTGTATTTACCATTAAAAGCATATGGGATCGTATCTGTATCAGGACTTAATTGCACAGCTCCGAAAGGCACCGTAGCGCCAGGGAATGTATGCCCCATTTTAGCCGTACCAATTAGCGGATTTACATAGTCAGTCAACTTTTTTTGTTGCGCAAATCCTAAACTAGGAAGTACTGCTAACAATAAAAATTTTCCAATTCGAGTATAGTTCTTATTCATTCAAATGTTTTATAGGGATGATTTATAATCTAATGATTCTTAAAATTACGTATTTATTAAACGTTTTAGCAAGATAAACTCCAATAATATCAAGAAGATTTGGGAAATCCATCTTGTTCTATCCTGCTTTTTTGCCAATACTAAGGATAAAGATTGTCGATATTATACAGGCAGAGCCTAACCAATCCATTAAGCCAAAAGGAACTTGCAACCAGATAACTGCCATGAACGCAGCAGATAAAGGTTCTGCGGACCCTAACAAACTCGCCGTCTGTCCGCCTACTATTTTCACTGCCGATAGATACGCAAAACAAGGTATCAGCGTACCAAAGATGACGATGAAAGAAGCATATGAAATTGCTTGAGAATCCCATTGTCCCTCAATTTTCCAGGGCGCATGTACAAAACTGAACAAAATACCGCCGATGAGCATCGCCCAACCGACAATAATATGCGCCGGATATTTTCTTAGCAATTTCGTAGGCTGTAAGGAGTAAATCGCTACAGCGACTGCCGATGCCAAACCTAGCGTAAGGCCAAGCGGAGAAATCGAAAGATTATCGAAGTTTGCATGTGTGACAAGCAGAAATGTTCCGATGACAGCAATAAACAATGCAATGAGCTCCTTTAAGCTGGGAACTTTTAACGCTTTAAGAGATAAATAGATAGCGATAATTACCGCTCCTAGAAATTGAAGAATGGTAGCTGTCGCAGCATTGGAATATTTAATCGCAGCAAAATAGGTGTATTGAATGGTTACCATACCAGCAATACTGAATATGATTAGCTGAATAAGGTCGGACCGATTTTTCCATATACTAAAAAGCGATTGGCGTTTATCAAACGATGAGATCAACAAAAGCAGGCTTCCAGCGACCAGCAAGCGCACGGTAATCATCCACTCGACATTGACGCCCCGTTCATGAAACAAGAACTGTCCGAAAGTACCCGATACCCCCCACAGGGTAGCGCCTATGATGGCCAATAAAATTCCCAACCAGGGCTTAGTATTCGCTGCCCCTTGCCCTTCTGTTGGAACTGAACTTGAAGAAGGTTCCGTAATCATCTTCTATTGTATAGTCTTTTAGTTCTAGTTTAGTCAGTAGCCATTCTAATTACCAGGAACGGAAACAGCGTATTAGCATTCCTTTTAGATTGGCATTGATAAATATCAGGTAATCCTCGCTAGTAACCTGATTAGTATACGCTCTTGGAAATCTTATTTAGTAAGCTCTTCGCTTGATTTAGATCCGCATTCCAATGATCTGTTCGCTCGACACTCTTGAATTTCTCAATGGCCTTATTTAGTTCGGAAAGCTCATTTGAATGCGCTTTTCTATTTAAAGCCTTTGATACAATTCGTACTTTTTCAAAATCCTGAATTCCTTCCAGCATCCGCTCGTATCGTATCGAACTACGTCCTTTTGGATAAACGATATAGGTATCCCCCGCTGGCCAAGTACGGAATCTAGAATCTTGCAGCGGATTCTCTACCCAAGAATTAAAAGCCCAACGCAACATGCCATCAAAACCAGTCGCTTGCGCATACCAACCTAAATATGTCGATTCCGCAGGGTCAGAAAACGTAAATTGATTTGGAAAACCATCCGAGCAACAAATATAGAACGTCGTATTTAATCCTCTTTGTTTTCGATCTTTTAAATCCTGTTGAGAAAAAGGATGCTGTGCCGATATGCTGATATCATCACTATCGGGATAACGTTGATAAGTCTTTTGGTTATCAGCATAAGATACGCCTAATTTTGGTGACACCTTCTTTAGAAGCGCCAATGCGGCATCCATTTGCTCGCGTTCACGCTCATCCATCGCGATATTTGTAATCTCTAACCAGCCCTTAGACTCTAAATGCTTAACGAAATCCGTTAAGAAAGGTGTCCAGAGTTCTTCAAAAATTGCTGTCCCCGGCTTAGCAACAACATTTACTAATTTGCCAGTAGCCTCATCAGTATAATGGATTTCATTGTTCCAAGGCACAATGGAATAACAGTTCAGCATATCCTTAACCCCTAATCCCATCATAAATTCAACCCAACGGTCAAAAACTTGATAATTATAATGCCAAGCACCATTCTTTTGTTTGGTCCAGCTAATCATATCTGCATAAGGATCATAAGTCTGAACGTTCCATGGATCTTTATTGATGGTCGCTGTAATAACCTTCTGCCCTGCATCGGCTAATCGTTGCATTACCGGCTTGAGCGCCTCAAAATGTGCATCAGACCACATCTCCAATCCTTCAACCCGCGCTACAGCAGAGGGATGTTGCCATTGATCCAAATGAAAACTCCATTCGCTTGCCGGCGGCAAAACTTGGTCAATCACTTCGACTTTCAAGCTACTTTCCCATGTCTTTTGCGCGTCTGCTTTGACTTTCACCTTAGCCGTATAATTTCCTTTAGCTGCTTCTCGAGGAATATTTACAGTGATCCAAACGGGGCGCGCAGTCTTTGCATCGATGTCCATAGATTTCAGATCATCGAGCATATCAGGAGACAACGATGCGGCAAAGTCTTCAGGTTTACGATGTCCACAGCCAGCAGCGAATTCATCAGTCATCACATACCGAACAAAACGTGCTTCAGCAATATTCGCAGGCAACACCGGTCCTTTATCCGATCTAAAGTCTGAAATTTCTATTTGAATATTCTTCAACGGAGTAGAAGACCAAAGTAAGATCTGTGCAGAAACACGCTCTCCTCTCCAGCCTTCAATCTGTTCTTGCTGCTTAATCGTAAGTGATGGAGCAACAGATTTTGGATACCGACGATCAATCGATCCAAAAGAAGCATGCAGACCTGGCTTTACGCGAGACCAATCGGAATTTACATCCTTCGTCGGATCCGCCAATTCAGTAAATTGAGCAGCTAAAGCCGGCTTTTGTTGTGCAGAAAGCGGATTTAAAGAAAAAACAAAAGGCAGAGCGGCAAGGATAATGGATAAAGGGAATTTTGGTCTCATAAAGCGTTAGATTTAATGCAATTTAACCTTTTGTTTGGTATTTTTAGATATAAATCAGCGACTTTTCGCGGTTTCAGACAAGAAAAATTAGGATAAGCTCGTTTCTTTCAGAATAATGTAGATACCAATGATTAAGATTAAGTAACCAAATGCGATTTTCAAAAACTTATTGGATACGCGCTCCGCAAGATAGAATCCGATGAAAATACCCATTAAAGTCGAGCCGGTATAACTCAACAATAAATTCCAATCAAACGAAGCAAACTTTTCGCTATCGCCAATTAGTCCAAAACAAGAATTGATGGTGATAATAATAAGTGAAGTTGCGACTGCCCGACGCATCGGCAAATGGTAAAAATTGACAAGGGCCGGAATAATTAAAAACCCTCCACCAGCGCCAACAAGACCAGTAACCAAACCAACTAAGGCTCCTTGCGCAATAATCAGACTAATCGGAACATGTGGGCGTTCAATTTTTGGAAGATCCTGCTTTTTCAAGCTAAAAATCATACTGAGTGAAGATGCAATCATAACTACCGAAAACAACAACATCAGTGCGGTCCGCTGCTCGATTGCATAATCCCCAATATGAATCACATCGGGAACCAGCGGCAGAATATAAGACCGCGTAAAAAACACAACAATCAAAGAAGGTAAACCGAAAGTTAATATTTTACTTAAATCAACTTCTTTACGAATTAGTCCACGCAAACCACCAACAAATGAAGTCACTCCAATTGCAAACAACGAGTAAGTCGTGGCTATTACAGGATGTACAGACATCACATATACCAAGATTGGAACGGTCAATATGGTCCCTCCACTCCCTAGCATACCTAAAGTGACTCCAACAAGTACTGCCAATATACAGCCAATAATTAACATCAATGATTCGCTTTACTTAATTCAAATATTTGAAATTAAAAGTAGGAGAAAATAAGCAAAGAAAAAACCAAGTAAGATGATAGGAATACAAGGAATTTTGAATGAGAGAGACTAATGGAATTGACTTTAATCTCCTAGTCATCATCTATTTCATTGAAACATTTCTAGACATTCCTTCTACCTCCTTCGCAGCTCAACCCATTAAGTTGGAACCATCTTCCTGAGATGTCTAAACAATCGTTGGAAAATTCGGAATACGAATCACTGCCAAAAAAAAAAGATTGGGCAGATCTAGAGAAAATCTACCCAATCTATTGACTAACAAATTATAAAGAATGAATGTTTACTTCTAATTTACGGTATCTATACGTGCTGTATCAACCGTTGTGGAATCCAATTTCAAGACGCTTTTATCAGGTTCATTAATATTATACCTCGACACATCATCCTTCTCAACAGGTGAAGGTGTGGTTTCCTCTCCTTCTTTGGGATTATTGGAATTACATGCTGCGAACAACATGCTCGAAAGCAAGAAGGTGAAACCGTATTTATTAAAATTTTTCATGCTTTTTCTTCCTTTTGTATACTTTCTAAACAAGTACAACCTAGAAAAGTTTTATTTTTTCGAAATTAAGTCCCAGATAAGTAGCTGAAAACTTTATAATTATATCAATTTAATTAAAGTTCATTTCATAAAAAATCCTGTTTCCCGAGCCGGGAAACAGGCATAATTTAGGATATATTGGAAGGGAATACTATAATTTTTCGCCGTGCTGAGAAAGATCTAATCCGACCTCTTCTTCAGCTTCTGTAACGCGTAATGGACTAATCATATTGGTTACTTTTAATAATATAAATGCCATCACTAACGTAAATACCGTTGCACCGATTAAACCAATAACATGTGCGGTAAATAAAGAGGTTTCTCCGTAGAATAAACCATTGGACTCAATTGCTGGATTGATTTGCTTGCTCGCAAAGACTCCCGTTAACAACATCCCTACCATACCGCCAACACCGTGACTCGGGAATACATCTAAAGTATCGTCGATCTTCGAGCGTGTTCTCCAGTCGATTACAAAACGACTTACAACCGCTGTTACCGCCCCAATTACTAAGGAGTGGCCAAAAGACACAAATCCAGCTGCTGGTGTTATCGCGACCAATCCTACTACTGCCCCGATACAAATGCCCATTGCGGATGGTTTAATGCCGCGTGCGGCATCTAGAAAAATGTAGGTCAATGCTGCAGCGCCTGAAGCTGTCGATGTCGTAATTAATGCGGTTGCTGCGAGCTCTGATGCAGCAAATGCTGATCCGGCATTAAAGCCAATCCACCCAAACCATAGCATACCGGTTCCTAATAAGACATAGGTAATTCGCGCTGGCGTATGCTCATGATAATTCTTACCCTGACGAAGAAAGATTGCGGAAGCAAGTGCGGTTAGTCCTGCCGACATGTGAACAACCGTTCCACCAGCAAAGTCTAACACGCCCATCTTCATTAAGATGCCATCTGGATGCCAGGTCGCATGCGCCAATGGTGCATAGATAAAGATGAAGAATAGACAAATAAATAGTACAAACGAGGTAAACTTGATTCGCTCGGCGAACGCTCCCGTAATTAGGGCTGGTGCTATAATCGCAAACTTAAGTTGATATATTGCGAACAATGCAAATGGTATGGAAGAGGCCCCTGCCCATGGTTTCTCTTCCAGTACACCATTGAACATAAAATACGATGTTGGATTTCCGATGATTCCACCAATGGATTCACCAAACACTAAACTAAAACCGAAGACTACCCAAACGACAGCAATAACTGCCATACAGATAAAACTTTGAAGCATGGTTGAAATAACATTCTTTTTTTTCACCATTCCACCATAAAAGTAAGCCAATCCCGGCGTCATAATCAAAACTAGAGCCGTAGAAGTTAACATCCAGGCGATATCAGCGTAATTATACTCGAATTCATTATTAATTGCTGGTGCTTTCGAGAAAAACAACGAAATTAACACTACAAATCCCATTAAAACAATAGGTAAATACGATTTTTTGCCTGATAGTGTCATATATTTTACAATTATTACATCAAAAATAGAATTTTTATATCGTTTTCAAAATATTTTTATGATTTTTTTGAGAATTTTAAGGATTATTTTTGATACAAATAGAAATTCCATCAATTTTTAAATCAAATAAAACAAACCCTCACCCGTATACGGCTGACTTTTTATCCTATTTCACGAATGAAACTATTAAAAAAAACAATACACTCGTTTTTTTTATTATTAAATAGCAAATAGGCTTAAAAAATGAAGTAATTTGGCAATTAAGAAGAAATAATCTCGATGGAAGAGCTATTTAAGATCTATAAAGTTGACAATAAAGAAGCATTACGCATTCAAAATGAAAAGAACGACCCTCATAATCATAATTTTGAGGAGCTGGTTATTGGCATAGCTGGAAGTATCGAGCATTTTATTGATTTTGATGCAGAAACATATGACGCTCCTTTTGTTAGCTTCGTCAGTAAAGGGAAGATACATCGCGTAGTTCCTCTGTTGAAGGATGGCCTCTGCGATTTTTGGGTCCTTCGCTTTAAAAGTGAATTTATCCCAGAAACCACATTCAATCTCTACGCTTATTATCATAAGAGCGCAACACTAGCTTTCGAGAGCGGTCGTTGTTTTAATCGAATCAATCAGATTTGCGAGATGATAGACGAAGAGATGAAACAAGAAAAGCCCGAACTATCCATCGTCCGTGAGCTATTGCAGAGTCTATTTAGTATGATTGAAGCGGAGCGCAAGAAACAGCATGCTGATAACAATCTGCTCTATCGGAATCAAGATACGACCTTTAAGAACTTTTTATCGATTCTAGAGGAGAATTTCCGTCGTGCAGAAGGGGTAAATTACTATGCAGAGAAGTTATTTATGAGCTCTAGAAATTTAAACGCTATTACCCAAAGCATACTCCAGCAATCAGTATCTGAGATTATTGAAACTAGGAAATTAATTGAGGCTAAAAATCTGTTGTTAACAACTGATAAAAGCATCTCGGAAATTGGATTTGAAATCGGTTATACGGATAAAGCATATTTCGCTAGTGTGTTTAAAAAGAAGTCCGGACAAACCGCTTCGGAGTTCAGAGATGAAATGCGCAAACTTATTTCCTAATTCCAATACTTTTTCTCCAAATTTTCATACCTATCCCCTGCATTCTATACCGATATTTGTTTAATCAATTGCAAAGGACATTTACAATGGAAGATATGAATAGAAAACAATTTTTAGCTGCTGCGGCAACCTTGCCATTGGCAGGCGCCGCAATGAAGTTAAAATCTCTAAATAAATTCATCGATGGATTGGATTCGAGTTCCACCATGCCTGTTTTATTCTTAGGTCATGGTAGCCCGATGAATGCAATCGAGGAAAACGAATTCGTACAGGGTTTTCGTCACGTTAGTACGGAGATTGAAAAGCCGAGGGCTATTCTAGTGATTTCAGCGCATTGGGAGACACGCGGAACCTTCGTAACGGCAATGGAGAATCCTTCTACTATTCATGATTTTGGAGGTTTCCCGCAAGCATTGTTCGATGTACAATATCCAGCACCGGGATCTCCCGACTTGGCAGAAGCTGTTCAACAAACAATAAAGAGTAAAGAGATTCATTTAGACGATAAATGGGGATTAGATCACGGTAGCTGGTCTGTCGTAAAGCATATGTACCCAAATGCAGACGTGCCTATTATTCAAATGAGTATTGACTATAATATGGCTCCAGCACAACACTACGCATTAGCGAGAGAATTGGCAGGATTGAGAAAAAAAGGTGTTTTAATTATTGGTAGCGGAAATAACGTTCATAATTTACGCATGGTCTCTTGGCAACATCTGAATACTGTCGGGTATGCATTTGATTGGGCGAAGGAAGCAAATGAAACGATGAAAGGATATATCCTTGATCGCAACCACCAACCTTTAATCGACTTTCACAAACAAGGTCGCGCTTTCGAATTGGCAATTCCTACACCTGAGCATTACCTCCCAATGATCTATGCTTTAGCATTGCAAGAGAAAAACGAGGAAATACAGATTTTCAATGATGCCGCTGTAGCCGGAGCACTGACGATGACCTCATTAAAAATCGGATAATAATAGAAAGGCTGTCATTTTAGACGGCCTTTTTCTTTTACAAAAGGGCTTCCCACGCTTTTAACCTCTATTTTTCGGTATTTCACCGAAAGACAATTTCACCGAGAATTTTCACCGAATTAATCCTGCGATTAACCGAATATTTTATTAGCTACGCCTATTCCCTATGGCGCCGCCTTGCCTATTGATATACCTTTGAATCAAACAATTAACAATAACTATCACTAATTTAAATGTATAACATTATGAAAACTTTAATCACTTTAATCGCAACGGCAGTATTCACATTCTTAACTTCCACTTTATCAGCTGCAAACATGCCTGATCCACTAAAATTCGCTAAAGTGGAAACCATCATCGATCATTACATCAATGCTACGGTAAAAGGTGACACGGAATTACTAAACTACCTGTTCACTGAAGATTTTACACAAACTACGCCTAACAAACAAAACAAAGAAAAGCACAATAGAAAAGAAGTAATCAATCATTTAAAAACACTAAAGAATGTAGAATTCTCTTGTGATACTGATGTCGAGTTTATTGAAAAGAATGACGATTGTAGCATCGTAAAGATCACTAAATCATTCGCTAACTTTCAACGAATTGACTACGTAACGATGTGTAATACGGAAGAGGGTTGGAAAATCAACAAAGTCTTAGTTGCTTATCCTGCTCGATAAGAACAATCCAGAGAGATTAAGCATGTCCGCTTAAAAAAAAGGTATCACCGCATGATACCTTTTTTTTATTTTACTGATATACAAGACATCCACTTGTATTCCAAAAGCTTTGACTGTCTCCCTCTTTTGGTCCTTGAGGAATATGTACTCGAATGGTATGCTCCCCCGCGGAGAGATCTCCAAGATCTATAAAAACAGGATTCGTAATCGTTCCGGGGCACCAATTGGAGCGACTTAAGTCTGAGGATGATAAACCATTTTCAAAGTTGCCGCTAACGGGATTATACAATCGATAACTGCCACAATCGAGGCGCCAAGGCGTAAACTTCATTTTTAGCTCTGTATCCAAATAGATACTATTTGCCTTAGGCACAAACTCATCACCGTTACCCCATCCCCCATGACCTGTTGTTATATATCGCAACTTCACATTCTTTAAATCTTGATCTAATTTAAATTTAACTTCCAATCCTTGTTCATAAGCATACATCGTTGGATAACCCTGTCCTCCCATCTCCATGATGTTCGTCGTATTGAACAAGGGCATTACTTTCGCGTTTTGCGCATAATTAGAAGCGCCAGGATGGATTGTAAGCGTTAAACTAATCTTATGTCCACCTTTATCATAGTTTCCGATATAAGTGCCTATATAAACGTCCTTACCTACGATGGTCTGCATAAACTCGGAGATATCTTGACGGTAACTAACACTATCTTGCCAAGTTTTCCCCTTTAGCTGCAATCGATCATTAAAATGGGAAACTCCAAATGGCGTAAAGAATCGCATTAACTCCAAGACTGGAGAAAATCCTTCCGTACGAACCATTCCCGGATATTGCACCCCTTTCTCTTCCGTGTACATCGGAAGTGTAGCCATACCGTTCTTCATTCCATCAAGAAAACTCTGCTTTTGATCTTCTGCAATTAAGAATACAGAACCGGTCCTATCATATGCATCGCCATTAGATTTCTCAATCAATTCGATAAAAGCCTGACTATCTTCGCTAACCGCTGGAATCTTGACCTTCTTCAAGATCACCGTTCCTTCTGCAAAACGTAAAATTGAGTCTGACTTAATCCCTGGTTGGAAGCAAATTTGTTCATTGCTGAAGATTGGAACCTGTATGAATTTACTTTTCCATAAGGCATCCTTATAACTTAAATCATCTAATAAGCTGGATTGTTCGGGTTGAACAAAAGCTTTCGGCCAGCTTTTTAGCTTCTCGATAGAAGCAACACGGATCCCTGAATTTCCATTTCTACGGTATTCTAAAACCAAACCCAATTCCTGTCCGATTAAATTTGGAGAGGCATGCAAACCTAAATCATTAGTATACCAAATATCTATTGCATTCGAATTAATCGAAGTACGTGCTAATTTTGTTGGATGCTTCAAAAGCTTCTTTGCACCCGTATCTTGTTGCACAAAACTTAATGTCTTGAAAATATTAGGATCTAAACTTGAAATTGAACGGTCTGCAGATAGTTGTGAGGTTCTATAGCCCTTCTTCTCTTGGATATCTACGAATATTTGTTCTGTAGGATAACGTAGCTGTCCTGACAATACGCTTTCTTTGGTTATAAGGTATTTGTCCTTATTCACGAACATTACAATCGGATCCTGCTTCAACATAGCTCCATCCCGAAAAGCATGGTAGGTAATTTTGTATGTTTCTTGTGCCTGAAGCTGTCCGAAGAAGCAAGCTAAAAAGATTGAAAGGACGAATCTATTTAACATAAGTTTTTTTATAATATCTCTATTATTGTGTTATTTTCCATTGGATGTGCTGTACAGATCAAACAACGGCCATTTTCCACCTCTCGGTCAGTCAATACTTCGTTGTAATCCATGCGTACAGATCCCTGCGTTACTTGTGAAATACATGTACTGCACATCCCCGATTTACAGGAATAAGGTAACTTCAGTTTATGTGCTAGACCTACATCCAAAACACTTCGATCATAAGGTACCGTCAGCAAATGATCTTCTCCTTTAAATCGGATGACGATATCATAGCTAGTCATATCAACTGGTTCTTCGTCTTTTTCATCCTCATCTTCTTCCTCTTCTGGAAAATGGAAAGTTTCACGTTTAATATGATCATCAGGAATCCCCATCCCTAATAGCGTAAATCGACACAAATCCATGTAGAAAAGTGGGCCACAGGTATAAAATAAATCTTCGGCTCCCCCACTGTTATACTTTTTAACAAGTTCTAAAATATAATCTCTATTTAATCGAGCCTTCAGCAAGTTCTTCGTATTCGACCATATCCATTCTATATGCAAACGATCTGGATAATTCGCCTGCCATTCTAATAGTTCGTCGTAAAAAATGGTTTTCTCCTTAGAGCTGTTACTATAAACTAATACAATCTTACTATTTGCTTCAGTAACCAATACAGTCTTTAGAATTGAATATAAGGGGGTGATGCCGACACCAGCACCAAAAAGAAAGATAGTGCGCTGTTTGTCTTCATTAGGTTCATATACGAAAAGTCCCTGTGGTTCCATCACTTCGATGATATCCCCAACTTGCATTTGATGATGCAATAACCTTGAAATCTCACCATTATCAACGCGTTTCACCGTAATTTCATACGGTTCATTGACATCAGGTGAACTGCTAAAAGAATAAGAACGACGAACCTCTCGCTCTCCAAATGTAAAGGATAAGGTTAAAAATTGTCCCGCCTTATATTTAGGAAAATCATTAGACAG
Organism: Sphingobacteruim zhuxiongii; assembly: GCF_009557615.1. Taxonomy (NCBI): domain Bacteria; kingdom Pseudomonadati; phylum Bacteroidota; class Sphingobacteriia; order Sphingobacteriales; family Sphingobacteriaceae; genus Sphingobacterium; species Sphingobacterium zhuxiongii. The sequence goes on from NZ_CP045652.1 coordinate 2,615,486, forward strand.
ATCCTCAAATCGGATAGAAATATTAGAATTTGGATGCGGAATGATCTCTGAAATCTTAAAATTATACATGTTTCAAATATAGGAATTTGATAGAATAGTAAGATATAGCAAAGTAGATATAAGCCTACGCTAGATTACTAAACAAAATTGGGATATCGCGTTCCTCTAGCCCGTTACGCTAACTGCACAACAAAAAAGGTCACAGTTGCCTGTGACCTATATATTTTATAATAACTTAAGCTAATTACAACTTACGTTTGATTTCTACTTGCTCGAATGCTTCAACGATATCTTTCTCTTGCATATCGTTAAATTTATCAATACTTAAACCACATTCGTAACCTTGAGAAACTTCTTTCACATCATCTTTGAAACGTTTCAATGAAGCAAGGCGTCCTGTGTGGATAACAACTCCGTCACGAATAACTCGGATATCATTGTTTCTATTGATTTTACCATCAAGAACCATACATCCCGCAATTGTACCAACTTTAGAAATCTTAAATACCTCACGAATTTCAACCTCAGCAACAATCTTCTCTTCTAATTTCGGAGCTAACATACCTTCCATCGCTGATCTGATCTCTTCGATCGCATCATAGATAATAGAGTACAAACGAATATCGATTTGCTCATTCTCTGCAAGCTTGCGCGCACCTTGAGTAGGTCTAACTTGGAAACCGATGATAATCGCATCAGATGCTGAAGCTAACAATACATCAGATTCAGAGATCGCACCCACTGATTTGTGGATAATATTCACTTGAATCTCATCTGTAGAAAGTTTCAATAATGAGTCAGATAATGCCTCGATAGAACCATCCACATCACCTTTAACGATGATATTAAGCTCTTTGAAGTTACCAATCGCTAAACGACGACCAATTTCATCAAGCGTAATATGTTTAGTAGCACGCATTCCTTGCTCACGTTGCAATTGAAGACGTTTATTCGCAACTTGACGCGCTTCAGATTCACTTTCTAATACATAAAGTTTATCACCCGCAGTTGGTGCACCCGACATACCTAAGATCTGTACCGGTACAGATGGTCCTGCTTCCTTAACACGTTCTCCTCTTTCATTTGTTAAAGCTTTCACTTTACCAGAGTAAGAACCCGCAAGAATTGGATCTCCAACTCGTAACGTACCACCTTGAACAAGTACTGTAGTTACAATACCGCGTCCTTTATCTAATGCAGCTTCAATTACAGAACCAACGGCACGTTTTTTAGGATCAGCAGTTAATTCTAATAATTCAGCTTCTAATAAAACTTTCTCTAATAGTAATTCTACATTTTCACCAGTCTTCGCTGAAATCTCTTGAGATTGATATTTACCACCCCAATCCTCAACTAAGATATTCATTGCCGATAATTGCTCACGAATACGATCAGGGTTTGCACCTGCCTTATCTACTTTCGTAAATGCAAATACTATTGGTGAACCCGCAGCCATCGCATGGTTGATTGCTTCTTTTGTTTGAGGCATCACCGCGTCATCCGCCGCAATAACAATGATTACAATATCCGTTACTTTAGCACCACGAGCACGCATCGCTGTAAAGGCCTCGTGACCCGGAGTATCTAAGAACGTAATACGACGTCCATCATCCAATTTCACAGCATAAGCACCAATGTGCTGAGTAATACCACCCGCTTCACCTTTGGTTACATTAGCTTTACGGATATAATCTAATAATGAAGTTTTACCGTGGTCAACGTGACCCATCACTGTTACGATTGGTGCACGAGGAACTAAATTTGCCGCTGTATCTGGCTCTTCTAATTCAGCAACTTCTTCATCTTCTGGTTTAATAAACTCAATTTGGTAACCGAATTCATCAGCTACGATAGCTAATGTTTCTGCATCTAAACGTTGGTTAATCGATACAAACATACCTAAGCTCATACAAGTTGCAATAACTTGTGTAACTGGAACGTCCATTAAATTTGCCAACTCATTCGCTGTTACGAATTCTGTAACACGCAAAACTTTAGACATCAATTCTTGTTCTAATGCCGCTTCTTCAGCTGATGTTGCTATATCATCACGCTTTTGACGACGAAGCTTCGCACGTTGAGCAAATTTACCTGATTTACCAGCACCGCTCAATCTCGCTAATGTAGCTTTGATTTGATCTTGGATTTCCTTTTCTGTAGGCTCTTCTTTAACTACATCAGGTTTTCTACGATCTTGGTGACGGTTGTTATTCCCACCTCTATTACCACTATGTGGATTCGGGCCTCTGTTACCAGGACGATTATCGCCAGCTGGTCTCGGACGGTTTCCATCAGGTCTATTTTGGTTAGGATGCTGTCCTTGGCCAGTTGTTTGGTTTTGATTATTTCTATCAGCACCATCTTGTTGTCCTACAGGTCCGTTTCCTTTATTCGTACGCTTACGCTTACGTTTATTGTCATTATTGTTTCCTGCATTCGCGGAGGAAGAAGCCACCGGCTTATGCGGTTTAGAAACTGGCAATTGAATTTTACCCACTACTTTCGGACCACTTAATGTTTCCGAACGAGCGCGAATAACCTCATCTTGAGGTTGCTCTTTTACTGGCTGCTGAGCAGGTTGTTGCTTTACAGGTTCTGGCTTTTTCTCTACCACTGGTTGTTGTTTAACTTCTTTTACGGGAGCTTCTACCTTAGGTTGTTCAACCACTTTTATTGGCTCCTTTTTTTCTTCTATTTTTGGCTGTTCTACTACGGGTTTAGCAACAGGTTCCTCTACTTTCTTCACAGGCTCTACAACCTCTTTCTTCTCTTCTACGACCTCTGGCTTCGGCTTCTCTCTTACTTCAACTTTCGGCTCCTCTTTAGGAGCTGGCTTCGCACCTCGCTTCAAACTATCCAAATCAATCTTTCCAACAACCTTTAAAGCAGAATGATGCTCGTCGGCAGTTTTTTCCTCCGCAATCTCTGCGGCTGGAGCTGCCGTCGTATTCTTAATTAAAATCTCTTTTACCTCGCTATTTTCTTCGCGCTGCTCAGCAGGCTCGTCAGATGTAGAGCCTTGCGTAGCAGTTGGACCTTCTTCACGGCGAATCTTACCAATAACAATTTGTTTAGCTTCATCTTTGACATTCTTGTCGCCCTGAAATTCCTTCAAAAGAACCCCGTATTGATCAGCACTTAATTTAGTGTTAGGTTTTGAATCTACATCAAATCCTTTTTTCACTAAAAAGTCAACTGCCGTACCAATCCCAATGTTGAGCTCTTTTGCCGCTTTAAGCAAGTTTATACTTTTACCTTCTGACATCTACTAACTATAAAATGAGTTTCTTTTACAAAAATATGTTTTTTTACACGTATTTAACAATTTTTTACAAATTGTTAAGCAAGCAAAGCTTGGGCTGAACTTTATTCAAATTCAGCCTGTAGGATCCTTACGATTTCACGAATCGTATCTTCCTCTAAATCTGTACGACGAATCAATTCGTCCTCAGTAAGTGATAACACCGATTTCGCTGTGTCTAAACCAACGCGTTTGAATTCGTCGATGATCCAGCTTTCGATTTCGTCTGCGAATTCTTCGATATCCACATCCTCCTCTTCTTCTCCGGTCTCACGGTATACGTCGATTTCGTACCCAGTTAATTTACCTGCTAATTTAATATTATGACCACCACGACCAATCGCTAACGATACTTGGTCTGGTTTTAAGTACACTGCAGCCGTCTTGTTCTCATCATCTAATTTGATAGAAGAGATACGTGCTGGACTTAGTGCACGTGTGATATACAATGAATTGTTTGTTGTGAAGTTGATAACGTCGATATTCTCATTACGTAATTCACGAACGATACCATGAATACGAGAACCTTTCATACCCACACAAGCACCTACTGGATCAATACGGTCATCGTATGATTCAACCGCTACTTTAGCACGCTCACCTGGTTCACGAACGATTTTCTTGATCGTAATTAATCCGTCAAAAATCTCAGGAACTTCTAGTTCGAACAAACGTTGTAAGAATTCAGGAGCAGTACGAGAGATAATAATTTTAGGATTACTATTCATCATATCCACTTTATGAACTACCGCACGAATGCTATCGCCTTTCTTGAAATAATCCGCAGGGATTTGCTCTGTTTTAGGAAGAATCAATTCGTTATTATCTTCATCTAATACAAGAATCTCTTTCTTCCAAATCTGATAAACCTCACCAACTACTAATTCCCCTTCACGGTCTTTATATTTTTTGAAGACTTCGTCTTTCTCTAATTCTAAGATTTTAGAAACTAAAGTTTGACGCGCTGCTAATATTGCACGACGTCCGAAACTCTCTAAGGTAATTTGCTCGATATAATCATCGCCTACTTCTAAATCCGCATCGAACTTATGAGCCTCTTCCAATTCGATTTCTAAATCGTCATCTTCTGAGAAACCATTTTCCATAACGACACGCGTACGCCAGATCTCTAAGTCACCATTATCAGGGTTTACAATAACGTCTACGTTCTCGTCTGTTCCAAAGCGCTTCCGAATCATGCTACGGAAAACCTCTTCTAACACCGTAATAACTGTAGGACGGTCAATGTTTTTAAAGTCCTTAAACTCCTGAAAAGAGTCTATCAAGTTAATATTACTACTCATTTCTATTTAAATGAAATTAACACCTTTGTTTCTTTTATTTGATTGTAGGGAATTTCTACCTCAACGGATTGAGCTTTCTTTCCTTTTTCTTTTACTATTTCTTCTAGGTTGAAAGAAGTCTCGCCTGCATCAAGTAATTTCCCTTCACGCTTCGCACCATCCAACATCAACACTTTCACATTTCTTCCAATATTCTTTTGATACTGTCTGCTCAATAATAATGGTGTATCGATACCGGGAGAAGAAACCTCTAAACGATAAGCCTTATCGATTACATTTTCTTCTTCTAAATGGAAACCAACATGTCTGCTAACTTGCACACAATCTTCAATTGCAATTCCATTATCACCATCTAGAAGAATCTCTAACACGCCACTTTTCAAAAAACGGATACTTACAATAAATAGATCTTCTCTATCAGCGATTTTCTCTAGAACTAGTTCTTTTACGCGCTCTTCAACCTGCATAATTTAATAAATGAATTAAAAAAGGGGGCATACCATGCCCCCTTCCTTTCAGATAGTACAAAGGTATAATTATTTTTTCAAAAACGCAAAACAATAATGTTAAACAGCATTTGAATTAATTTTTATCGACAACAGCGTTAATCGTTTTCTGCATCTGCGCCATCATTGACGACAAGCCTTCTAACGTAGGCTCGGGACTAGGCTCAGGCAATTCGGTACTAATAAAAGCTTTCGCTTTCCAAATTTCAATTATATCTCCAGCTTCAACCCAATATGGCTCGTAGGATTTATTATCTGACACCAATTTCAATCCTTTATCCTCTTTATATTTCTGTCCAATACGCTTATAAACAATACCATCATTGGAAGACACAACCACATAAGTCTGTCCGGTCTTGATGTCGTGCCAATTTTCCACATATTCCGCAATGATTAACGATCCGGAAGGTAATGGCAACATAGAATCTCCTTTAATCTCAAAAGCACGATAGGTACCTTGATTAAACATAGGCAATGAAAACTTCGGTAACTCCTTAACATATTCAGGATCCCCATAACCATTTAAGTACCCAGCACTCGCTTTAACAGGCACCAATTCGATATTCTCACGATCATCTGAATCAACAGTAACACTTAATACACGTAGGTTCGACGCATTACTTTTAGGATTCGGTTTCCATTTATCATCAATAACATCGTTTGCTAATTCATCCATAGACAACTCATAAAACTCTGCTATTTTTCTTAGCAACTCATATTTAGGCTCTGCCCTATCCTCTTCATACGCTCCGACAGAGGCACGCTTAATTTCCATTAAATCAGCAAATTGTTGCTGTGTAACCCCTTTCTTCTTTCTAAGATACTTTAGATTTGATGCGATGTTGGACATATAAATATTTTTAAAATAAATTTTTGAAATACTAATATTATTAGTAATATTGTGCCAATAAAATTAGTAAAACATATTTAAATAACCAAATATTTTAGCTAAAACAAGAGAATAAGATGAAAGCACACCATTTATACATCAGTACAGACGCCAACAGAAAATTTCTTCAACTAGGAATTAGCAACGACATGATCTTATTGCAACAACATATGCAGGATTCAACGAATAGTGGCCTGTTTTCAACTTCTGTATTAAATAGAATAGTATATCTAGAAAGTTTCTCGACAGCTCTAGAAGCCGAGAAAAGATACCAAGAGCTTTGTGGATTGGGTCGCATGGTGCGCGAACGGTTAATCCGCAAAAACAACCCCAACTGGTTAAGTCTAAGCCTGCCGTTGCCTGGACTTAACCCTAATAAAAAAGCCGCTGTTTTCGCTTAACGCTAAACAACGGCCTTAACAACCTTACCCACACTAAATCTATTTCTTAACAATCATAACTTTGACTACCAGCCCGGTGCAAAGTTTAATCCAAACGTTCCGAATTTAGAACGCGTCGGATTGTTTAATTGAATAGCATAGTAAGGCTCTAATATCATTGCTCCAAATAAGTTCACACGAAGCGATACACCAGCACTAAAAACAGGCATACGAACATTCTCATCATAGATCTCATAGGGTTGACCATTAACTGTCTGAGTGATCTTATCGGCATCTGTTTTCGTCCATTTAATCACACTGCCATTCTTCCAAGCAAGACCTCCGTCGATAAAGAAGTTTAGATCTGAGAACAACATCCCCGACGGCAGTACTGCAAGTTTCTCTGGCCCCGTGAAAGGCAAACGCAACTCTAAATTCCCAACAACCATCTTCGATCCCGAAAGATCATTAAAGGTCACTGTACTATTAGGGCCAAAACTATTGTTTTCAAAACCTCTTACTAAATAAGGATAACCAATATAAATATTATACAACTGATCGGCACCATCACCTACACGCATATAGGAATAAACACGAGCGGCCAATGTGAACGGCTTCATGCGATGATACTTTCTCAAATCAATATTGATTGCCGTGAAATTAAAAGTCCCGAAATATTGCTCCGCACCTAAACGATAACGATAACCTTGTAGTGGTGCCGCAATACCAAATACCGCATTATCACCAACAAATCCTGCATTAACTTGATACAAGTTAAACGGATCTAAACGAGCACCTAACAATTGACTCGCTTCATCAGTTGGCACACGCTCTTTATTCGCATAGTACGATTCATAACCTTGATAATAGCGATCTACACGATATGAGTTATATGAAGCTGCTGCTCCAGTTTCAAAACGATGATGCTTGTTAAATGGATATGCTACAAAGGCATCCGCTTGCGTTTGAAAAGAACGAATCAAGTATTGATCCAACACTAACTCCTCACGACCAAGCCCGATATCACGTTGATCATACTGATAAAATCCAAAACGATATGGAATATGCGACAAAGATCCACCCCAATTCCAACGCGAACGTTGATTGATATAGGCAACCTGTCCACCAAAATCATAAATTTCACCATTAATATTTAGCGCGGCAAAAATCTGATTGTAGCCTAGAATATCCGAAAACATCCCTTGTACACCCGAGGAGATACCAGCTCCATAACGAGAACCTACTGACATCCCGACACCACTGTTCGCCAAGTAATCAAGTTTAAACTTCGGCTGATATGCTATATTATTAATTTGTGAGTCCGAAATTCTCGAATATGCGTTAAAGTTTTGCAAATTGGTATTAACCACATTCACACCACGACTCTGCATTGGCGGCAACATCGCAGCCTCAAAATCGACGGAACCAGCGCTAACAGGTTGCGCTTCAAACTCCGTAGCTTTCGCTTTATATACACTGTAGGCGTTATTCTTAAAATAAGAATACACAATTTCATCATTCGCAGAGATACTCATCGCCGGAGAATATTCTGTAATCCCTGAAATCCCCGTAAAGAAATCAGTCATTCTTGCCACCTGATTAGATTCAAATGTATAGCGATACATATTTCGATAACCATCGCTATTCGACAAGAAATAGATGTCTTTTCCGTCTGCTGAAAAATGAGGGTTTAAATTATTCGCTCCTGGGAACACCTCTAAATTGGTAATCTTTTTTGTCGCGACTTCCACAAACGCTAAATTCATTGGAATATCCACAGTACGCGAATCCGAATTTAGGGCAACGCGATCCGTACTGAAAACAATATAGCGACCATCGCGCGAGAAGCTCGGCTGAAAATCTGAGAACTTATCGTTCATCAATTGGTTTACTACTTTTGTTTGCAGGTTATAGACATATATATCAGAGTGACCATTTGCTAAACCTGAGAAAGCAACATGCTCGCCATCTGGAGACCAGGTAATATTCGTAAACTCCGATATCTCACCCATCGCCTCCACCGACAATGTTTTTCCGGTTTCCACATCGACAACCATCAATTTATTCTTCCCTTCGCTGAATACCGAAAACGCGAATTTCTTACTATCTGGTGAGAAGGTACCGGCTGACTCTAAGAAACTAAACTCATCGATATCCTTATTGGTAAGCCGACTTCCGAGCTTTCGAATAATCTTACCACTTTCCGCATCAGCCAAAAACAGATCGATACTAAACAAATCAAGCTCAGATAAAAAGGCAACATATTTTCCATTCGGAGAAATCGCAGGCGAAACATTCATCCGCCCAGCATTCTTTGTTGTTAGTAGAGGTTGTCCAATCGGACGTGAAGTCGTATCCTTTCCGGAGTTTTTATAAGAATTCTCCATACTGTTTTTCCACAAGGTCGACATTGTCTGTGCATCATAACCAAACACGCGACGAATCCCTTGTTCATAACCATACTTCGCAGTCTCTATAAATAAAGGCATAATAACCGTATCTCCATAAGTGGAGCCCACATAGGACCAAAACGCCTGTCCAAATCGATAAGGAAAATACCGATTCATCTGTTCTGTCATTTGACCCAATGAAGGAAGATCATTACGCGCATAAGCATCTCGCATCCACATCGAGGTAAAAGCATCTTTCTTACCAATTGAGAAGTACTCTGCCATACCTTCCACCATCCAAAGTGGAATATTAGCCACATTTTCCAATCGCGTAGAATCTCCACCTTCGATCAATACACGATACTGAAAGGCATGGACCATCTCGTGACCCAATACATGTCGCGTCTGCTGATTAATCTGCATAATAGGCATGACAACACGTTGCTTGAACGCTTCCGTCACACCACCTGTCCCCACACTAATCTCCCCATTAATCGCCGTCGTTTGTTGAAATTCCGGATGATTATTATAGAAGATAATCGGGTTCTTTCTGAAAAATGTATCTTGAAAAACCTGTTGATGCAATTCATACCACACTTCACTCTCCTTGGCCAACCAATTCATCATAGAATCATTCTTCAAGTAGTAGTATAGGTTAAAGTGAGGTGTTTCATACACCTTGAAATCCAATTTCTTATAACGCATTTTGTTTTGCCCGAAATATTGCGCATTTGCCAACTGAGGTAGGAAACCTAAGGTTAGCAAAAAACCAATGGCACAAACAAAAAGCCTAGATAAGCGAATCTGGTTAAATTTCATAAAGTTAGAATTAGCACTATAAAAGTAAATATTTCAGCTAGTATTTTCTAATTACTCCTGTCCTTCTTCTTGTCCCTCTATTTCTCTTAAAATCTCTGGTAAGGTCAATGCAGGAACTTCAGCATCTCCCTCCGCGGAATCCGAACTTGTGGTATCACGCGTAGAGCGAACACGAGGTCCCGGACAATTGTATGTTTTTTTAATCTCAACCGTTGGATCAGGAAACTTCCCTGTCGTCACCCCTAATTCAGGGTGTTTGTACAACTCTTCCATATACACCGCAAAAATCGGAAGCGCTGTCTTCGAGCCCTCTCCCGTTGCGGAACTATTAAAATGAATACTCTGTTCATCACAACCAACCCAAACGCCCGTTACTAGATCCTTGGTAACACCCATGTACCAACCATCAACATAATCGGACGAAGTACCGGTTTTTCCACCAATCTGATTGTCATTTTCAAATAAATCCCACTCCCATAGCGCCTGTGAAGTACCACCAGATTCCTCAATCGTCCCACGAAGCATATAACCCATCAACCAAGCATTCTCCGGACTGATTACTTGCTTTTGCTCGGATTTAAACTCTGCTAAAACCTTACCATCCTTATCTTCAATACGCTTCACTAACAGCGGCTCCGTTTTCTTCCCAGCATTCATAAACGTGCTGTAAGCGCGAACCATCTCGAATACAGAAACTTCATTAGACCCCAAACCTACCGAAGGGACAGATTCTAACTTACTCTCAATACCACATGTATGCGCCATTTTAACCACATTATCCCATCCCACATCTTGCGTAACTTGAGCAGTAACTGAATTTAAAGAACGAGCTAAAGCATGTCTTAGCGACAGCTCACTATAAGAAAAATTCCAATCCGCATTTTTAGGCTCCCAAACCTCATTTTCTCCCTTATTATTTACAAACTCAATCTTAACCGGTTTGTCCGTATATTTATCACAAGGTGTTTTTCCCGCCTCTAAAGCAGTCACATAAGCAAAAGGCTTAAAGGTTGATCCAGGTTGACGTTTCGATTGATTAACATGATCAAACTTATAAAAATCATGGTTTATACCTCCTACCCAAACTTTAATCTCCCCGGAATAAGGGTTCATCGACATCATACCGGTATTCAGCATCGCAATGTAATGTTTCAAAGAATCCATCGTAGAATATTCTACTTTCTCCATCCCATCCCAAGTAAACACTTCCATTTCCTTCTTCTTGTTCAACTCCTCGAACACCTTGGTATCGTCTTTATACTTCTCTTTTAAATAAGCAAAAACCGGAAGCTTCTTCGCCTGATCTTCCAAGAAATTTGGAATAACATTACCTTCTTTATCGCGCCATGGCTCTTGACCAGACCAAACATTGTTTAAACGACGTTGTAGATCACGCATTTTTTCAGAAACTGCGGTCTCCGCAATTTTTTGCATCCGCGAGTCAATCGTCGTGTAAATTTTTAGTCCAGATGTGTATATATCAATTTCATTTTCAGTCGCCCATTTCTCTAACCACTTTTCAACGGCAGTACGTAAATAGGAATCATTAGAACTACGAACTTCTTTATTGTTTAAATTTAAGCCAAGGGAATCCTTCGACAGCGACTTTACTTCCTCGGCTTTCAAATATCCTTCCTTCTGCATCTGTCCTAAAACTACATTTCTACGGGTCAGCGCATTTTTAGGATTACGAATCGGGTTATAAAGCGTTGTTCCTTTCAGCATCCCAACCAAGACAGCCGCTTCGTTAACCGTAATCTCAGACGGTAATTTATCAAAATAACGTACAGAAGCCGATTTAATCCCGTAGGCATTATTGCTAAAGGAAACCGTATTCAAGTACATCGTAATAATCTCTTGCTTACTATATTTATTTTCCAGCTTAAAAGCCGTCATCCACTCCTTGTATTTCGTCACCAAAAGTCCTAATCCCGGTACTTTACCCAGTGAACCCTGCGAATCTTGATAGCGGGTACGGTATAGATTCTTTGCTAATTGCTGGGTAATCGTACTTGCACCACGATCGCTACCTCCAAAAGTTGACAACAAACCACCAAACAAGCCGATTACATCTACACCATTATGTTTGTAAAAACGAACATCTTCTGTAGCAATCAATGCGTTTATGATATTAGGAGAAATACTATCGAAAGGAACGGGATCACGATCTTGCTTGTAATAACGACCGATCAAAACGGAGTCAGCAGTATACAGCTCTGAGGAAATATTTAAGCTGGGCAACAAAATCTCTTTCTTGGTAGGCGATGCACCAAACAAGCCCAGAAAGTTGATTTGTACTGCACAAGTGAATAAAATAACAAAATAGATAGCTATCAGTGCAATACGCAAGAATTTGTTTTTGACCCGTCTAAACATGAGGTAAATATGAGCAAAACTTTGGAAAAAACTGTATTAAAACGCTTAAAAATGTACTTAGGTCTAAAAATTAACGAATTTTAACAATTCGCTTTTGGAAGCACTTTTCTCCTTGTGTATGAAGTCTTCAGGCCGCAAAAATTATACCTAAATTGAAATTTGCTAAGGAATATATTGATCTTCATTAAATAATATTCGCTATTTTTACGATGATTTATAATCGGGGACATGTTAAGACAAACACTACAGCAGAAATTACTACAAAAATTATCGCCTCAGCAGATCCAATTTATCAAGCTTCTTCAAGTGCCTACAGTATCATTAGATGCACGCATTAAAGAAGAGCTCGAAGAAAACCCTGCATTAGAAGACGGCAGTTTAGCTAATATGAACGATCCTGTTGAGGAATACCCTGACAAGGATCCCGATGACGATTTCAACTCCGATGAAAACACCTACGAAGACGAGTTCAGCGTAGATGAATATATTCAAGAAGACGACTATAAAGACTATGGATCAGGCTATGATTCAGATGATGACGATAACAAAAAGGAAATGCCTATTGCTATCCAAGATTCATTCTTTGAAAATCTTCAAAATCAACTTGACCTACTTGCCCTTTCCAATAAAGACTATTTAATAGGACAACAAATAATCGGTAGTCTAGACGACGATGGTTATCTTCGACGCCCTATCCCCTCACTAATCGATGATTTAGCCTTCTCTCAAAATATTATTGTAGAAGAGAAAGACGTCGAAGAGATGCTTAAGGTTATCCAAGAATTCGACCCCGCAGGTATTGGTGCGCGGAGCCTGCAAGAATGCTTAGCGATACAGCTTCGCAAAAAAGATCAGGAAAACTCCACGATTCAAAAGGCAATGCAAGTTGTCGAAAACTACTTGGATGAGTTTACCAAAAAGCACTACGATAAAATTGAAAAACAACTGGGCGTTAATTCGGAAGAATTGAAGGATATTGTCAATGAAATATTGAAACTAAATCCTAAGCCTGGAGATTCTGGCGCTGTTGCTGGAAAACAACTGCATATTATTCCCGATTTTCATATTAGTAACAACGACGGCGTACTCCATTTAACCTTAAATGGTAGAAATGCACCCGAACTTCGCGTATCTCGCTCCTACCAAGAAATGTTTGAGCACTATGAAAAAGCAGAGAAAAACGACAAAAAAATGCGTGAGGCTGTACAATTTGTAAAACAGAAATTAGACTCCGCAAAGTGGTTTATCGATGCCATCAAACAAAGACAACAGACTTTGTTGAAAACGATGAACGCCATTATGGAATACCAATACGAGTATTTCTTAACTGGTGACGACCGTATGCTTAAGCCTATGATTCTAAAAGACATAGCTGACCGTATTGAAATGGATATATCAACTGTTTCCCGTGTCGCAAACTCCAAATATGTACAAACAGAGTTCGGTACTTTTCTTTTAAAATCGTTCTTCTCCGAAGCTATTCAAACTGAATCAGGCGAAGAAGTATCAAACAAAGAAGTCAAGAAAATTCTTGAAGAATGTATCGCGAACGAAGACAAAAGAAAACCTCTTGCCGACGAAAAATTAACCGATATTCTAAAAGAAAAAGGATATTCAATCGCTAGACGTACCGTAGCAAAATACCGCGAAGCAATGAATATACCGGTAGCAAGGTTGAGAAAAGAACTGTAGAGAATTTAGTAGGTAGTATTTAGTAGTTAGTAGTTAGAGCTTTGAAAGACGTTCTAAAGCCTATTAGGTTGACGATTACGAGAGTAGACTACCAGATTCTGATGGTATATTGGTATATACTAATGTTTTTTACTTATTCTTTTCAAGCACCTAAGTCTAATTTTATCTCCAAAATTTATCTACTTCTTAGCATAAATTTACTTGTCTAATTTTTATTTCCATCAAACACATCCCCTATTGCAATCACTTTCATTTTTTTTAACACGCTTATTCATAATGTTTTAACATAAAAACAGAATTGATCTCAGCAAAAAAATGAAATAAAATTTGGAAATAAAAAATAAAATCTACTAACTTTGTAGAGTATTCAGAATTGCGATAGCAATACCAACCGAGTGAAGACACCGCGGTGGTAAAACAATACGGGTATTATGCCAAAATAAACGCGATACGCCTTTATTTCACCCTTTCTGAATGCAATTATGGTTCAACATTTTAAATCTTAATTGTATGTCAAACACAAAATCATTACAACAACATTTAGCCGAGCAGTTTCATCACTACTCTACACAAGAACTTGTCGTTCTAAACAATGACATTGTCGAATCGTATTGGGGACAAAGTAAATCTGCTTTCCGATCAGCTTTATTATCCGCACTATCTAGACGCGGGATAGACCTCTCCGCAATTATTTCCAAAGAAGACGGGATTACCCTTATTCAGCGAGTTGCTGTAAAATTGGAGGAAAATAGGTTAATTGTGGTCTAGATGTTAGACATTAGATTTTAGACATTAGATGTTAGATATAAGACGTTAAATATTAGAGTCCAGGTTGAAAAATTTGAAAAATGCTATAACTATTCGGCCAACATCATGGTTGTCGCAATTCTGCTTTATCGCTGGATTCTCAAAACTTTAAAGTCTAATATCTAAAATCTAATGTCTTATCTAATATCTAATGTCTAATATCTAACACTTCACTCCCCTTCACTCAAAGCGTATAAAGCGAAGGTTCCTAACCAATGGGAACCCATATAGTCATCTTTAGCAGATATATTGCCAATGGAATACGCGATATGTTTCTCTGCGAGGAGACGTAATTGTTGGAGTTCGGGAACCTGTTTTGCAATTCCATAAAAGCATGCTGCACGGCTGTAATTTAAACCATCGAGATGTATAAGCTTTCCATCCGTTCTATCTTTCACAGCTGCAGGCTCCAGCTTGAAGTTTTTATCGAATAAAACAGGCATAAAGGTTTCTAACCAAGCATTATACTCTTGCTTGTCCATGAGTTTACTCATTAAGAATGCCTCCTCCAAGCAAGGGGATAAGAAATCATTACCACTAGGTTCATAGGCAAGATTACAATTTATATCCTGCTTAAAATATCGAAGGCCATGCTCTTTAATTGCCGCTTCGAAGGACTTATCCCCCACTGTTCTCGCATAATCGAGCGAAAGTGAAAGACCAAATGCTGTGTTATCATGCTGTCCTGTCCGAATAGGATAAAGCTGCTTAGGAAGATATACTTTAAAACGAGTCACAAGAAGATCTACCAAAGGCTGTAATGCAGCTTGCCAACGCTTTGCATCGGGATCATTCCATGTGTACAATTCTTCTTGCAATTTAAATAACCATGCCCATCCATAAGTTCGCTCGAAGGCTAAATTATGTTCATTCTCGAAAAAAGCCTTTTCAATCGCAACATTTTCCGGAGTGATATGTGTATTTAAAACTTGACGGACTTCCCCATTTGCATCAAGCTCAGGAAATTGCTTCATTAACTTGACGATAGACCAATAACCATGCATTGAAGAATGCCAATCGTAGCAACCATAGAACACAGGACGTAAGGCCTTGGGTGTTTTTAGATCGGCAGCGGACCCAATCGTTTGCCCCAATTTGTTTGGATATTCAACCTGTAAACAGTGTGTTGGTAACGCAAAAATATCCTTGGCTAAAGTAGCGGTAAGGTGAGTTTGTTCGGTCTCAATTTCCTCTTTCTGTTCGCTTTTCGGTTGACATGAAATAAACAATCCAGTCAACAAGAGTGACCCTATAAGTGATTTAAGCATCCGTTTTTAATTTGGCTTTATATTTGAGTTATCAGCAGTAAATTTATAATAATTATAACAAAATAAACCAAAAGATGAATATTACAGATTTAATTTCCGGCGGTGTTGGATCACAAGCCATCAATAGCATTTCAGAAAAATTAGGCGTAGACAAGGATAAAGCTCAATATGTTGTTGCTGCTGCCGTTCCATTGATGATGTCTGCATTGAATTACAACGCGAGCAAAAGCCCTGAGCAAGCGAGTGGCATCCAAAATGCGATCGACAGCAAACATAATGGTAGTATTTTCGACAATCTTGGCGCTTTGTTTAATCAAGGTCCTACCGAAGATGAGGATAAAATCGTAAACCATATGTTTGGTAGAAATACAGACAACGTTAAAGAAACATTATCCGCAAAAACAGGTCTTGACGTCAAAAAAATTGCCGGTATCTTGGCTTTGGTAGCTCCTTTAGTAATGGGATACTTAGGTAAGAAAAAACAAGAAGGTGCTGGACAATCAGAATCCTCAGGCGGAATTGGCGATTTAATTGGTAGTGTCCTTGGTGGTGCTGGCGGCGCAGCTTCGGCTGGCGGTTTAGGTGGCATCTTAGGGAACATCCTCGGCGGATCAAACGACAATGCAGCGCAACCTAGCGCAGGTGGCGGCTTAGGAGACCTTGTAGGCGATTTCTTCAATCAAGATAAAGACAAAGAGTCTAAGGGCGGTATCTTAGACGCTCTAACAGGCATGTTTGGTAAATAAAATTAAGAAGCAATATTTCAAAATAGAAGCCGTAGTGTATGCTACGGCTTTTTTATTTAGTCCCCCTTCGTATATTTGAGTCAATGAAAGAGAAAATAAGCTTCAAAAACGATTATTCAGAAGGTGCACACCCAAGAATCTTAGAGCTATTGGCGCAAACCAATCTGCAACAAGAGCCCGGTTACGGTTATGACAGTCTTAGCGAACAAGCAAAGGCGGCTATTCTTCGATTTTTAAACGATCAGGAAACACCCATCTACTTTGTGGCTGGCGGAACCCAAGCCAATCTTCTTGTGATTAGCCATCTCTTAAAACCGTATGAATCGATCATTGCGGCAGAAAGTGGACACATCCATGTGCATGAAACTGGCGCGATCGAAGCAACAGGACATAAGATAAACACAGTACCACAAAGCAATGGTAAACTAACGCCTGACAATATTCTGAAGGTTATTTCACTCCATACCGATGAGCATATGGTGAAACCTGCTATGCTCTATATATCGCAAACCACAGAACTAGGAAGCATTTATAGCAAAGAAGAGCTACAAGAACTTTCAGACCTCTGCAAGGAGCATAATTTGAAACTATTTATTGATGGCGCGCGAATGGCTGCTGCATTGAGTAGCGACCAACATCAATTGAGATTAAACGATATCGCGCAATATGCGGACGTGTTCTATATCGGCGTAACCAAAAACGCAGGCTTACTCGGAGAAGCTATTGTATTTCCAAACGCCCAACTTGCCGAAGGATTCTCCTATTCATTAAAGCAAAAAGGCGCATTAATGGCTAAAGGAAGAATCTTAGGAGCACAATTTCTAGCCTTATTTGAAGATGACTTATACTTTGAATTAGGGAAACATGCAAATCAACAAGCTATGCGCATCGCAACAGCGCTAGAAGATGCTGGATTCCGCTTTGCGCTACAACCAGAAAGTAACCAACTATTCCCTATCCTACCACATCAAGTTATCGAAAGACTTTTGGAGGACTTTGAGTTCTATGTTTGGGAGAAACTAGACGCCGGTGAATCTATCGTCCGGATCGTCACCTCTTGGGCGACCAATCCAACTGATGTGGATCGCTTTATCGCTAAGATCAACGGACTAAAGACTAAACAGGTAAGTCAAGGATAGCAATCTATTTATATTTTAGTACCTTCAACCCTATTGATAGACGGAAAAAAGCTGATATGCCTACAGAATATGTAATTTTAGTTGACGAACAAGACAAGCCCTTGGGGGAAATGGAAAAGCAAGAAGCCCATTTGCAAAATAGAAAGCATCGTGCATTTTCCGTTTTTTTGCAGGATGCCGACGGAAAAATCATTCTACAAAAACGAGCAGCCGTTAAATATCATAGTCCCAACCTCTGGACTAATGCCTGTTGTGGACACCCACGCCCAAATGAAAGTACGATTGATGCGGCAAAACGCAGAACTTACGAAGAGCTAGGCATCGAAGTCGATATTCGCGAAATATTCACCCTATCCTATGAAGAAAAACTCGCAAATGGACTTTGGGAAAACGAATTTGATCATGTGTTTTTAGGTTCCTATACCCAGCCTATTACAAATTTCAATCTTGATGAAGTCAGCGACATTCGATCCGAATCAATCGAATCAATCGCGAAGGATGTCCAAACGAATCCCGAAGAATACACCTTCTGGTTTCAAAAAATCCTACCCAAATTAATCAGCTATCTTTAAGATTTTTAACTTCCAGCTATCTCAAAACAATGGTGACATCTCAAAATAAACCTAAACAAGCAATCAATACTTCAAAATAATATATCGACTTCGATAAATAATACCATATCATATTTTATAATCGTTATTTTATTTCTACTTTTGCAGACGTAAATTAATACCATTATAACATATTGAGGACTTCACTATTTTCGAAAATGTCGTCGTTTTTTAGGACTGAGTCGAGTCTAGACGCGTTACGAAACATATTAACCATTCTTATTCCAAGTTTAACGATATTCATCTTCTGGGATGGACATATTGCTATAGCCTTTGCTGTGGGCGTCTTATTGGCTTCGCTAACGGACTTACCCGGCAACAAATCAGATAAGTTTACTACCGCCATTTATTGTATTCCAATCTTTTTTATTACGGCACTCGCAACTTCCCTTCCACTTCACTTCGAATCCTGGACCATTGTCTTGTTACTCGGGATATTTGGCTTTGTGTATACCATTATTGCACTATTAGGATTTCGCATTAATGTAATTGGAAATCTAGGACTTATAGTCGCCAGCTTTACTATTGGATTACGACCAAGCGACCCATTTGAATTTAGTTTATCGCTGACGATGGGTGCGATATTTTTCTTTATGGTCTGTTTAGCGCAGGTTTATTTATTCCCACACCGATCATTACGCTATGCTGTGGAAGGTGGGATAAGCAATATGGCAAAGTTAATCCGTCTGAAAATCGATTGTTACGATGAAGATGTTCCGCTAAACAAATCATACAAACAGCTCAGCGCATTACATAGTCGAGTAAGCGACCAGTTAGAATCAGTAAGATCCATCCTATTACGCGACAAGCGTTTGTTGGATGATGGAAATGCATATAGTAAACGCTGGTTAGGAAAACTCTACCAATTAGTTGATCTATACGAACTCTTGATGGCTGTTGATAACGATTATGAGTCGATTAGACAGACGTTAACCGGTGGGAAGACACTGGCTACCATCAGACGTTCCCTAGCGATTCTTGCCTTTGAAACGTCAAGACTGATGCATTCTACCCGCGACAAGACTTTCCGAACCATTGGAACAGAAGAACTAAACAGACTTTTCGCGCAATTAGATGCTGATCGTATGCATGCTAACGAAGAAAAAGCCGCTTTAATATATTCAATCAGCAAGCAACTCACTCAATTGTCGGATATCTTGCAGAATATCCACATTAGCAAAATTGCAACCGACGACTCGTGGATTGAGTCTAAGAACTTCAAAGACTTTGTTGCTCCTCGGAGCAGCTTTCAAACCATCATCAAGAATCTGAATTTCAAATCGCCGATTTTCTCCTATGCCTTAAGGATGTCCGTACTATTAATTGCTGCTGGCTTAATTGGCTTCTTATTACCTGAATATCGTTACGCCTCCTGGATTCTTTTAACCATTATCTTGGTGGCTCGACCTAGTTATAATGTCACCCAAAAAAGAAACTATCAGCGTATTGTCGGCTCATTAATTGGTATTGGCGTTAGCTTACTGTTGTTAGTATTTATCGAAAACACTTATATACTTTTTGCGATTGCAGCACTCTGCTTATATCTCTTTTTGCTATTCAATAAACCCAACTATTTGGTTTGCGTTATCTTTATTACGGTGACCATTCTTTTAGGACAGAAGCTACATGAAGGAGAATTACATGATATTTTAGGAAGCCGATTTGCTTTTACCCTTTTAGGGTCGATATTAGCGGTATTAGGTTGTCTTGCGATTCCGATTAACCATTATCGAAGCGTAGAACAAACAACCGCATCCTTGTTTAAACATTTCCGAGAGTATATTTCGAAAATTCAAGAAAGTTATGATGCACAGAATCTAAATCATTATGATCTACGATTACTTCGAAAATTCGCCCAAGCCTCCCTTGCGCAAAGCTATGACTCGCTAGAACAATTTGCGAAAGAGCCTTTACGGGGAAAAGTATTTAAAGCAGATATTCAACATCTACAAACACTCGCCTACCGCATTAATGCCTTGCTGGTTGGCCTTTCGGTCAACATTACTAAACTTGGCCTCACGTGGGATTATGAAGCAATGAAGGCAAAATTAATGCATGTGGAGGAATTGATTGAAGAATCTGAACAACTAGCTGCTAAACTCGCACAAAGGAAGCGAAATAGAGAGCGCGCCAAGATTCGCTTTCAGACTTCGAAATAAGCGCATTCTGAACTTCTTCGCATAGGGCAAGTAAACTTTGCATAGTATTTGAGCTATTGTTTCATTCAAAGGAGCACGCTATGGAAATTAATCAACACATCTCAAGAGCAATTTCGGAAGTTTTCGATCAGGTTTTGAAACAACTTCAAGATCTCGATGAACACAGGTTGAATCAACAGCCAGCCGATGGCGGATGGAGTATTGGCCAAACAGTTGAACATATTCTTCGTAGCTCTTCAGGCATACCTGATCAAAAAGTTCAAGTATTTAATCGGGCTTATGATGAACAAGTCCCAGCACTAAAGCAACTTTTCCTTGATTTAAACTCCAAGTATCAATCCGACAGCTTCTTCCTACCGAAACAGGAACACTATGAAATTAACGATTTAAAAAACAGAATTATAGCAAATAAAACTAAACTAATTGTTGATATAAAAGATAAGGACTTAACCTTGCTTTGTATGGATCGAGAGTTTCCCCAGCTAGGTTATCTGACAAGATTCGAGTGGCTGATGGGCATTTGTACGCATACACAAAGACATGTGTATCAAATCGAGCGCATTAGAAAAGAGGTTGTTGCTTAATGGCAACAACCTCTTTTTTATTATTCTTATAGATCTAAAACTTGACCTCGCTGCTTCAATACGTTTTGTAAATCAGCATACTTAACCTGTTGAACAGGTATATTATTTTTTATAGCAAGAATTGCCGCTGCCGCAGCACTCTGTCCTAGGATCATAAAAACAGGTTCCATGCGGATTGACCCAAATGCAATATGACTACTGGAAAGACAGACCGGAACTAGAAGATTCTGACATTCTGCTTCCTTAGGCACTAAAGCACCGTAAGCTATTTTATAAGGCTTCTTAGGATGAACACCGATATCTCCTTCATTTTGTACAAATCCATCAGCTTTGACATAACGCTGTACATTATGTGAATCTAATGTATAAGACCCCATGCCGACAGAATTATCAACTGCGCGATCGCTAAAGGTATCATGCTCTGTCATCACATAATGCCCGACCATTCTTCTTGCTTCACGTACATAAAGTTGATGTGGCCAGTTTCCATTATCTTTAAATTCATCTTTTGCCAAACCCCATTTAGCAAATTCCTGTTGAACGTCTTTCGGAATTGCGGGATCATTCGCCATGAAATAAAGTAATCCCTGTTGATACTCTTCATGCGCTTTGATAATTTCCTGGCGGCGCTGATAACTTGCCTCCGGATAATCATAGTTCATTCCAATAAAATCCGTGCTAAAAGGACCGTGATTGTTTGTATCTGTTTTCTTGTTCGGAATGGGATCGAACTTTTCATAGGTTTCTCTCCAGCCAGATGCATACACTCGTGCTAATAGCTCATAATTCTTCGGATTATAGTTCTTTGGCTTTTTGAAAGGAACCCGATTGGCATCATGATCGGTCAAACACATACGGAAACAATAAGCTTGTAGGCGCTTATCCCCTTCGCCATAAACCCCTGGATCTTCGCCAGATACACCAAACAGTAAGCCCGAACTTTTATCTCCCGGAATAACATACGGAGAAATATCTGACTTAAACCAATGACCATGATGTAGTACACCGACTTGAATACCGTTCCACTTCTCCCCGTAAACGCTGTTTGCCTCTCTTCCCACATGATAAGAAACACCAGCAAGCGCCATCAGATCGCCTTCATAAGTCGCGTCAATAAACATTTTTCCACGAAAGGTTTTCCCTGATAGGGTTTTAATAGATTGAATACGATTACCATCCATTACAATTCCCCCCTGATCACGATTAAGATATTCTTCACGTAGAACTTGTATCTTCTTATCTTTCACCCAGTTTTCAAATACTTTCTCAGCAGCATGCGGTTCAAAAATCCACATGGTCCGATTGGTACCGTCAACTGCCGGGGTACCTTGCCCCTGATTTCCGTACTCACTTTTTTTCTGCCAATTCCAAGACTTCTCTTGATCATAATGCATATAGATTTGATGATAGAACTCTCGAGCTAATCCACCAATCACAGCTTTATTTCCGGTATCTGTGAAACCTAATCCGCCACTCGATAGTCCCCCAAGATGCTTATCAGGTGAAACGACAATTACAGAAATCCCGGAATTGACCGCTTCTACCGCTGCAGTAATAGCGGCGGAAGTACCGCCGTAGATAATCAAGTCAGCCGTGTACTCCTTCTTCGGGACCGAAAGCCCTAGAGAAATAAAGCCAATCAGACTGCATAGTAATAAATTGATTTTTCTCATAACTTAGATTTGATCAGTTTGGGGCACAAATAAGATAGCATTCGCTGCCACAACACCTTGTGCACCCTTATTTGTAATCTCTACATAAGGATTACTCTTCCCTTGGTAGAAGGTAAATTCGCCTACCTCCACCCAAGTACTACTTGTCTGTCCTTTTATTTCAACTTTCGAGTAATCTAATACTTTATTTTCGACAGACTTTCCATTGAAGATCGCTAGGTTATGTTTTGAGGCGCTCTCCGCCTTTTTTGGGAAATAAGTATAAACCTTATACTTCCCGGCTTTGAGTGGCTTAGACGCCGTGAAACGCGCCGTAGAAGCTGTGTTTCCTGTAGATTCCTTAAACGACATTCCAAATCCTCTACCCTTACCATCTGCCCAATCGCCCTGTAGTGTTACTTGTTTTGTATTGGATACGTGGATTAGCTCATCGGAAGCACGTTTGTCGGCTTTCGGATTTGACGCTAACACTTGTTTAATATCCGCAATCTTAACATCCTGAACCGGTAAGTTTTTGTCGATAGCAATACCTGCTGCAACGGCTGCCGATTGCGCTAAGACCATAAATACAGGTTCCATCCGAATGGAACCAAAGGCGATATGGCTTGAGGACAGACAGACTGGCACTAGGAGATTGTCTGCTTCTGCACGTTTGGGTGTGATAGAACGATAAGATATTGGAAAAGGTAAGAATCCACCGACTTCGACATTCCCTTCATTTTTAACGACTCCGTCTACCACTAATCGATCGCAATTATGCGAATCCATAGTGTATGCCGCGTAGCCAATATCGTCTTGAACGATTTCCTTCGCTTGGCAATGATTCTGCGTCATAACGACTTCCCCAACCATGCGTCGAGCTTCCCGAATATAGAGTTGAGGTGTCCAATGATTGTTCTGTACAAACTCATCTTTTGGATAACCCCAATTTTGGATGTCGTCTCGAATCTGCTGAGGTACAGCAGGATCATTACCTACGAAATACAATAAACCTTTGGTATAATCTTCATGTGCCTTGATAATTTCTCTTCTACGCTTCCAATCAGCTTCAGGATAATCCCAGTTCATGCCGATCATATCCGTAGAAAATCCATTTCTATTGTTAATATCTGTTTTCCCGTTCGGCATCAAACTCCAGATGAATACATCCTGAATACTTTTCCAAGGTTGCAGTTCTTTCTGGCGCTTTAAAAGCTCATAACGTTTTGCGTCATAGTTGTCTGGTTTGGTAATTGGAATTCGATTTTCAGGAACGTTCGTCAGGGTAATCCGATAGTTATAGGCTTGTACTTTCTTATCTCCAGTTCCTCTAGGGAGTAGTTTTTCATTCGAAATTCCCCATAACAATCCGCTTGAAGGATCGCCTTTCACTTGATATGGATCAACGCCATTCGGGAATTGATGTCCTTCTAAGAGTTGAACGCCGTTAATTGTTTCTCCGTATAGGCTATTGTCTTCACGACCTACATGGTAGGAAACTCCTGAAGCTGCTAATAGATCGCCCTCGTAGGTACAATCCATAAAGACTTTCGCCGTTACAGAACTCTTACCTTCAGTAGAAGACAGTTCAATATCCGTGATGCTATTTCCTTTTTTGTTCACCTTCACTAGAGGATGATTCAACAGCAATTGAACATTTGTTTTTCCGAGGTAGTCTCTGAATATTTGTTCTGCAACTTTTGGTTCGAAAATCCATTGCTCAAATGTACCATAGTGTTTTCCAATCTTTCTATAGAAGTCCAGTGCAAGGCCAGTAACGACAAATTTATTTCCAATATCTGTCATTCCTAGACCACCAGAGCTCAAGCCTCCAATGTGATTAACGGGGTCTACAATAACGACCTTCTTCCCGGCCTTTGCAGCGGTATAAGCCGCCACAACGCCCGCAGACGTCGCTCCATAAATACATAGATCGACTTCTACTTTCTTCTGCCCGAAAGCGACAGAAACACTTAAACAACAGAATATAAATACTTTAAATACTTTCTTCATGATAATTTATTAAGGTTTAGCGAATTAATAGCCTGGATTTTGTTCTAATTTCTGATTCGTTTCCATTTCAATATTTGGGATCGGCCATAAGTAATCACGATCCTTATTAAACTTGCGGATTTCAATAACGCGCATTTGGGATTTATTACTCACAAGACTGTAGTCTACCAACCCATCGTTATCAATTTTAGGGGCATTACTGATGATACCTTTTGGAATACGCCCCATAAAGGAACCGTTTATTAACTTCTCTGCTAATCCCCAGCGTCTTAGATCAACCATACGGAATCCTTCATTGGCAAGCTCGTATAAGCGTTCTTTACGGACGATTGCTCTCAACTCTCCTTGTGATTTACCAGATGGAATGGCCGGCATTTCAACAGATGGGCGCTGACGAACCTGATTGATAGCATCGTATACCGTTGCATCGATTTGATTAGCTTCGATCTTTGCCTCGGCATAATTCAATAACACTTCCGCATAGCGCGCTTGCGTAATGTTTAATTCCGACTGCATAGTGAAATCTTTGTCTTTAAAGTCTACATATTTTTTCCATAGGTATCCCGAGAATGTCGCATAAGCATTTAATGCATCTTGGTTATCGATACGTTTAGGAATGGAGCCGCTATAGCTGTAATCCCAACATTTGATACTATCCTTATGCGTTTCGAATTGAAATCCAAAAAACGTAGACCCCGGAAGAGCTACAGTGAAACCTAAGCGAGGATCTCTATTCTCAAATGGCTTTTGGGGATCGTATAGTGGTGATTTATCAATCTCTAAACCATCTTTACATAGGTAAGAATCAATTAATGCTTGAGAAGGTATTTTATTAGATGTTCCTTGTGCATTCCTTGAATTAAAATTACGTGCTGCGCTGTGTGTCTTGGTATTCTGTAAACGTAAATATTGAAACGCGAAGATAATCTCGTTGGATTTTTCACCAGCGTATTGAAATAATTCTTCGAAGTTGCTGTGTAGGCTGTAGGTCTTCGAATCCATTACTTCCTTAGCAGAAGCGATTGTTTCCGCCCAACGTTTGTCATTTAAAGCAGCGCGTGCACGAATTGCTAGTGCGGCACCTTTGGTTGCACGTCCGACATCTACCCCGCCATAACTCACGGGTAGATCGGCAGCAGCTGTTGTCAACTCAGACAGTATAAAATCAACCACATCTTTCTTAGGACTTCTTGGCACTTGCGCCTCTGACAGAGTCAAGCCTTTGTTCATAAGAGGGACAGCGCCGAAAAAGTCCACGAGCATTTGGTAGGTGAATGCACGAATAAAGCGTGCTTCAGCAGCATAGCGTTTTAACTTTGCAGCGTCCACTTGCCCATCTAGCTTACTCATATTGTCTAACACAAAGTTGCACTTACCAATCGTCTTGTAAGAGTTGGTCCATACGTTGAGGATATAAGCGTTATTACTATCGAAATCGCCACGACCAATCGATTGAAGTGGAGAGGTATTTCTGTCCCAACTAATATCAGATGCGCAGTCGAGGGTTAGATTTTGTGGTACATCATCGGTTGGATGATAGGTCATTGATGCGTAAAGGCCATTGACCACTAACATCAATTCATCCTCATTGTTAAAATAGTTTTCATCCGAAGGCCCCGAAAGTGGCTTTCTATCTAAATAATCATCGCATGAATTAAACAGGCATAACCCACCTGCAATCAATGCTATATATAAAAGTCTAAATTTAAATTTCATGGTCTTTCAGCTTAAAATGTGATATCTAATCCAAATGTATACACCTTTACTTGTGGGTAGAAAAATCCCGTACCCACAGGGGCTTCTACATCATAACCATCCCAGAACTTGTCAAAGGAGAATAAATTGGAGCCGTTCACAAACAATCGTAAACGATTAATTCCTATTCTGTCCATTGTTGTAGTTGGTAGCGTATAGCCCAACTGTACGTTCTTCACACGCAGGTAAGAAGCATTCTTCATCCAAAATTGTGATGACTGCGAATTATTGTTCTGTCCAAAAGCTAAACGAGGGTATTTTGCATTCGGATTATCAGGTGTCCATCGGTCTTTATTGTCTTCACGTATCGTACCTCCGATTGCCCCTGTCGTGGTGAATGGCTGTATACCTGCTCCGTGCAAATAACCATCAGCTTTTCCGACACCTTGTAATAAGAATCCAAAATCTATGCCCTTATACATCATATTTGCATTTAACGAATAGGTCATTCGAGGCACCGTACTACCAATAATTAACTTGTCCGCCTCATTGATTAAACCGTCGGCATTTTGATCCTTATATTTCAAGTCACCAGGTGCTAATGTTCCGAATTGCTTTGCATGGTTATCTATCTCTTCCTGTGTTTGGAAATAACCTTCTACCTCATAACCTAGTATAGAACTGATTGCATAGCCCTCACGATGAACTAACAGTCCTGTGTTTGAAATGCCACGCAGATCTAATATCTTGTTCTTAACGTCAGACAGGTTAAAGGTTAAGTCGTAACGAAATTCTCTGTTTCGATCACTTCGGTAATTTAATGCGACTTCCCATCCTCTATTTTCAACAATACCGGCATTTTGATTCGGTGCATTTAAACCCATTGTTAGAGGAATATCTAATTTCAAGAGGATATCACTTGTCTTGCGATGGAAATAATCGGCTGTCAAACTGAAGTTCTTAAAGAGTGTTAAATCAATACCAATATTTTGTTCTTCAGTAGATTCCCAAGTGATACCAGGGTTTGACATATTGTTCAAGGCTGCGGTATTAACAATGGCATTTCCCATATTAAAAGACCCTAAATCTAGTGCAGAAACTGCAGGATATGGGCCAATGTTCTGATTGCCTAGTTTACCCCAAGATGCTCTTAACTTACCTTCATTTAACCATGACTTCGATTCTTCCATAAAGGGTTCCTCAGAGAAACGCCATCCTGCGGACGCTGATGGAAAGAATCCGTATCGGTTTCCTTTCAAGAAACGTGAAGATCCATCGTATCGAGCATTTAGTTCTAATAAGTAACGATCCTTGAAATTATAGTTGATCCGACTGAAGAAGGATTGTAATGCCCATTCTTCGGCAGTTCCCTCTGCAGATTGATTTAATGCAGACCCAGTATTCAATACGGGGTAATCTGGTAGTATGTAAGTATCTCGGAACCCCCTTAACATATCTTCATGAAAATCTTCACGGGATGCCCCTAATAACCAGCTTAGGTGATGATCGGCAAATGACTTGTTGAAGGTCAGCGTTGCCCGCATGTTATTAAACAATTGCTGAGTATGTCTTTCAGTCAATGCTGAGC
Organism: Sphingobacteruim zhuxiongii; assembly: GCF_009557615.1. NCBI lineage: Bacteria > Pseudomonadati > Bacteroidota > Sphingobacteriia > Sphingobacteriales > Sphingobacteriaceae > Sphingobacterium > Sphingobacterium zhuxiongii. Next base: position 2,643,405 of record NZ_CP045652.1, read on the forward strand.
GTTGCGGCACGGCAAAACTCTTGCTTCCATCGGGGTGATACGATTGCACCTTCTCCCGGAAATTTTTATTGAGCGTTGTCGCGTATTTTGGAGCATAGTTTGCTTCGGCGGTCAACCAAGAAAAAGGTTTGAAAATTAAACTGGCATTTACTGCTCCCCATGGCCCTTTTTCTGTTGCAATCCCGCCATCAGCAGCCGCAGAAACAGGGTTATTACCGTTCCAGCCTAATCCCCAGGTTCCATTGGAGTTCCGAAAGGTTTGATTTGCAGGGAGACTGTTCATCCATTGGAACAGATCATCAATACTTTGAGCAGGCGATGTAATTACGGGGTTTACATATTGCAGATCGATCTTTGCTGCTAATTTCTCGGTGATTTCAATATCTAGATTATTCCGTAAAGTATAGCGTTTGAAACCGCTATTTAGCATTAAGCCTTTTTGATCATAATAACCGAACGATGCCAATGTTCTGACTTTATTAGATCCTGCATTTAACGTCACAAAATGACTTTGTTGGAATCCAGAACCTAAAAGCGATTCTTTCTGCCAATCGGTATTCGGATATTGGTCTGAACTTCCGTCGCCTTGCGCACGGTAGGCATCTAATATTGCTGCCGGATATAAAGGAGAACTACCAACATTGGTGTATGCTTCATTGGTTAAAAGCATGTGATCTAACGCGTTCACAAGCTTTGGCATATTCGTCGGGCTCTGCCATCCGAAATAATTGTTGTAAGATAACGTAACGCGGTCTCCTGTCCCTCTCTTTGTAGTTACGAGAATAACGCCATTTGCAGCTCTAGAACCATAGATTGAAGACGATGCCGCATCTTTTAAGATGGAAATTGACTCAATTAAATTTGGATCAATATTATTCACGGATCCTTCTACCCCATCAATAAGAACTAAAGGATTCGCATCACTTAGGGTTCCAATACCGCGTATACGAATGGTTGCTGCATCAGAGCCCGGCTTGCCCGAACGTTGAGTAACGGTTACCCCTGGCGCCATCCCCTGTAGGGCGGCCGATGTCTGTCCGACAGGGCGTGTTTGTATATCTTTGCCGGAAACAGCAGAAACGGCTCCAGTTAGATTAACCTTCTTTTGAACACCGTAGCCTACAACTACCACCTCGTCCAAATCGTTTACTGAAGGAATTAACGCGATACTAAATTCATTGGTTTGTCCAATTGGCTTTTCAATGGACTCATATCCTATCAAAGAAAAAACTAAACTCCCTTGTACATTGCCAATAACGAGTTCAAAATTTCCTTCTACATTCGTTATTGTGCCATTATTGGTGCCTTTTTCTGTGACTGAAACTCCAACTAACGGTTGGCCTTTCTCATCTGCAACACGACCTTTAATTGTACGTTGCAGGCGATCGAGTCTTTTTGCCTCCAATCGCTCTTCCCGTGTTGTTGGCGCCGGCTTCGCATGCTTGGCGTTGATAAAAATGGTTTTATCGTCTATTACATACGATAAAGGTTGATCTTCGAGGATCAGCTCTAAGAAACTTTTTAAGGATAGATTCTTCGCATCTAAGTTGAGTGGTTTAGTTCGCTTAACGACATTGTTATCGTATAATACCAAGAAATCACTTCGTTTTTCGATATAGTTGAAAAGGTTTTCCAATCTAACCGAGTTGGCTTTATAGGATAAGGTCTGCGAAAATGTCTCTGCACGCAGTTGAAAACAACATAGTAAGGCAAAAATATAACATGCTTTGATAGACATAAGTATAAGCCTGTGAGTTGACACATGGGGAATAGGAAGCCAGGACCAGTTGGTTTTGGCCTTTCCTAAATTATTTTTCATAATATTGTAATAAGTAAGATTTATGATTCTGTTAGTAAATGCAATAGATCATAATGAAAGCGCTGGGGAGGTGGTAACGACACTTCCCTTTTGCTTTATACTATCATGGTGGTGTACTGTTTCTTATCATAGTTATAATTTGGTTTTTATATAAATTGATTGTTTACTTAATTATAAGCTTCCGATTTGCTTGAATCTCCGCTTTCACGCCAGTGTTCTGGTTTAGAAAATCTAGAAAAGTAGACAGCTTCACTCCTCGGCTCATTTTACCTGCAAGCTCAATTTTCGGAATCGCTCCCTCGTATTGAATATCCAGATCATACCATCGACCAATAATGCGCATGCATTCGTCAAAACTTAATCCACTGAGATTTAATACGCCATCTTTCCAGGAAGACGCGAGATTAGCATCGACGTTAAAAGTCTCGATCTGTTTATTCTTCTGATTCAGTATTGCCTGCTGGTTTGGCTTCAAAATTTGATTATTGACATTTAATGAACCAGAAACAAGGGTAGTCTTGGCAAAGGGTTCATCCTCGTAGGCATTCACATTGAAGGAGGTTCCTAGAACTTTAATATCTTGTCGTTTAGAATGGATAATGAAGGGTAAGTCCTTATTCTTCTTTACTTCAAAATATGCTTCTCCTGTCAGTTGAACATTCCTATTTTTTATATTGAAGTCAGAAGCTACAATTAATCGGCTTGCAGCATTCATCCAAACTTTCGTCCCATCGCTCAGTACCATTTGGTATTGGCCTGCACGCGGTGTAATTAGTTGGATTTCTTGCGCATGTAGCTTTGTTGGATCAGAGCCATCTAGGTAAGTAAACGCAGAGTCAGAAAGTACCACACCTGACTTCTCCCCGTCCAATACAATTTCCTTTCCGTCAATAAGCATTACCGCGGCATCTCGTCCGGGAGAGACATCGATTTTCTTCATAACGACCTCTTCTACCATAGGATCCTCATTCTTCCAATAGAATTGATAGGATATGATTCCAAAGACGAAAACAATACTCGCCGCTACGGAAATCCAACGTCCCCAATTTATTTTCTTTATGCTTTGAACAGGTGTTTCCTGTTTTTCTGAATTTTCGGCTATTGTTTGCTGAATTGAGCGCTGCAGGAGTGCAACTCTTTCATTGATAAAGCTGTCCATCTCGTTTAGATTATCATCCTGCGTTGTTGGTTGAGAAAAAAGATTCGTCAACTCCTCTTCCGGCAAACCAGATAAAAGTCTAAAAAACTCCTCATAGTCCTTCAGTTCTAGATTATTTTGCAAATAAAGATGCAAAAGCTCTTCAAATCTTGAATTAAATGTATTCAATGAAAATATGTTTATAATGGTCACAGACCTACTGGCCTTTATACTATATACAAGCGAACCTTAGAAACACACTATCAGAAAAATGATTTATTTTTAAAATTGAATGAAAATGGCGATTAAAACACCGACGAGATACTCTTCTGTGTAATTTTTAACGATAAAATTTCGAATGTCATGGACTGCATTTACCAATTGATTGCTCACCGTAGAAACAGAAATCCCTAGCATATCAGCGACTTCTTTGTAACTCTTTCCCTCTACTTTACAAAACAATAAGATTTCACGACGCTTGGGGCTCAGTGTCGCAATGGCACGATCAATTATCTCTAATTTCTCCTTATTGATTAGTTTCTCTTCAGAGTGAAGATAATAGGAAATGGAACTTGCCCATATCTCAGATTGCAAGACCTTATCTCGATTGATTTTTTTGATAAGGTTGATGGCTAAATTGCTCGCAATCGTGTATATAAAAGTCTTAAATCCGCGATCAGGCTCAATCTCTTCGCGTAAATTCCAGACTTTAACAAATACCTCTTGTAACACTTCTTCCACTAACTCGGGACTTTTTAGAAACTTCAGTAAATGAGCATACAGTTGCGGGGAATAATACATATAGAGACTATTGAAGGCCGGCATACTTCCCGCTTTCAGCTCTCCTAAGAGTAATTTAACGTCAATTACAGCAGCATTACTCATTATATTGCTCAAGTTAAATTAAAGTTCTATGTGTGTATTATTTTCTAGAATTGGCTAGGGCTAGATTGTTGAACCTCATTACAACAATTACTAATCTCGGTCAAATTAGTACTAATTTCTAATAATTCCAATTAAGGGGATTTAAATCTAGAGGATATAGACATATCCAAATAGGTTTTAGGATATTCAAACGTTGCTTTTTCGTCGGAATGGAAACTTAGCGTCGTCGAGCGAAGATCTCAATCATTAATAAAAAGAGCTATACCCTTCGGTATGGCTTATTATGCTTAGTTCTTACAATGTTTATGTGCGTCAAAGTTGGGTTACCACCATTCAGCGATTGGCAGCTCGTAGAATGTCAAGTCAATTGCCGGCTGCCAAGGTGCCATTGCAAATGACCAACTCTCAGGAATATTGTCCGACCTTCGACTTATGGATTGATCTCCCCATTGATACTCTACTTTGTATTCGCGATCATTATATCTTATTGTACCAAATAAACAAGGCGTCGACCCTCCTGAAACACCATTGGTATACATGATTGCTTTTCTAAATACAACTTGCTGACCTGCGGGAATTTTTGCAATATAAGTGACGTCAGGCTTTGGTATTTTCAATCTTCCCTGGAGATTAGTAAAGTTATGTTGATACTGATCTGTCATAATATTTGGAAAGTCATCATTTGTTGAAAGTTCTTCGTCGAATAGCTCTACATCACGTAAAAGTGTCTGAGGCTTATTCAAAATGGCTTGAAACGGCTCTTCCTTTTGTAAACTGGTGGACTTTGTTTTAACGGTCATGTAAAGTAAAAAGCAGAACAAGGATATTCCTCCGAAAATTTCAAGGAGTGCAATTTTCAATACTCGAGCACCTGTTATTTCCTTCCGCTGTTTCATCATTTATTTTTTATCGGTAAAATGAAACTGCATAAGACCATCATTTGATTTTAAACGGATATTATAGCTCACCTGTTCATCAATCTTCATCTCTGTCCCCTCCTCTTCAAAATCTGTAGAGTTCATCGTTGTCGGATCCTGATGATGTGTTTTCATTTCTTTACTCATAGCAACTTTCAGATTACCATTTGTATTTTCAAGTATCTTAAACCATCCGAAGCCACCTTTTATTGCCACACGTTCACCCTCTTTATATTGTTCAAATCGCCCAAAGTAAACATCATTAGCCTCAATGGGCAGTTCTAATGGCCGAGGGGCAATTGCTTCTTGATTTACTGGCTTTAAGAACGAATCGTAAGTTAAATAAGCAAAAAAGCCGACAAAGAACAAGAGCATCACATACCCGAAAAAGTTAACCTTAAAGCGATAAGCTGCCGCAGGAACTTTAGCCTCTTTCTCGCGTGCAAAGGCTTGCATTTCATTTGTCCAATATTTCTTAGCGATTCTTTTATTCGTTAAGGTATCAATGTAAAACGCTGCTGTATCTTTCGATCCAGCGGAGAAAAATGCTGTATTGGTATAGGTTCGCATGAAAGCTAAAACCATCGGGTTACCTGGGTTTACAGGGTTGTTAAATTGTTCTGCTGAGAATGCCGCCTCTTCGTGATGTTGAATTGAAAAAAACATAGATTAATATTTAAATACTATTCATTGACCCATCCATTGGATCAAGTTTATCTAATTCAAATTTAAGGAGCATGAATTAGCAAAACTAACACAGCACTGACGGAATTATATAATTGTGATAGTCACACAAAAACATTAAAGCACTATTTACCAAAAACTTATACAGATTCGCCTTTTAAATAATCTAGAAACTGTGAAGGCGTAACACCGGTACTCTTCTTGAACGCTTTGCTAAATATACTATGTGAAGAAAACCCAGACACTTCTGCTAAATAGCTGATTTTATACTGCTCAAACTTAGGTTCATTCTTAATGCGTTCAATGATATAGCGAATGCGGAGACCATTGATATAATCATTGAAATTCATTTCTTTATACGTATTGATAATTTTAGACAGCGTAATGGTATTCGTTCCTAAATAACTAGCAAGGTATGACAAGCTCATTCGGCTATCTACAAAAAGGTCACCATGTTCAAATTGGACTAACTTATCCAATAGCTTATGGGTCTTATCATCTATTTCATCCTTGATAACAACATTGGATTCCTCAGCTTGTGGTCTTCCCTTTTTCATCGGCACAACTACAGCCTCTTCGCCCTCCTCGAGCTTATCCATATATTCCTTGATCTTAGCCTTACTTTTCTTATTCTCCGCTAATTGATAGAAAGTAAACAACAATAAACCAACGATTAATACACTGACTCCCACCAAACTATAGCGAAGGACATAGTTGGTATTACTCTTATCTTTAATATCTTCCTCAAGTTTATGAACCTCTAAATTATTGATGAAGGAGTTGACGAAGTTCGACTTCCGATTATCATTTAAAGCAGCATCTTGTTCTATAAAGAGCTTGGAATATTCCATCGCTTTATCCGTTGCCCCTAGCTCTTTACTTGATAGGTAGGCATATCGCAGTGCTTCCATTTCAAAATCTATGTAATCTGCAACAGCGATCTTCGAATGAATTGCAATCTCCGATTGCTTTAATGCCTCATGGAAATCTCCGTATTGATAGTTCGCAATCGCTAGAAATACGCGTGCTTTATATTGAAATTCTTTATAATTATGCGTGTCTCCGAGTCTTATCACCTCTTGGAGATAGGGAATTGCTAATTTGAACTCCTTTGTAAAAAGATAATACTGTCCGAATGCTAATTTAAGCATAACAGTCCCCGTATAAACATCATTTGGAAAGTTCTTCTCTATTATTTCTTTTGAAACTTTAAGGTATTTCTCCGCTTCCGCGAAATTCTCTTGCATGGTGTAACCATTGGCCATGTAGATAGAAAGTATCGCACGCGCCATCTTCACATAATTCAAATCACTTGCTTCGAGCACGTCTTTCTTTGCAGACATGAATGCAAGCAAATCAGTATAGTTCTTTAAGTTTTGTTCCGTGAATAACTCGAATTTTCCGCTTAAGTAGTAGAAGTAGCTGTATTCGACATTCGCTAGAATTTTCTCCACTCCTTCAGGTAGTTTAGCAATTAATGGCTGCGCATTTTCAAATACTTTTTGACTCTGTTTGTATTTCTTTTTTCGGTTATAAGCCTCAGCGATAGATAGCTGAGCAAGCATCTGATTCTCGGTATCATTGTTTTTTTTAGCTAAAGAGTCCAGCCGAGTATAGTATAGAATTGATGAATCCAGTTTACCTTCTGTAATCAATAGCCTTCCAATCTCTTGATAGAGCATTTTAAATTCATCGACTGATAGCTTTCGTTTCTCTAGGTATTCCAAATAAAAGGTACGGTGCGTATGGAATGCTTTATCGAAAAGTTGTTCGTTGGAGTATTTTGCTAATGTATCGACCGTAGTACCTGATGGCTGCGCAGTCGCTCGAAGCAAATAAGCATAATAGTATATATATAAAGCAATAGCATCTAATTCTCATGCACCGGGAATAAATTAAAGGTAAAAGGCCTCTTTAATGGAAATTACAAAAACTATAGCCAATATAGTGCCATGATTAGTCATCTGATCGCTGAATCATCTTATTAAAAACATGTGTTCTAACATGTAAACCTCAATATTATAAGGTTTTAAAATCCGGGCATCCATTTAGATCAATTGGCATGAGCAATTACTGAAGTGATCATCAGCACGATCGAATAAAGACTCTCGATCATCTTCCATCGCATCGTAAAATCTAACAGCCTACACAACAAGAAGCTACATCCATCGTTTTATAGAAAACACCCAAGAGATCACGTTAGCTTATTTTAATGCGCATGAATAATTTTTTCATACTCACAGGCGGTCCAGGAGTCGGTAAGACAACCTTACTACGGTCCTTAGAAAAGGAAGGCTTTTCTATTGTTGAAGAGGTTGCTCGACGTATTATTCAAGAGGAAGTTCAAAAACGAGGTGATGCACTACCTTGGGCAGATAAAACCAAGTATGCCGAACGCATGCTTAGGGGATCGATTGAAAGCTATGCACATCAACAGGTGACCTCTCCACATAATATTACATTCTTTGATCGCGGAATACCGGATACGTTGGCTTACGCTCAAATGGAAGGTTTAATACTTTCCCCTGAGCTGTTTGAGCAAAGTAATGAATATCGATACAATCCTATCGTCTTTATCCTCCCCCGATGGGAAGAGATTTATCAAATCGATCAGGAGCGAAAGCAATCTTGGGAAGAGGCGTTGAAAACGTATCATGAAATTCAAGACACCTATCTTGCACATCATTATCAGCTTATCGAGATTCCTAAAGCTAGCGTTGAAGATCGACGCGACTTTGTTATGAGAACGATTGTTGCAACGATGCGATTGAAGAATAATGCTTAGCGTTCAACGATCTTAAAACGCGAAAAGAATTCTTATGAAGTCGCGCTACAATTAGCGCCAAACGAAAACAATTATATTTTGCTATGTGTTAAATTTAACTATATTTATATGATGATACATGTAGCCTGTGCCCTGATAGAGAAAGATAATCAAGTTTTGATTTGCCAACGTTCAACGGAGATGAAATTACCCCTTAAATGGGAATTCCCTGGCGGCAAGCAAGAAGAAGATGAATCCTTGGAAGAATGTTTAGTTCGTGAAGTCGATGAAGAATTAAGTTTACAAATAAATATTCATCGCCCCCTAACGAAGGTGGAATACCATTACCCCGACTTTTCACTAACGCTATATCCCTACTTATGTAGTATTAAATCCGGAGAGCTATCGAAAAATGAGCATGAACAAGCAATATGGGTTGATCAAGTTGATTTATGGAAGTATGACTGGGCAAATGCCGATCTACCCATCATCGAAGAATATATTCGAATCGTAAGACAAACAATATAAAAAAACTGAAGCCCTTAAAAGGCACCTTCTTCTGTTTTATAGCTTTTGCGATTCCATTACTGTTTTCATTTTTGAGTTTTAAGCAGTAAGTCTATATTTTGTGGTTTTAACGCTCCTGACTCCAATTTTTATCGTATATAGTGTTTTATCGCTATAACCATTTCGAAACAAGACATCGTTTGCCCACTTTTTTGCCCATTTTCTGAGGTTATGAGCAATGGCCATCAAACCGAACTCTACAGCGACTTTCTCCAGTCCTTTCATCGTGAACCGGGTAAACTTGTTGTTGCTTTTCATCTGACCGAAAACAGCTTCCACTTCTATGGGTCGCTTGCTTCGATGGTACATTCCCTCTTCTGATAGCAGTCTTTTTCGGGCTTTAGCCTTGAGCTGATCAAGCCTGTGGTTCACTTCAATAATACGATTGCCTTTTGCTTTATGGCACCCACTGCGCATTGGGCAGCCTTCGCATCGCTGAGCCTGATAACAGCTTACCCGGGCAGTATATCCATTGGTACTAACTCTGGTTGCATGACCGATATAGCTGAGCTTCTGTCCGGCCGGACATACATAATAGTCATCTTGCTGGTTGTAATACAGATTCTGTACCGAGAAAGGATCCTGTTTATGCTTGCGCTTCTGTTCCACATGAAAGTAATTGTACTTGACAAAGGCAGTTATGCCCTGTTTTTCCATCAATTCATAGTTCTGTTCACTACCATAACCGGCGTCTGCTACAAGCTGTTCGCTTTGTTTTCCGTAATGGGACTCAAAGCCTTCCAAATGTTCCGGCAGGGTTGTGGTGTCGGCAGTTGTTTGATGGATGCTGTAATGGGTGATGAACTGATCTTCGGTGCTGATTTGGGTATTATAGGCTGGCTTAAGCTGGCCATTCTTCATGTGGTCCTCTTTCATTCGCATAAACACAGCATCGGTATCGGTCTTGCTATAACTATTGCGATCTCCCAGTACTTCCAGTTGCTCTTCATATTTCTCTAGTCGAGGCAAATAGTCCTCTTCAAGTTTCTTAAGCTGCTTATCAGTAGATTTATTGGCTCCTTTGAACTTGGCATTGATCGCTTCGATCTTTTCCTTCAACCGACTGCTATCAATGGCCTTGCTAACTTCTTGATGCCCTAATGAAGATTGGTCTTGGGCGATCTGAGCCTCGATTTCCGAAAGAACCGAAGCAATGTTTGCTTCTAGCTTTACCTTATTCTTCTCGACCGATTTCTTCCAAACGAACGTATAACGACCAGCGACCGACTCGATCTTGGTACCATCAACATATTGAACTTTCAGGCTAACATACTCCATATCATGCAGCATACGAACGATACTTGCAAACAGCTCTTGTATCTGTCCTTTAAGACGCTTTCCTCTGAAATAATTGATCGTACGATAATCAGGTGTGCTATTGCCCGAAAGCCACATGAAATGGATATTCTCTTGTAAGGCGCGCTCAATTTTTCGGCAAGAATAGATATTGCTTAAATAGGCGTAGAACAGCACCTTAATGAGCATTCTAGGGTGAAAACTAGTGGTGCCTCCGCCTTTATACTGACGGATAATATGATCTAGATCCAACTGATCAACAACCTGACTCACCAACCGAACCGGATGGTTCATTGGAATACGATCTAAAATATTCTCAGGAAATAGACTCGGACTATTGGATGGAAGCGCTTTGAATTGTATGTTTGCCATATTGTTTTTTTGGGTGCACCTTAAGATACAAAATCTTAAGGACAAAAAAACAGAAAAACCCCGCCATTTTTTAATGACGGGGTTCTTTCTTTAAGAGACCTTTTTAGACAGCCCCTTTTTTTATAGATATTAGATGTTAGATGTTAGATGTTAGACATTAGAACTAGATTGGCGAAAACATGCTGACCTATCAAATTGAAGCAATTTATATCCTTACAATGCTTGCACTAAAATGATAGACAAGAGTCTAAAATCTAATGTCTAATATCTAACTACTAACTAGACAACTAGATTGGCGAAAACATGCTGACCTATCAAATTGAAGCAATTTATAACCTAACAATGCTAGCATAAATGATCGCCAAGAGTCTAAAATCTTAAATCTAATGTCTATTATCTAACTACAAACTAGACAACTACATCGGCAAAAAGATAATGACCTATCAAATTGATCCAATTATTAATCTAACAGCGCTAGCGTTTTAATCATCGCCAAGAGTCTAAAATCTAATGTCTAAAATCTAATATCTTATATCTAATCCCTAATACCTAATCCCTAAACTCTAGTTTCCAAAAGCCTTTTCAAAGCTATCTCATAGCCTCTAGAGGAAATCTCGGTCTTCTTCTGCGGATCTGCATCATAAATTGCGCTTAGCGCCTTATAAATAATTTCTGACACATCGGAAAACAGGGCATCATCACTAATCTCAATATTAGGTTGCATGAGGTATGCAAATACTCTCGCCATTCCACAATTCGCAATAAAGTCAGGAATTACCGCAACATGTTGGTCTGCATATTCCATCACAGGTCCATAGAATATCTCTTTATCGGCGAAAGGAACGTTCGCTCCTGAAGCAATTAATTCGAGTCCATGTTGCACTAAAGTATTCACCTGATCCTTAGACACCAATCTAGAAGCCGCTGCGGGAATAAAGATATGAGCGCCCAAATTCCAGATACGATTATTAATCTCATCAAAAGGAATGAGATGTTCAGCTGTTAGTGCATTTCCCTTTCGCGAAAGGAATAGATCTGCGATTTCCTTTTCCGAAAACCCCTGTTCATTTATCAAGCCTCCAACTCGGTCAATAATTCCAACGATTTTAACCCCTAACTTGCTGAGGTAAAAAGCTGCTGCTGCTGCAACATTACCCCAACCTTGGATAATCGCCGTCTTCTCCCCTATATCACCTGCAAACAAACTGTAGAAATGCTTTACAGACTCCGCAACGCCATAACCTGTAATCATATCAGCGACTTTATACTTGCGCTTTAATTCAGGACTGTAATTGGCATCCTCGAGCACTTTCGACACACCATACCGTAGCTGTCCAATTTGATGGATACGACCATTCTCCCGCACGTCAAAATGACCACTCAACACACCTTCCTGGGGATGCCATAAGCCATATTGCTCTGTTAGCGGAATAACGTCAGTAATCTCATCGATATTTAAGTCGCCACCGGTTCCATAATAGTTCTTCAATAATGGGGTTACCACCTTAAACCAGCGATCCAATACTTCTTTCTTACGAGGATCTGTTGGATCAAAATTAATCCCTGACTTTGCGCCCCCAATAGCAGGTCCTGAAACAGTAAATTTCACCTCCATTGTTTTTGCAAGAGATTCTACCTCATTGCGGTCAAGCCCTAGACGCATACGCGTTCCTCCTCCCGCAGCACCACCGCGAAGAGAATTTATAACAACCCAGCCTTCAGCACTCGTCTCTGGATCTTTCCACTCAAACACAATCTCAGGACGCTTCTCTTCGAAAGCTTTCAATAATTCTTTCATGCTATTTCAACAAATATTATAGGTTTCCTCTTTTTTCTTGTTCACGTTCAATAGCTTCAAATAAGGCTTTGAAGTTGCCAGCACCAAAACTCTGTGCACCCTTACGTTGAATGATTTCATAAAATAAAGTCGGACGATCTTCAACAGGCTTGGTGAAAATTTGTAATAAATAACCCTCTTCATCACGATCGACCAAAATCCCTAAATCCTGAATAATCTTAATTTCCTCGTCTATTTCACCAATTCGTTCTGGCAACATTTCGTAGTATGTTTCTGGAGGTGCTCCTAGAAACTCAACGCCGCGAGCTTTCAATGCCTTCACTGTGCTGACAATATCATTTGTTGCAAGTGCAGCATGCTGTACACCTTCGCCCTCATAAAACTCCAAATACTCCTCGATTTGCGACTTCTTCTTGCCCTCCGCAGGCTCATTAATAGGAAACTTCACATAGCCATTTCCATTGCTCATCACCTTACTCATAAGGGCTGAGTACTCCGTATTAATTTGCTTATCATCGAAGGATAGGATGTTAACAAAACCCATCACTTCCTCATACCATTTGACCGTTTCATTCATCCGTTCCCAACCTACATTACCAACGCAATGATCAATATAAAGCAAGCCGGTGGCCTCTGGATTATATTCTGACTCCCAGGCTTGATAACCCGGCATAAAGACTCCTTGATAGTTCTTGCGCTCAACGAACATATGTACCGTCTCACCATAGGTGTAAATACCTGCAGTTCGAACCTCACCAAAAGCATCTTGCTTAATCTCTAATTCTTGATAAACTTTAGCCCCACGACTTACTGTTTCATTAAAAGATTTCTCAGCGTCGTCAACCCAAAGGGCTAGGATTTTCACGCCATCACCATGTTTCTTTACGTGTTCTGCGATGGGATGATCCGAATTTAAAGCCGTTGTTAAAACTAGACGTACCTTATTTTGTCGAACCACATAAGAGGCGCGATCACGAACTCCAGTTTCTGGGCCAGCATAGGCTTCCGATTGAAATCCAAATGCTGTTTTGTAATAATGTGCGGCTTGTTTTGCATTGCCGACATAGAATTCAACATAATCTGTTCCGTTGATAGGAAGAAAATCCTGCGCTAAAGCAATCTTTTCTGCAAATGTCTGTGCCATAATAATAGTTTATATAAGTGTCGTATGTGTTTAACTTAACCAGGAGATGTAATAATCAGGATCCTCAATCTCCAAAGCTTCTTTGGTAAGCTTCAGCGGTCTAAAAGGATCAATCATCACAGCCAACTCGTCTGTCTTTGTTTGCCCAATACTCTTTTCTACAGTACCAGGATGAGGCCCATGCGGGATACCCCCTGGATGTAATGTAATCTGTCCCCTTTCGACCGATTTGCGACTCATAAAATCACCATCAACGTAATAAAGTACTTCGTCGGAATCTACATTGCTGTGGTTATAAGGTGCTGGAATAGAGTCTGGGTGGTAGTCATACAATCGAGGGCAAAAGCTACATAGAACGAAGGAATTCGTCTCGAATGTCTGATGAACGGGTGGTGGCTGATGCAGCTTACCTGTTATTGGCATAAAATCATGAATTGAAAATGCCCATGGGTAATGGTATCCATCCCAGCCTATAAAATCAAAAGGGTGGCTTCCATAAACGTAAGGATATATTAATCCTTGCTTTTTGATTCTTACTTCAAAATCCCCAAACTCATCATAGGTTTTAAGATTTTGAGGACGCTTTATATCGCGTTCATAATATGGAGCATGCTCCGCAAGCTGACCAAATTCGTTTCTGTACCGCTTTGGCGTACGGATGGGTTCAAAGGACTCTACGATAAATAATCTATTGCTAGAATTATCGAAGTGCAATTGATAGATTACGCCGCGAGGAATAACAAGGTAATCTCCATATTGAAAAGGAATTTCCCCATAGCCAGTTTTCAAAACACCCGAACCCTCATGTATAAAGATCACTTCATCAGCTTGGCTATTTTTGTAGAAATAGTCGTCCATGGAATTAGTAGGTGCTGCCAAGGAAATGTGCAAGTCATCGTTGACTAATACAGGCACGCGGCTTTCTAGATAATCAGCTTTTGGTTTTACTTGAAATCCTTTAAGGCTGGTATGTTTTAGATGTTTATCTCGAGCGATTGTTGGCGACACATCATAAGGCTCACGTATCTGTTTAACTAAGGTCGGTGGATGACAATGGTATACCAGTGCATAGGTACTGGAGAATCCATGTGTTGAGACCAATTCTTCCGCATAGAGCTCTCCATTAGGCTTTCTGAATACGGTATGTCGCTTCGGGGGAACTTGCCCCAATTGATGATAAAGTGGCATAATTAAAAAGTTTTATGAATTGATTATTCTTCTGATTACAAACAGTAACAGATTTGATTTCTCTTGGAACGAAAGGAAGATAACTTAGTATTGGTCGAAAACCACATCTGCAATTAACGCCTTAGTGAAAGGCATCATCCCTTTTGGAGGAAAGACTATTATTGCTTTACTGATGTTCATAAATGGTTATTGTACTTACTCAAATATACAGCATTTTATTTTATATTTACATCGTCAAACAGAATAAATCTTTTATTTAACAAGTCATTTTCAAATACTTAAGAAATAAAGGAACCAATTGTAAATTTTAAACTATCGACAATATTCCGTTATGAAAATCATAACATATCGAGTAAAAAATCAAGACTCTTTAGGTCTTATCCATGAAGATTCTATCATCTCTGTAAAAGACATCGATGAAAATCTGCCACAGCAGATGGAAGCCTTGCTTCAATCCGGTCCTGAAGGGCTCGCAAATCTGCAGCTCGCTTTCCAGAAACATATCGAACAAAAAGATTGGGCTATAAATAGCCTTTGCTTTGACGACGTTGAAATTCTTGCTCCAGTTCCGAAGCCCAACTCATTTCGGGATGCTTATGCCTTCCGGCAGCATGTAGAAACCTCCCGTGCCAATCGCGGATTAGCCATGATTCCTGAATTTGATGAATTCCCTGTTTTCTATTTCTCGAATCATCATGCAATCAACGGCCCCGGGGCTGTATACGGAATGGACGAACATTTTGATAAAATGGATTTTGAATTGGAAGTCGCTGTTGTTATCAACAAAGCAGGAAGAAATATTAAAGCCGCGGATGCTGACGATTATATCGCCGGGTATATGATTATGAATGATCTAAGTGCGAGACGACTGCAAATGGACGAGATGAAGTTAAACTTAGGACCTGCCAAAGGCAAAGACTTTGCGACAGCAATAGGCCCCTATTTAGTTACAAAAGACGAGCTCGCGGCCTATCTTGTCACAACTCGAGAAGGACATGTCGGAGAAACCTACGACTTACAGATGACGTGCTCTGTAAATGACATTCAAGTTTCCAATGGCAGCTTAGCAAGCATGCATTGGACCTTTGCTGAAATTATAGAACGTATTTCCTACGGCGTAAACATATACCCTGGAGACCTCATTGGGTCAGGTACTGTAGGTACAGGATGCTTCTTGGAACTCAATGGAACCGGTAAACGTCAAGATCCCAATTATCGTGAGCAGTGGCTGCAGCCAGGCGACCAAGTATGCATGGAAGTAACCGCATTAGGAACTTTAACAAACACCCTACGCTTAGAGAAATATTAGATAAGAAAAGAAACTTAGCAAGCTATGCAAAACTTTGATACGAAAACATTCGAACCGGGAGTCCACGGACCTATTTTTGACAATCTAATCAAATACGCGGTAGCACCTCGTCCAATCTGCTTCGCCAGTACAGTCGATGCGCAAGGACAAGTTAACTTAAGTCCATTCAGCTATTTCAATTATATGTCGCAGAATCCGCCCATCTGTGTATTCTCCCCATTGCGAAGAGTACGTGATGGTTCTATTAAGCATACTTTAGAAAACATCGAAGAGGTTCCGGAGGTAGTGATTAACATCGTTAATTTTGATATGGTACAGCAGCAATCGCTCGCGAGTACAGAATATGCAAAGGGAGTAAACGAATTTGAAAAATCAGGTCTAAGTCCTATTCCTTCGGTTCAAGTGAAGCCGCCTCGCGTTGCGGAGTCTCCAATTCAATTGGAATGTAGGGTTCGACAAATTATCCCTCTTTCAGAAGATGGCGGAGCAGGTAACCTCGTGATTGCAGAGGTTCTGTGTATGCATGTAAAGAGTCATCTATTAGATGAAGATGATCAAGTCAATCAGGCAGAGTTAGATTTAGTCGCTCGTTTAGGAGGCAACTGGTATTGCCGAGTAACGGAAGAGAATCTTTTTGAAGTACCCAAGCCTTTACGTAAACTAGGAATTGGTGTAGATAAACTTCCTGAGCACATTCGTCTATCAAATGTATTGACGGGCAATCAATTGGGATTATTAGCAAATATCGAGCAGCTCCCAACCGAAACCGAATTAGCGGAAAACGATTCCCACGTACAACAACTCTTGGAGATGTGGAAGAATGACCAGACGCAATTAACAAATGAGCTGCATCGATATGCAGCCCAACTTCTCGATCAAGGTGAAACCGATTTCGCTTGGCAGGTATTATTACTCGCCTAACGTCAAGCTAATATGCTTATCCTTGGCCAAACGAATACCATCCTGAATTAACTTATCTAATTCAGGATGTCTTTTCCCAAACGCCGCTAAAACTTGCTCCGCCTCCTCTGCTACAGAAGTATCGTTTCGATCTAAAGCGATCTCCAATATTTCTAAAGCGGCAAGCCAATTATCCAGATAATTCGTATCCAGGACATGTAAATGTTTGTCCAACCTTACCAACTCGCCGACTTCCTCTCGTATGATCCGAAGTTCTTGATAAACTTGCTGTAATGCAATCACACGGTCAGAATAATGTACGGCCGTAAGCACCGTATTTTCAACTTCTTCAATTTCCTCATATGCATCTTTATCTGCTGCACCAGCATAGACGGAGATGATCTCTTCTCCAATTGCCATGTCGTAGGTGCCCCAGCTAGGTTGAAAATAAACAGTTCCTGCTTCATCCTGTACCGTACAATCCTCCAAGGCAATTAGCAGCAATTTGCCATTTCGATAAGTGAACGATTTCACCAATCCGGAAACACGCAATCCAGATTCAAAATATAAATCCGCAGGAGTTGAAAGGCGGATTCCATAATCTGCTAATTCACGTTCAGTCAAATTTTCTAAACTCTTGCCTAAACCTTTCAAAGCTCCAACTGGGGAACTAAAGCCATCTTGATGATAAGTCTTTCCGTGCCGTTCCAATTCTTTACCCTCAAAAGCTAAAGCAGTCGGACCTTGAGTTTTAACACCGCTGAATTTCTCCCCTTTAGAAAAATCAACAAATACGCCAGAAACTTCTAATCCCGAACTATAAACAACAGTGCAGACCGTACGACTGTCAATTGCTTTGTCTACACTTTCCTTACCTCCCACCCGAAAAGCCATTTGATTCGCAAACTCATCTAGAACAGCATAAACCTGATGGAAATTCGAAGTAACAAACAACTGTGGCTGCGGCTTAGTAATATCATAACTATAGTTAATCGCTTCTAGTGTGTACGGTAATTTAGTTACTTCTGCACGCATGCAATTCGCACTCTCGCCAATAGAAGAAAGTAACCCTGCTCCATATATTTTAGGGATTTCTAAACTACCGATTAGCCCGTACTCTACGGTCCACCAGTGTAACCTACTTAATAAGGCCATCTCAGATGGTTCCCCCATATCACTAGAAATCGCTTCAAACTTCTTTTCTGCTGCTGTAATTTCCGCTTCGGTAGCCCCTTCCTTTTCTTTTACTATCGATAACTCGCGGATAGCTTCGTATAATTCCATGTCCTTACCCGAACTCAACGCTTTGGTGCCTACGGAACCAAAGTATTGTAGATAATCGGCATATTCAGGTTCCCCAATAATTGGAGCATGTCCTGAAGATTCATGTATAATATCTGGCGCTGGTGTATAGGATATATGTTCGATGTTTCGAATATCAGCAGCAATAACAAGAACACGATGTGCTTGAAACTCCATAAAAGCAGAAGGCGGAATAAAGCCATCGACCGTCACAGCGCCCCAACCAATTTGTCGCAACGCATTATTCATTTCCTGTAAATTCGGAACTTTCTCGATGCTGAGCCCAGCTTTTGTTAAGCCAGGGATATAAGGATAATAAGCAATATCACGGAGATAAGCATAATTCTGACGCATCACATAGCGCCACACCGCTTGATCAATCGCTGTATAACGAGAATAGTCCTGCGGAACAATGTATCTTATCAGATGCTTAGGCAGTTGAGCAACCACCGGGTTATCATAATGATTCATTTATAATTGTTTTAGCAAACATAATTATTTTAACATTTAATTACAACGAATATTAATTGGTAGAGCCGATAATTTTTTAAAAATTGCCTAGAGCACGATTAGAGTGAGATAAGTTTAGTAATTTAACAATTTGATAAAATACAACCCATTATAAACCAACATTTTTTTATTTTTGCAAACTTCTTCTTTTTGTCGATGTTTAATGGAGGAAGAAGTCCGTCTGTAAAGCGACGGGTTAATTTGAATTGAAATGGATGAAAACCTTAGACTATTTGATCTAGCCTTTAGGCAGATTGAGCTCTTTCCAAACCTTGATATTTTCTCGCATAAAAAAGATGGCGAGTGGAAGCCCATCAAAACCGAGCAATTTTTAACGGAGGTTAATGCCCTCTCCAAAGGACTTATCGAATTAGGGGTAAAACCTAACGAAAAAGTAGGTCTTATTGCCGATAGCAGTGTCGAATGGCATATCGTAGATTTTGCTATACAACAAATCGGCGCCGTAACGGTGGCAATCTATCCCAATATAACCGACGCTGATTATCAGTTTATCTTCAACGATGCTGAAATCAAACTATGTATCGTCAGCACCAAATCCTTATATAATCGAATTTTATCATTCAAAGACTCCATTTATACATTGAAGTATGTATTCGCTATGGAGAAGCATGAGGATGTCAGAAATTGGGATGAGCTTAAAGTGTTAGGGAATAAGATCCCTGATGCGCAGCTGGAGACGCTTCGTAACGCCGTTAAAGCTGAAGATTTAGCGACCTTAATTTACACGTCAGGAACGACAGGAAAACCAAAAGGCGTTATGCTTACGCATAACAATATTATTTCGAATGTATTGGCCGCGCGTGAAATCACACCTTGCCAAGCATATCATCGCTCATTGACATTCTTACCTCCATGTCATGCTTATGAGCGTATGGTTATCTATACTTATCTTTATATTGGTATTACAACCCATATCGCAGAATCCCTAGATAAAATCGGACAAAATATTAAAGAGGTACAACCTCATATTATGACGGCTGTTCCGCGTATTTTGGAGAAAGTATATGAGAAGATTATGAAAGCGGGACTTGAGCTCAATGGCATGAAACGCAATATCTTCGATTGGGCTGTTAAAGTTGCTGAGGACTATGATCCTGATCCTAAAAAACGAAGTTTCACTTACAATATAAAGCTCAAACTCGCTAAAAAACTAGTCTTAGACAAGTGGTATGAAGCATTAGGTGGGCATTTGATGACTGTTGCTTCAGGCAGTGCGTCTTTACAGGCAAAATTAGCACGAGTCTTGTTAGCGGCAGGTATTCCATTATTTGAAGGCTATGGTATGACTGAAGCCTCTCCTTTGATTTCCGTAAACCATTATATTAAGGGAACGCGCGTAGGAACGGTTGGTCTTGCTGTGAAGTACGTGGATATCAAATTGGCTGAGGATGGAGAAATCCTCGTTAAAGGTCCAAATGTCATGCAGGGCTATTACAAGAATAATGAAGAAACCAGTAAAACCATTATCGACGGTTGGTTACACACCGGGGATATAGGTACTTGGGAAGAAGGACAATTCTTAAAAATTATCGACCGCAAGAAAGAGATGTTTAAGATCTCAGGTGGAAAGTACGTTATCCCTCAACCTATCGAGAAAAAACTGCTCGAGTCGAATTATATCGAGCAAGCAATGGTTATCGGCGATGGGCAGAAGTTTGCTTCGGCGTATATCGTACCGAACTATGCGCATCTTGTTGACTGGAGTAAATCCGAAGCACCTGAATTACGCGATCTTCCGAAAGACCAATTCTTGAAACAAGACAAGGTTGTTCGAAAGATTAACAAGGAAGTTCAATTGGCCAATCAGCATTTTGGAAATTGGGAGCAGATTAAACGTCCCATTATCTTGCTCAATGAATTTACAATTGAGGATGGTGAATTAACACCAACCTTAAAGATGAAACGAAAGGTAATTCTAGAAAAATACAAGAAGGAATTCGAAGATTTATACCACACCGCTGACTAATCTCAACGATATATCATCAATAAAAGCCCTAATTTACTATTAAGGCTTTTTTATTTCCTTCCAATTATTTCTTATCTTACATCAAGAATCACCAAGATAAATTTCCCGATTTTGTCGAACTATTAATAAGAAAAGGAATACATCATGAAAGAACAATTTGAACCCATTCCAGTCGTTAAGAACGAAGAACAAGGTCGATTTGAATTAAATGTAGATGGACATATCGCATTTATCGACTACAAAGAAACCAACAGCAACGTTGCATTGGTTCATACTGAAGCGCCATCGGAACTCGCAGGCACAGGTGCAGCCGCTGCATTAGTTGAAAAGACTTTGGTATATATTGAAGAAGCTGGTAAGAAAGTATTGCCATATTGTCCGTACGTTTATGCATTTATCAAAAAACATCCCGAATGGAAGCGCTTAGTAGCTCCTCATTTTCCGGGCTATGATCAACTCTAGTTTATTTATCTTTGTCGATCCGTCGAAAAGAAAAATAAGCGAAAACAAAACTTATGTCAACAAACGAACATCTATCTAGAAAATCGTTTATAAAAAATGCCGCGTTAGGAATTGCAGGTGTAGGAGCCTCTCCCCTTATCGGTGGATTTACGAGCCCTGAGCAAGTACAGAAGAAAACAAAGGAAATGAAGCTACTAAAAAACGTCAGACTAGAAACTGGTTTCGAATATGATGGCGATGAAGTTATTGCGACAAAAACTGATTTATTCTGTGTAGAGCTGGCAGATGGGAAGATAAAATCTGTTCAGAAAAACAACCCCAAAGCGGATGCATTTGACGCCAAAGGCATGCTGATGCTCCCTGCTTTTAAGGACAAGCACATCCACTTGGACAAGACCTTCTATGGCGGTCCTTGGAAAATTGTTAAACGTCGTCCTGGTGGATTAAAAGGGATGATTGCACTGGAACAAGAAGTTCTTCCAGAAATGTTGAAGACTTCGACCTTTCGTGCTGAAAAACTAATCGAGCTGCTACAATCCAAAGGTACCAACTTTGCAAGAAGCCATGTCAATATCGAACCAACGTCTAAACTGCAGTCTTTAAAAAATCTGCAGGTCGCATTGGAGAATAAAAAAGCAGGTTTTGATGCAGAATTAGTAGCCTTCCCACAACATGGTCTTTATTATACTGACACCGTTCCTCTATTAAAAGAAGCCGCGAAAATGGATATTGATTTTATCGGCGGATTAGATCCTTTTACAATCGATGGATCAATCGAAAAGCCTATTGATTTCACTGTTCAACTTGCTTTAGACCATCAAAAAGGGATTGACATACATTTACATGAATCAGGGCAATCCGGTGTAGATACCATTGAATACCTGATTAAGAAAGTCTTAGAAAATCCGAGCCTAAAAGGCAAAACTTACCTCAGTCACTGTTTCGCTTTATCGGCGATTCCTGCCAGCAAACAAGAAGAACTCGCAGAGAAACTCGCCGCAGCAGAAGTTGGAATTGTCTCAACCATTCCTTTCGGTGGTCGCGTAATGCCTATCCCTACTTTATTAAAACATGGAGTCCATGTCGCAACGGGAATTGATAGTGTAATCGATCATTGGGGCATTTATGGTACAGGCTCTGTCTTAGACAAAGCCAGCTTAATGGCACAACTTTACGGCTTCGGTAATGAATTTATGTTGTCACGAAGCTTACGCTTAGCCACAGACAATGTATCACCACTGGACGATAAAGGAAACCAACAATGGCCAAAGTCTAACGACAAAGCGGACTTTGTATTGGTCCATAGCAGTTGTTCCGCAGAGGCAGTTGCACGAGTTCCCGAAATTGAACACCTCATACATGCAGGTAAGCTAGTTTACTAACAATATTCAACTGAATATCATAAAGCTTGTTATTTACGACAAATAAGTCTTAAATAACAAGCTTTTCTTTTATCTTTGAAAAAAGGTTAATAAAAAGAATAAATTATGTTCTCAAAAGCTGCTGAGCATGGAATCAAAGCAATTATCTACATTGCCACCCAGTCGATGGAGGGTAAGCGCGTAAAAATTGGCGAAGTATCTGAACATACGGCGACACCTGAAGCGTTTACTGCAAAAGTCTTAGGCACTTTAACGAAGTATAAAATTTTGCAGTCCATCAAAGGGCCATATGGAGGTTTTCAAATGTCAGAGCGCCAAATTGAAGACGTTAAAGTAGCCGATATCGTCAAGGCACTGGATGGGGACCAAATTTTTACAGGTTGTGCTTTAGGCTTATCCGCTTGCAATCACTTAAACCCCTGCCCTATGCATGAACGTTTTGTCGCAATCCGCAGCGAGTTAAAGAGCATGATGGAGAGTACCACAATTCATGATTTAGCAACAGGGCTAATTGCTGGAGAATCTGTACTCATGCGTACTGAACAATAAGATTTTAAACGTCATCCATAGCAACCCTCATAATTAAGATCAAGGCGATGAAAAAAGATATTCAAACGATAGAAGACATCAAAATGTTGGTCGATACATTCTACGATCGGATTCGAGAGAATGAATTGTTGGGCAATATATTCAATCACATCATTCAAGATCGATGGCCCGAGCATTTAGAAAAGATGTACCGCTTTTGGCAAACCGTTCTCTTCGATGAGCACACCTATTTTGGAAGCCCTTTCCCTCCGCATATGCATATGCCCATTGAGAAGCTTCATTTTGACACTTGGATTGCCCTATTTAGCAAAACAGTTGATGAGCTTTTTGAAGGCGAAAAAGCCGAGCGCGCGAAATGGCAAGGCGGACGAATGGCTGAGATGTTTCAACATAAAATTGCATACTATCGTCAGCAAGGTGGAAAACCACTCGCCTAGTCTAAAACATCCCACCAGTTTTTTTTGTTTATTCTCCAAAAAGAATGATGCTTAAAATCCAGATCAAAAGAATCTATGATGAATATGCTGAGAGCGATGGCTATCGCATCTTAGTCGATCGCTTATGGCCGCGCGGTATCGCTAAAGACAAGGCAAAAATTGATGAATGGAATAAGACGCTCCCCCCTTCCACAGAATTGCGTAAAGCATTTAACCATCAACCTGAATTATTTGAGCAATTTAAGGAGGCCTATGTAAAGGAATTGGCAACACATATAGATGATATCATGCGTGTTGCAAAGATCGCAGAGACGCGAACTGTAACTCTCTTATATGGAAGAAAAGATCCCCAGGTCAATCATGCTATCGTATTGAAAGAGTTTATCCTCTCCAAAGCTTAGCCGATTAACCTGAAGACAATAATCCTATTTACGAACCCAAGTATTAAAAAACGCTAGGACTTTCTCTTGGTCATAACTCTTATCCTTCTCTAAATTCCCACTTTCTCGAACGTTTAGTACCTTTCCATTTGGATCCAAGACGATAAAGAATGGAAACCCTAAGGCAGGACCTTTAGGTGCATATTTTTCAAAGAATGCTTTATTTTCATTCTCTTTTGAATAGTTCGCGTGATAATACAAGAAATTATCATTTACAACTTTCGCTACTGCTTCATTTTCATGGATATATTGGTTAAACTTTAAACACCAAAAACACCAATTGCCGCCCGCTTGAACGATAATGTTTTTATTCTCCTTTTGTGATTGCGTAATCAACTTATCTAAGTCCGCTTGTGGATCCGCTTCGGGATGATAAGGCTTCTCTATCGGTGCCGTTTCCTTTGGCTTTTCTGTCTGCGCATGAGCATTTACGGAGATTAATCCTAATCCCAAGATTATGGCGCTGTAAAACAATGGTAAAATCTTCCCTTTCATTACAATTCAATTTTAAATTATAAACCTAAATTAGCGATTCTTGTGTATTTTTATGCCAATTTAATGTCAAGCTTTCTTTCAATATGAACTACGCTCATTGGCTAATCTACCACTCTTACTACCGTTGGCTTGTCATTTTCGCACTCCTCATCCAGTTTATTTGGGTTTATATCCAAAAACGTAACAATCGTATTTTTGTACGGAAGGACATACAAGTACTTGTATTTTTCTGTCTGATCTATAATATACAGCTTTTGCTTGGCTGGATGCTCTACCTCAGTAGTCCGCTCAGTATGTCCTTTTGGGCCGATCTGCCGGCGAGCTTGAAGAATAGACAAGTCCGATTCTTTGGACTCGAACATATGAGTATGATGACGGTGGGTATTATCTGGATGAATGTACTGACGCTAATAGTTCGCAAGAAGATCGGCACCCCAGCATTCACTTATCTTTGGAAACGCTATCTCTGGATTTACTTAATCATTCTAACGTCCGTTCCTTGGTCCTTTTCGCCGCTGACCAGCCGACCGAATTTTAGGTAACAGCTTTTGAGCTGAGGCCTAGCTGAACCCTACTTTAAGCCTAGCTTAACCCTTAATTCCTGCCTAAAAGCGCTTCATCTTCGAATCAAGTGGCCTTGATTATCATTGAAGATCGCATTCAATAAAAAACACAGATGCCCGCATTGCGGGCATCATGTTAATTATCTTACCCCCAATGTTTGAGGTTAAGATAGAGGAAGTGTATCGATTACGATACTGTGAAGATTCTTCTAGTTATATGTCTCTATAAAACGTAATAATTTAATTTAAATTATCTCCATCCTCCGCCTAACGCGCGATAAAGATCTACATAGGATTCTAAGTGCTCCTGGCGTAGCTCGACCAGGGCTAAATCAGAATTCAAAGCATTCCCTTGTGCAGTGATAACCTCTAAATAGGTTGCATATCCACTACGGAATAACAAATTCGCATTTCTAACTGCTTTTGATGAATTTTCAACCCGAAGTCTCGCTAAATCCAACTGCTCACGCAATTTGTCAACCGTGATAACTGCGTCAGATACTTCTGAAACGGCTTCCACCACAGATTGTTGAAGTGCTAATTCAGACTTCTCGCGTTCGATTTTTGCAATCTCCCATTTTGTCTTTAAGGTTTTGCTTTTGAAAATTGGCGCTGTTAGTTCACCAGTAATCCCTCCCAATAATGCTCCGGGAATCGAGAACCAGTTTTTCGGAAGCATAGCATTTACCCCCAAGCTCCCTCCTAGCGTAAGCGCAGGATAACGCATCGCCTGCTGAATATTAGAATTGGCATTGGCAGCGATCAATTCAAACTCCGCCGATCGGATGTCTGGACGATTACGGATAATCTCTAATGGCGATCCCAATGAAATATCTTTATTTTCAGCGAACAAATGCTCGAAGCTAGTTCCTCGCTTAATTGATTCTGGCATTTGCCCGGTAAGGACGCGTAATGCATTCTCCTGAATAATAATTTCGCGCTCTAGTTTCGGAACTAAGGAAGCCGCAATCAATCGCTGCGATTCCGTTTGTTGAATCGCTAGGGAGGTAATCTCGCCCGCTTCATATTGCAGCTTTATCATTTGAAGGGTGCTATCGTTTAACTGCACATTGCGCTTAGCCACTTCAATCTTTGCGTCAAGCATGAGCAAATTAAAATATCCCTTTGCTACATTACTTACAATCTGCGTTTGAATAGCATTCTTTGCTTCACGGGTATTTAAATACTCCGCCAACAATTGGTCTTTGGAGTTTGCAATCTTTCCCCATATATCGATCTCCCAGTTAAAGCCGAGTTCGGTTCCGTACTGAGATAAATAAGTGAACATATTCTCTGGCGCTTTCGTTCCATGACGCTCATACCAGCGTGCTGATGGTGAAGAACCAAATTCTTTGGAACGCCATTGCTTATTGGCTCCAGCGATAACCATGTCCACTTGTGGCAAATAGTCTAATTTATTACGACGAAGTTCCTTATTTGCAATTTCAATATTCAGCAATGCCGTCTTCATATCGAAGTTATTGTTCAATGCCGAATCAATCAAATCTTTCAACGTGGGATCATGGAAAAATTGTTTCCATGTCGTCTTGCTAATACTCGTTGTATCGCCAAAATAAGCAAGGGTATCTCCTCTATAACTTTCCGGTAAATTGAGCTCCGGTTGTGTATACTTCTGCCCTACTTTACAACTCTGTATAAACAGTATGGCAAGAAACAAACCGACAATACTCAGTCTTGTTATGCATTTCTTCTTCATTATTCTTCCTCTGTTTTAATTTTACTTCTAACTAGCTCATCCATGGTTTTGAAAACCACGAACAACACAGGTATGATAAAAATCCCGAATGTAACTCCAAATAACATCCCTCCTGCGGCACTAAAACTGATGGAATGGTTTCCTATCGCTGAAGGCCCGACAGACCACATTAAAGGAACCAAACCAGCAACGAACGCTAGTGACGTCATTAAGATCGGACGCAAACGTAATTTCGCACCATTGATAGCTGCGTCGACAATACTCATTCCTTTTTGCCGTTCTTGAACAGCAAACTCCACAATAAGGATGGCATTTTTCGCCAATAAACCAATCAGCATAATTAAACCGACCTGCACGTAAATATTATTCTGTAAGCCAACCAAAGCAATCGTTCCATATACTCCTATTAAACCAACGGGTACAGAAAGTAAGACCGCCCATGGCAATATATAACTCTCGTATTGAGCCGCCAATAAGAAATAGACGAACAGTATACTTAAGGCGAAGATTAGAATCGTCTGTGATCCAGATTGACTTTCTTCAAAACTCATACCTGTCCATTCATAGCCAAAGTTTCCGGGCAGCTTTTCCTCAGCGTGACGCTGAATAGCTTCCATTGCATCTCCAGTACTATAGCCTGGTGCTGGTTCTGCATTGACCGTAATGGCGTTATATAAATTATAGCGAGTTATGGTTTCGGGTCCTACTATTTTTTCCAATGTCAAGATCGTACTAATCGGCACCATCTTTCCTTGATCATTTCTGACAAAAATTGAATTAAAAGATTCTGGATCTTTACGGAAATCAAAATCTGATTGTACATAAACACGATACTGGCGGCCAAATCGACTAAAGTCAGACGCTTGCACCCGCGCAAAGTAAGAACGTATTGTTGACATCAAACTATTGATACTCACGCCCAGCGCTTTCGCTTTAACCACATCAATATTAACTTCATATTGCGGGAAGTTTGATTTGAATGAGGTATATGCACTACCTACTTCTGGTAGCTCATTTAATTCATTGATAAATGTATCTGCAATGACATTAAAGTCGCGAATATCTCCTCCTAATCGATCTTGCAAGACCAACTCTATTCCGGCAAAGTCTCCAAATCCTTGTACCGTTGGACGTGGGAATACTGTAAATTTAGCTTCATGTAATTGCGCCAAATCTTGACGAATGGTATCCATGAAGGCGACAATATTTTTTATTTTCTTACGATCGGCATGCGGTACCAGATTGATATATCCGGCAGCAAAGGCAGGACTTGAACTCGCGTCGAGCGCATTGTACCCAGAAACGGTAGTCATCCCTGCGATATCTTCATGCTTCTTCAAAATACTATCAGCTTTTTTTAACACTTCCGTTGTACGCGCTAATGAAGCGCCTGGAGGCATGGCTAAGTTGTAGGTAATAAATCCGTCATCTTCCGTAGGAATAAACGCTTTAGGGGACTTATACATAGCAAATACACCAATCGCGGTAATCAAAGCTAATCCTGCCCAAGCGACATTCTTCTTTTTGATCAGGTATTTCACCCCGATAATGTACTTGTTGGTAAAATTATCAAAGGCCGTATTGAACGCTTTAAAGAATCGACCTTTATACTTTTCAAATTTATTCTTATCCTTTTCTTCTTCCAATTCATCATGTGCAGGTTTCAATAATAAGGCACATAGCGCTGGACTTAAGGTTAAGGCATTCAATGCAGAAATTAGAATCGCTGTTGCTAAGGTATAGGCAAACTGTCTATAGAATATCCCTGCGGGACCTTCCATAAAACCAACTGGTAAGAACACCGCTGCCATCACCATTGTAATGGAAAGAATTGCAGAGGTAATCTCCGACATGGTCGACAAGGTTGCAGCTTTCGCTTTTAAGCCCGTATGATGCATCTTTTGATGTATGGCCTCGACGACGACAATGGCGTCATCGACCACAATACCAATAGCGAGTACTAAGGCGAACATCGTTAATACATTCAATGAGAAGCCGAATAGCTGCAGAAAGAAGAATGTACCAACTAAAGAGACCGGAATTGCAATCGCTGGAATCAGCGTTGAACGGAAGTCCTGCAAGAAAATAAAAACAATAATAAATACGAGGATAAATGCCTCGAATAAGGTATGTTTTACTTGCGATATGGACTCATCAATTTGATCGCGTACGGAATATGTTATTTCATAGTGAATCCCTTTCGGAAAGGTTTTTGCCTGCTCCTCCAATACTTTACGCACTTCGACATCAATATCGTGCGCATTGGAACCACTTGTCTGCGTTAAATTCAGGGTTAAGCCTGGGTGTCCATCCACCTTATTATCAGAACTTAGATTCGTTGCTCCGAATTCTACACGTGCAACGTCTTTCAGATAAAGTACAGATCCATCTTTATTCGTTTTTATGACGACATTTTGAAACTGCTCAGGTTCGGTAAAACGTCCTTTATGTTTGATGACGGTTTCAAAAGCCTCTTCCGAAGTTTCCCCGAATTTACCCGGCGCTATCTCGAAGTTTTGATCTTTAATTGCATCTGTAACATCTTTTGGAACGAGATTATATAAGGCTAATTTCTCAGGATTTAACCACAATCGCATGGCATAATCACGCGCACCAAGACGGGATACCTGCGCAACACCATCAACACGCAGTAAAGGGCGCATGAGGTTAATCTGTGCATAGGCTTGTAAGAATGTTTCGTCGTAGATACTATCTTGATGATCGGAGAATAAGTTAATGGTCATGATGACCCCACTCTGTCTCGGCATGGTAGTAATTCCGGCTTCATTAACTTCCGCTGGAATGGAGCTGATCGCCTTGGAAATACGGGTTTGCACATTGACAGAAGCAATATCTGGATTTGTTCCTGTTTTAAAGTATACGGTAACCGTTCCTGATCCGGAGTTGGATGCTGTCGAACGGATATAGGTCATGTTCTCGACGCCATTAATTGCCTCTTCAATCGGCAAGAGCACACTTTTCGCAACGGTCTCAGCCGTTGCTCCCGGATAACCTAGCGACACGACAACCGAGGGAGGCGCAATCTCGGGGAAACGCGTTACTGGCAGTAACTTCATTCCCACCAATCCGAGAATAACTAATATGATAGATACAACCGTAGCGAGGACGGGTCGATTTACGAATGTCTTAAGCATATAAAATATTTAGATAGATTGACTAGGCCCCCTCCCAGGCGGGAGGCAGCGTTAGCTTAAATTCATGAGAATTTCTATTTGTTTTGTTCAATAGGAATCACTGGCGAGCCATCTGTCAGTTTATCAAAACCACTTAACAGTACGCGATCACCTTCTTGTAATCCTTCTGAAACAATATAGTTTGCTTTACTCTTACCGGCAACTTTGATGTTACGGCGTTGAGCAGTATTATTTTTATCAACCACAAAGACAAAAGTCTTGTCTTGTAATTCGCTAGTAGCGACTTGTGGAATCTGAATAACCTGATCTTTAACTTCGGAAATCTTTAGCGTACCAGTACTACCTGAGCGTAAGATATTATCCGAATTGGCAAAGGATGCGCGTAAAGATATAGCGCCTGTCATACGGTCAACTTGACCATTCACTGCATCCACAGTACCTTTAAATTTATAGTCTTCACCATCCGCAAGGACGAGCGTAACGTCAGGGAAGGTTAGCTTTTTCTGCTTATCGTATTTTCTTCCTTCGATGCTATCTTTTTTGGCTTGCGCCTTGGAGAAGTATAAGAAATCAGACTCGTTCATAGCGAAATAAACATAGACTTCCTGCACGTCTGACAAATAAGTCAAAGGTTCCTTATCGCCTTTGGAAACAAGGTTTCCGACACGTTTAGGAATACGGCCAATATAACCGCTTACAGGTGCCGTCACAACGGTAAAGTCTTTCGACAATTGTGCCGATCGAACTTCCGCATTTGCTTGATCTAAGGTTGCTTTTGCCACTTGATAATCGGCTTGTGCAGAAGATAAACGAACTTCCGAAATAACTTCATTATCCACTAAGGGTTTCAAACGATCGACTTCTAATTGTGCATTTTTTAGTTTAGCGCGTGCAACCTGCTGGGAGGCTACAGAGTTATTTAAGTCTTCCTGATAGAATGCGGGATCGATCTTAAATAATTTCTGCCCTTTTTGTACAAAGGCACCCTCATCTACATAGATTTCTTGCAATAGACCTTCCACTTGCGGACGGACATCTACATTCACTTTACCCTCTATCGTACCTAAGTAATCTTTAATCGTTACTGCGTTATCACGTGTAACGGTGTAAACTGGTAGTGCTAATGCTTTGTTGCTTTCTTTCTCTTTTGATTTGCTCTCTGAACAGCTAGATAAAATACTGATGGAGCCGAACAATACGAATGTTGCTTTTAAAAATGATAAATTGAGTTTCTTCACAGTAATTATATGTTTTTATTCTTCCTTCGTAATATTTTTATTACACTTCCTCTTATTAACGTACTATTTAACAATTATTGTACCGTTTAACATTTGTTAACATTTTATTTTATAGTTAATTATAAACTACGGATAGAATCGATAGATGTTAAAACACTGGTTTCCAATGCATCTACGTGTAAGTACATTTAATATGATAAAAAGTTCTTGGGAGGATCCTTTTTATTCAAAAAATGCCTTTTTTGGATTAGAAATGAAGAAATTATTCCCTTACTGATTGGGGAACTAGACAATAAGGAACAACAAGATTGGTTCGGAAGGTTATTTTAAATACATGCCTTGTCGCACCAATAGCCCTCTGTATTTATTAAATACAGACGACTTGGAAACAAAGCCTAGGTATTGGTCATCTTTATTGACAACGGGTAGTATCCATACGTCGTCGCGATTCATCTTGGTCATAACGACTTCCATATTCTCCGTTTCCAAAATGATATCATTCGGCTTTTGGGCAAGCACCGCGAAGTTCTTATCCTTTCCTTCCTGCTCATCGAGCAGAATCGAGAATAAGCGTTCGCTATAGATAATACCTAATAGCTTACCGTCATCATCGACAATTGGAAAGATGTTCCGTTTCGAATGTATAATATCAGATTGTCGGTCGATAGGTCTTTCATCAGGCTTCAATACCACGAAGTTAGTTTCCATAACGTATCGAAGTTTCATCATGCTTAACACCGTTCGATCTTTATCTTCATAAGAAAGTAAATCGCCCGACTCTGCCAATACTTTTGTATAAATCGAATGCTTCATCGCCGCTCGATTGATAAAATACGATATGGAGGCCACAAGCATTAATGGAACCATCAAGGTATATCCCCCTGTAATTTCGGCAATTAAGAATATCCCCGTCAATGGCGCATGCATTACTCCCGCTAAGGCACCAGCCATACCTGCCATTACGAAGTTGGGCACATTTAATTGTACAATTCCCAATTGGTTCATACCAAACGCAAAAGCAAATCCTATTAGACCGCCCATGACAAGACTAGGCCCGAATACACCGCCGTTTCCTCCCCCATTGATCGTAAATAGAGACGCAATAGATTTGGCAAATAGCGTTAATACCGTGTAGCAGAGGACAACCCAACCAATATCTTTATAATCTGAGAATAAACTATTCTTTACGATTGCATCAAATCGGCCGTCGAGGATTTGTTGAATAGTTATATATCCTTCGCCATAGAGTGCCGGAAATATAAAGATCAATACTCCAAGCGATATTCCGCTTATCCAAACCTTGTTATAAGGGTTTTTAATCGCGGCAAACCAATTCTTCACCCATTGGGATATCTTGGAGAAATAAACCGTGTATATGCCTACCAAAACTGCTAACAGCAAGTAGAAAAATAAGGCTTCTACTTCCCATCCCATCGTCGTCGTATGGAAAAGAGGTTCGCTATAAAGAAGTTTTGAAATGACTGAAGCTAATGCTGCTGAGATTAATAAAGGGATAAAAGCGGGAATGGAGAACTCAGGTAGCAAAATCTCAATCGCGAAGATCATTCCAGCAACTGGGCTATTAAACGCCCCAGAGATACCTGCCGCAGCACCACAAGCCAATAACATGGTTATCTCTTTATAACTCAATCCAAAGAAACGTCCTATATTAGAGCCGATCGCAGATCCAGAATAGGCAATTGGTGCTTCAAGTCCGGACGAGCCTCCGAATCCGACGGTAAGCGCACTGGTTACGATTTGCGAATAGATGTTATGAAATTCGATACGGCTAGATTTCCGAGAGATGGAATATATGATTGGCGTAATTCCATGTTCAAGTTTCTTACCTCGAAGAAATTTACGAACAAACAATACACTCAAGAATATACCAATGAGCGGGAACACGAGGTAAACGGAATACTTATAATGCCAATCAACATCGTCTTGTAACGCGGAAGCTATGAAATGAGTCATTCCCTTTAAGAGTGCTGCTGCCAATCCACCGACAATACCAACAACAAAAGCTAAGATTACCAAGAAGTTCCGGTTAGAGATCTTCTTCATCCGCCATTTATTAATATACTCCAGTTTTCTTAGCAATCGCTCTCTCATATTATATGCAAATATAGGAACACTTTGCTAGTTACCTAAATGGATTCATGGCTCCGGAAAACATTTTGTATTTTTGAGACGAAACAAATTCAATGATTATGATGAATATTTTAAAGGCGGGCGTATTATTTTCCGCGCTTGCACTGGGTACATTCAACTTCTCGGCAACAATTCCTGATGAAGGAATGTTTCCGCTGAGTGAACTGAGCCGTGCAGGATTAAAAAAAGCAGGATTAAAAATTAGTGAGAAGGACATTTACAATCCTGGTCAAATAGGTTTAGTTGATGCCCTTGTCCAAGTTAGTGGATGTACAGGTTCATTTGTTTCTAGAACCGGATTAATCATTACAAACCATCACTGTGCTTTCTCAGCTGTTCAATTAGCTTCCACTCCAGAGCACAATTATTTGCAGAATGGATTTGTCGCTAATTCGCATGAACAAGAAATACAAGCAAAAGGTTTAACAATTCGTATCACAGACTCTTACGAAGATGTATCAAAAGAAGTACTCGAAGCGGTTGCTCAAGTTAGCGATCCGATTCAACGTATTGATATTATAAACAAAAAGCGCATAGAACTAGCGAAAGCTGCCGAGTCAGCCGATCCTACAATAAAAGCAGAAGTTTCGGAAATGTTTATTGGAAAGAGCTATGTGTTATTCAAATATAAGACGATCGAAGATGTTCGTTTAGTTTATATTCCACGTCGAGATATCGGAGAATTTGGCGGTGAAACGGATAACTGGGTATGGCCTCGTCATACTGGAGATTTCTCTTTCCTACGTGCCTATGTAGGTCCCGATGGGAAGTCAGCAAAATATGCGAAAGAAAATGTACCTTTTACGCCGAAAAAACATTTAAAGATCAATCCTAAAGGTGTTAATGAGAACGACTTTGTATTTATCTTAGGCTATCCTGGAAGAACATTTCGTCATCGCCCTGCTCAGTACATTGAATACCAGCAGAAATTCTTATTACCGTATACCTCAGAATTATATGATTTTCAAAATCAACAAATGCTTCTTGCAGGAAAAGACGATAAATCGACTGAATTAGCATTAGCGACACGTATCAAACGTAATGCAAATGTGATGAAAAACTATCGTGGAAAATTAAAAGGTCTCCGCAATATTGATCTCATCAACAGCAAAGAAATTGAAGACAAAGCTTTAGCGGATTTCATTCAAAGTAAACCTCAATTAAAGCAAAAGTACGGTAGCTTAATGGCCGATATCGAGAAGCATTATGCCGTTGTATTTGGAGATGCGGAGAAAGAACTATGGTACAATAACATTTATTCCGGAATTCGCATGCTTCAAGTTTCGAGTTTGGTAAACTCATTCAAAGAAGCTTTAGGAAAAGAGCTGTCTACAGCAAAACGAGAGCAGCTTTTTAAGATTAATATCGATCAATTTAAGAAACAATTACTTCCACTCTATGAGGGTTATAATGTTTCGGTCGATAAAACTATTGGTGGGCATATGCTCGAGCAAGCTTTCCAACTTCAGGGTGCGAACCGTATTTCCGCTGTCGCGAGCAAACAGTTCAAATCACAACAAGATGCCTCGAACTTTATACAATCAGCGATTGATAAATCAGCGATGAACAACGTTGATAAATTCGTAAACGATGTATTGAAAAATGCGAGCACTTTGATGTCCTACAATGACGATTTATTAACGTTTCAAGATGAGCTTTATAAGGAAACAGAGCCTTTCCGTGAGGAACAAAAACGTCGTGAGGGTAATCTAAATAAACTCATGGCTGACTATGTTGCAGTTAAAGAGCAATTCCAATCGAAGAACTTTATTCCTGATGCTAATTCTACGCTTCGCTTAACTTTTGGAAATATCAAGGGATATAGTCCAGTGGATGCGACTTATATGGAACCCTTTACAACGGTTCGCGGATTAATTGAAAAAGGCAATTCAGGTGCACCTGAATTCGCTTATCCACAAGCTATTAAACAAAACTGGTTAGATAAAAACTTCGGTAGTTACTTCAAAAAGGAAATTAATGATGTGCCTGTAAACATATTATACAATATGGATACTACAGGTGGTAATTCAGGTTCTCCAATTATGAATGCGCATGGAGAACTAATCGGTGTCAATTTTGACCGCGCTTATGATGCAACTATCAATGACTTCGCTTGGAATGAAAGCTACAGCCGCTCCATCGGCGTAGATATTCGCTATGTTTTGTGGATCGCGGATAAAGTCGATAATGCACAGTTTATTTTGAGAGAACTTGCGATTTAGAAGGGAGTAGATAGTAGTGAGTATTTAGTAATGAGTATCGAGTATTGGGATGTAAAACATCTATTTAGATTTAGCTTCGATACATACTTAAAAAGACCTATGACGTTTAATTGTCATAGGTCTTTTCTCTGATTACAAGATACTGAAATGCTAATAGTCGTCTACTTCTTTGTTCTACTAAAATTCTAATATATTGCGCCTATACGTCTACCTACTAATTACTAAATACTAAACACTTTCTAATATCTACTATTTGGTAATATTTTTAGAAAAAGGCAGATACATCGGTAGTGCTGCAGAGCCGTACCAATTATAAATTTTAAAGTTAAGCAAGTTATTTTTTATAGCGGGGTCAGTTTTTAGCAAGGTTTCTAAATCGGCTTGGCTTGCTACATTTTGGAAGATAAACAGACCGCGGAAACTATCATCATTTTTACCGAAGGGACCTGCAACAATTAGTTTATCTTCTTCAACTAATCGGTTGATATTGGCCATATGACCTTGAAAGCTTGTATTTATAAACTCTTTATCCTTCGTCTGATTTGTCCCCGTCGTTAGAACCACAAAGAAAAATGATTTCATTCCTCGTTCATCAGCACCTAATTTCTTAGCTAGAGCTTCATCATAATTACTATTTTCGGGAATATGTGCCGTATTCGGATTTGGGTTACTTTGGCGAATCATTTTATAACTGATTTCTTTTTCTCCCGCTCCAATGCTAACGCGGATGCTGTCGGCACTTATTTTTTGGTAAAGGATTTTCTTTGGGAAATCATGTTCTGGATTAAGGAATAGCATGTAGTTTTCACCAACAGATCCTTGAAATGCAATAGTTTTCCCTTGATTCTGACCAATTACACTTGCTTCAAGTTTAAGTTTCTGGTCATCAACTTTCAGATCTAGGTATTCCATCATGGTCATTCCCGTCTTGTCCGAAAGAGAATACGAAAAACCTTTTAAATGGGACTCATTCAATATGTCCCATCGTTCGAACTGACTCTTTCCTTCGACCTTCCAAGTTCCTGAGAAGAATGAGGATACCTTTTCTTGCGCCTGCGTTACTTGCAATGCAAGAAATGTAATGAAGCTGATTGCGTATTTCATCATATAAAAATCTAGAGCAAACATAAATAAAAGCCTCAATAACTTAAAAGCCCTTTTTTCTGTCTGCCCTAGAAACTACAATTAAACTAAGCTTGTCTCCACATCTGCGTATTCGTGGATATATTTTTCAACCATGTCGACCATTTTCTCACTGCCGATAATCAATGGTGTTCTTTGGTGTAATTCTTTCGGATCGATATCAAGGATCGGCATGCGCCCCGTTGTTGCTTTTCCACCAGCTTGCTCGGCGATAAATGCTAAGGGATTGCATTCATACATCAAGCGGAGTTTTCCTTTAGGATATTGCACTGTTGCAGGGTATAGAAAAATCCCTCCTTGAATCATATTCCTGTGGAAATCGGCTACTAATGACCCTATGTAACGAGACGAAAAGGGTCTATTGGTTGTTGGATCGATTTCTTTACAGTATTGTAAATAATGCTTAATTGCGGAAGAGAACTGGTTATAATTGCTCTCATTGACCGAGTATACATGTCCGTCTTTAGGTATCGTCAAGGCCGGATGAGATAGGCAAAATTCCCCGATTGAAGGATCGAGTGTAAATCCATCCACGCCTCTTCCGGTCGTATACACCAACACGGTTGAAGAACCATAGATAACATATCCCGCTGCTACTTGCTGACGCCCTGATTGTGCGAAATCCTCCTTATCGAGTTCCCCTTCTACGGTTTTACGTTTATAAATCGAAAAGATTGTACCGACGGAGACATTGGAATCAATGTTTGAAGAGCCATCCAATGGATCGAAATAAACCATGTATTTCCCGAGACGGTAATGTTTACCTTTGGTCAAATCGATACCGTCTTCATGCTCTTCGGAAGCGAGGTAACAGCATTCGCCGCCACGTTTAAGCGCATCCATAAAATGATTATCAGCAAAAACATCGAGTTTTTGTTGTTCCTCACCCTGGACGTTGCAATTACCATGTTTCCCGAGAATATCGGCTAATCCCGCCTTGTTGACTTCGCGATGAACAATCTTGGCAGCAAGAGAGATGGCCTGCAATAAGCGCGTAAATTCACCTTTTGCAGTCGGAAATTGAGCTTGTTGCTCAATAATAAATTGTTCTAATGTTTGTATACTCATTATTCTATCCGCTTTTAGCGATTAAGCTTCTAATTTGACATACTGTGCATAATTTTCTTCGAACATGCCGTTTAACTTTTCAGCCATTTCGACATAGCCTTCCTGGTTTGCCCAAACACGTTTTGGATTCAAGAGATCAGCGGGAACCCCCGGACATTCTCTAGGCATTTGAAGATTAAAGGTTGGATGCAATTCGAAGCCTGCTTCGCCAATTACATTTTCCATGGCACTGCGAATCAGCTGACGGGTATAAGCCAATTGGATTCTACGTCCAACTCCGTATGGCCCTGCGACCCAGCCTGTGTTCACTAGCCAAACTTGAATATCTTTATGGTTTTCCAATCGTTGTTTTAACATTTCGGCGTAACGCATCGGGTGTAGAGGAAGAAATGCTGCCCCAAAGCAAGCCGAGAATGTTGCTGTTGGAGTCTTTACGCCCATCTCTGTCCCAGCAACCTTCGCTGTATAACCATTGATAAAATAGAACATAGCCTGCTCTGCTGTCAACTTCGAAATTGGAGGTAATACTCCAAAAGCATCTGCGCTTAAGAAAAAGATATGTTTAGGCGCATTGCAGCAATTCTTATTACTAATATTCTCTATAAACTCCAGTGGATACGAAACCCTTAAATTCTCTGTAATGCTAATATCATTGTAATCAATCTCTCGCGTTCCAGGCTTAAATTTGGCATTTTCAATTAATGCACCGAACTTGATCGCATTGAAGATTTGTGGCTCATGTTGTTTTGTTAATCCAATTCCTTTTGCATAACAACCACCTTCGAAGTTGAAAATTTCATTCTCTGCCCAGCCATGTTCATCATCGCCAATTAGAAAACGTCCTTCGTCAGATGAAAGCGTCGTTTTCCCAGTACCTGATAGACCAAAGAACAATGCGGTATCATTATTTTTGCCCACGTTCGCAGAGCAGTGCATAGTCAATACATTGTGCTTTAACGGCAAAAGATAATTCAACGCACTAAATACGCCTTTCTTAATTTCACCAGTATATGCTGTACCAATAATCAAAATAACTTGACGGGTTAAGTCGACAGCGACACAATGTGCCGTTGGTAAGTCGAGCTCTTCATAATCTGCTATCTGTAATTCCGATGCCACCAACACTGTCCAATCGATACGTGCTTGTTTCTCGATATCGGTTTCAATAAACATATTGTCTACAAAATGGCTTTGAATGGGTGTTTCGCAAACCACGAGAACCTGTTGCGCATACGCTTTATGATTGCAGGCTTGTACAGAACGGATGTAAAGTGGAATTTCGGAAAGATAATTTGAAACACGGTTTTGGAGCTCATCAAATAGGGCGACAGTCATCCCTTTATTTACTTTACCCCAGTTTACTTGGTCTAAAGTAAATTCGTCCTTAACGATAAAACGGGACTCTGGTGAGCGCCCCGTAAATTTCCCTGTAGCGAAACTTAATGCACCACTATCGGTAAGAGATCCTTGATTTTGTTTGACAGCATGTTCAACGAGTTCTGGTACTGGCAGTTGAACATAGATGGGCTCTTTGGGTCGAATGCCTAGAGCTTCCAATTGAATACTGATTACGTTTGTCATTATATAGGCTTTATTTTGCGACAAATCTAGATATATTTTTAGCAAGGAAAAAAGAAAATTTAGCATATTGTAGGAAATACACAATTTCAATTACCTGTATATCAATTGTTTAAAATTTAAAAAAATATCAACTCGTTTTAGCTAAAAAATAGAATTATCCTTTAGCAGGATGTCTATTTTTGATTTCGAACAATATAGGTCTATACAAACGGATAAAATACGTGTAGCTATGCAGTTACAGTGCTGTTTCCATGTTGTAACATGTAATTTTTTACAAGAATTATCATAAATACGTCAAATCGATAAAATCGCTCTTTCATATTCGAATAATAAAGCTGTTATTTGCATAACTTTTTGAACAAACTAATACAAAAGTCAGAAAGTAAGAACTATGAAATCATCAATACAAGGTTTTCTGTTTTTTATAATTACACTACTCAGTATATCAACTGCTTGGGCGCAGGAAACTATTACTGTAAAGGGTAGAGTTATGAATGCAGAGACCTACGAAGCGATCCCCTATGCCTCTATCAGCATAATTGGAACAACGAAAGAATCTGGAACTTCGTCGACAGCGAATGGTACATTTACGTTGGCTGTTCCGAGTAAACTCAATAAATTACGTATTAGTTCTGTAGGGTTCGACAGCGAAGAATTTGTTATTACAACCGATAATGCTGGTAATGCTAAGGTATTTCTTTTTCCATCAAACAAAATCGAAGCGGTTGTTATTAAACGTCCACGCCGGGGGAAATACTCTAATAAAAATAATCCAGCGGTAGAATTAATCCGCCAAGTTGTAGCTCATCGGGATCAGAACCGTTTAACTGGGCAGTCCTTTGCTGAGTTTAATCAATATGAGAAAATTAGCTTAGGCCTGAGTAACCTGGATAATAAATTCAAGAATAAAAAAGTCTTTAAGAAATATCAGTTTTTGTTTCAAGACGACGATACAACAAGTGTAAATGGAAAATATGTTCTTCCGGCTTATATGGAAGAAAAATTCTCGAAGGTCTACTATAGAAAAGATCCGAATGCCAAAAAACAATACGTGATGGCAGAGAAAAAAGCGGAATTTGATCCTAAGTTTGTTGATAACGATGGTTTGAGTAAATATTTCAATAGACTTTATGATGAAGTTGAAATCTATGATAATAATATTGAGATTTTAACGAATCAATTTTTAAGTCCTATTGCGAATAGTGCTCCCACTTTTTACCGCTTCTATATCACGGATACGATTAAGACTACACAACCTAATTTAGTGGAGCTTAGTTTCTTCCCTCGGAATAAAAATGATTTATTATTTACTGGAAAGCTATATATCACATTAGATGGGAATTATGCAGTTCAGCGTGCTGCAATGACAGTAGCTGATGATATCAACTTAAATTTTGTACGCGATTTAGATATCGAGTTAGCTTTTAACAAAGATCATAACAACAAGTTTTACTTAAGCAAATCAAGTTTAGGAATTGATTTTGCGATTACTGGCAAAGGAAAGGGTATAAAAGGGAAACGTGTTGTCCTCATTAACGACTATCAACAAGGCTTAAAGCGCTCGGATAGCACCTATTTAGTTCCTGACATTTACCTTGTCAAGAAAGTGGAAGAAATTGCAAATGAACCAGAAAGCTATTGGGCTTCGATACGTCCAGAGCCTTTGAGTAAATCGGAAAACTTAATCTATCATAATATCGATAGTTTACAGCAAATGCCTTCCTTCCGTACGTTTATGGACATTAGTGCCTTAGTTTTATCGGGATATAAACAAGCTGGCCCGGTGGAAATTGGTCCAGTCAATACGTTCTATTCCTATAACCCAGTAGAGGGTTTCAGATTGCGTGTTGGAGGTCGTACAACTGATCGATTGAGTAAACGCTTTTATCTAGAAGGCTATACGGCCTATGGTTTTGATGATCAAAAATGGAAATATTTTATGGCTGGAACTTATTCGTTAAACAATAAGTCGATCTATAATTTCCCACAACACTATATTCGTGTATCAGCATCTTATGACACTAAAATTCCAGGTCAGAAGTTAGAGTTTATTCAAGAAGATAATGTTTTGTTATCGTTTAAACGCGGAGAGAACCAAAGCTACCTTTACAATGAAGAGTATCGCGTAGATTACAAGGTTGAGTTTAGCAATAACTTCTCCGTAAACGCAGGTCTTGGTCGTTGGAAACAAACACCGGCAGGGGTATTATCTTATCGACTACCGCAGGCTGATGGGGGTTTTGAGAATTTGGCAAACCTTCAGTCGACTGAATTCAATGTCGGTCTTCGATATGCACCAAAAGAGGAATATTATCAAGGTAAATTATACCGTACCCCTCTTTTTAATAAATACCCAGTCATTACAATGAATTACACAGCGGGTATTAAAGGTTTGCTGGGTGGAGACTATAACTATCATTCCTTGTCAGCGAATATATTTAAACGCTTCTACTTATCTCAACTTGGATATGCAGATGTGACTCTCGATGGAGCCTATACATTTGGTAGCAATATTCCATATCCGTTATTGAATATTCATCGCGCAAACCAAACATACGCATACCAATTGCAATCATACAACTTGATGAACTTTATGGAGTTTGTGTCTGATCACCATGCGGGAATCAATGTGCAATACTACATGAACGGTTTTATCTTCAATAAGATCCCATTGTTGAAAAAACTAAAACTTCGCGAAGTATTTAGTTTCAAAGGTGTCTATGGCGGATTAAGAGATGCTAACAATCCTTCTCTAAACAATTCGGTATTTGCATGGCAGACGAATGGCAAAGGTGAACAATCTAGCTTCACTTTCGGAAGCGAACCATACATGGAAGCTAGTGCCGGTATATCAAATATCTTTAAAATCTTACGTGTCGATTTGGTAAAACGTCTGAACTATTTGGATAACCCTGATGCTCCAGAATGGGGAATTCGAGCGAGAATAAAATTTGACTTTTAACGTATTTTTCGATCAACATAATATGTAACTCGAAAAACTCAGTAAACAATAGATTGAAACATTAAAATTAAGTTTGGCATTTTTCGGAATGTCAGACTTTTTTTTATATTCTATAGATTAGAAAGTCATGCCTTTTTATTGCTGATTAGATCATTCTTAGCATGTTCCTAGACAAAAATTACGCAACGGATTGATTCGCTTCAATATTGATACTTAATCGTTTTTAACGAATAAAAATTCAAAAAAGTTTGCATTCGAATGTCTGATGCATTACATTTGTTTTATTAATAATATGAAGATCACTCGCACATACCATTACAGTATCCATCATCGCCATTGTGGCGATAGATATTAGTATTGGCTCTACGTGAGACAACATTCCCCCCGGATCGTATTTTATTATTAATTCTTTACTTACAAAAACCGACATTTTGAAAAATCTGAAAATTGCTATCCAGAAATCGGGTAGATTAAATGAAAAATCTGTACAACTCCTAAAAAACTGCGGACTAGACTTCGAAAACTATAAAAGTTCCTTAATCACGACTGTTTCTAATTTTAACTTGGAAATCTTATTCCTTCGCGATGATGATATTCCTGGATATGTGGAGCAAGGCATTGCGGATTTGGGTATCGTCGGCGAGAATGTCATCGATGAAACACAATCGAAAGTACAATATTTACAGCGTTTAGGATTTGGGAAGTGCACGCTAAAATTAGCAATTGCAAAAGACTCCCCAATCGAACGTCTAGAAGACCTAAATGGCAAATCAATCGCAACCTCCTACCCTAACATCCTTCAACAATTTCTTAACGATTATAAAATTCAAGCAGACATTCAAGAGATTTCTGGCTCTGTTGAAATTGCACCAGGTTTAGGCTTGAGTGATGCGATTTGTGATATCGTTTCAACTGGCGGAACTTTAAAGAGTAATGGATTAAAACCATTTGCTGATGTTCGTTCTTCGGAGGCTATTCTAATCGCTAGAGATGGCATTGAAGAGAATCCGATTATTTGCGAGCTCCTACAACGCGTTCAATCCGTATTACGTGCAAAAGAGACTAAGTATGTGGTATTAAATGTCGAAAAGAATAACTTGGATCAAATTACTGATTTATTGCATGGTGTAAAGAGTCCGACAGTCGTTCCATTGGCTGAAGAAGGCTGGGTTGCTGTACACACAGTAATCTCAGAGGATGATTTCTGGGAAAAAATCAATAAGTTGAAAGCTGCCGGAGCTCAAGGTATCGTCGTGATGCCAATTGAAAAAATTATCTTGTAAAATGCTAAAAACATATTTATATCAAGATCTGGATCAGGCAAAGATTCAAGAACTGATTAATAGAAATACCGACCCGAACAATTCGATTCAAGATACTGTCTTGGGAATTGTGGAGGAAGTCAAAACACATGGCGACGCTGCTTTAAAGAATTACGCTGCCAAGTTTGACAAAGTTGAATTGGATAAACTATTTCTTGATGCTTCCGATATTGAAGAATTAGCAATGGGAATATCCCGTGATCAAATGCGAGCTTTGGAAATTGCCTTCCAAAATATTCATAAATTTCACTCCTACCAGACTAAACGTGAGCGTACAGTAGAGACAATGCCAGGCGTTACTTGCTGGCGCGAATTACGACCAATTGAAAAAGTAGGGTTATATATCCCTGGAGGATCAGCTGTTTTACCGAGTACATTATTGATGTTAGGTATTCCGGCGAGAATTGCGGGTTGTCGAGAAATTGTTGTCTGCTCACCTCCTCAAAACAATGGGAAAATAAATGGATTTGTTGCCTATTGCTTAAAGCTATTACGTATTGAACGCGTCTATCTTGTTGGTGGTGCACAAGCTGTAGCAGCTATGGCATTCGGTACCGAAAGTATTCCGAAAGTGAATAAGATCTTTGGTCCGGGAAATCAATTCGTTACCAAAGCAAAAAGCTTAATTCAAGGAATTACCGATGTGGCAATTGATATGCCCGCCGGACCTTCAGAAGTGCTTGTT
This sequence comes from Sphingobacteruim zhuxiongii, assembly GCF_009557615.1. Classification (NCBI taxonomy): domain Bacteria; kingdom Pseudomonadati; phylum Bacteroidota; class Sphingobacteriia; order Sphingobacteriales; family Sphingobacteriaceae; genus Sphingobacterium; species Sphingobacterium zhuxiongii. The sequence goes on from NZ_CP045652.1 coordinate 2,687,557, forward strand.
ATCGCCGATGAATCCGCGAATCCTGCATTTGTTGCTGCAGATTTATTAGCGCAAGCTGAGCATGGAGCTGATAGTCAAGCTGTTTTGACGACTACTTCAGCAAGTATTGCTGAGAAAGTCAACAAAGAGCTGATTAGTCAATTAGCTATTTTACCGCGTAAAGAATTAGCCGCTAAAGCTATAGAAAACTCTTACGTAGTGATTTGCGATGATTTGCAAACTTGCATGAGTTTCTCCAATGCTTATGCACCTGAGCATCTTATCATCGAATCTGATCAATGGAAATCTTTAGTGAATAAAGTAGTCAATGCTGGCTCTGTATTTTTAGGCCATTTAACACCAGAAAGCGCAGGAGATTATGCTTCTGGAACCAATCATACACTTCCTACATCAGGTTACGCACGATCCTATTCCGGGGTATCGGTGGATTCTTTTGTCAAAAAGATTACATTCCAACACATCACTGAGCAAGGTCTTGATCAAATCGGATCAACGGTAGAAATACTAGCCGAATTGGAAGGACTACAAGCACATAAGAATGCGGTAAGCATTCGTAAAAAAGCTTAATAAAAAAAGGAGTCGCAGATCACTACGACTCCTTTCTATATTTCTTAGACCTTATTTTTTCTTCTTTTTAGCACTCTTCTTATCGTCGCCAACAATCTTACTATAGATTTCTGATATTGCCTTTTTCAGCTTTACGAAAGACTTTGCCTTTTTCTTATCTTGCTTTTTAGGTTTCGCTTCCTTAGCCTTCTTATCCGATTTCTTAGAGTCGTTCTTTTTACTCTTAGCCTTATTCTCTTTTTTAGCTTTGTCCGACTTCTTGTCTTTAGATTTTTTATCATCTTTCGAAGACTTCGCAACTTTATCTGCTTTCTTCTCGTCTTTCTTGACTTTGACCTCTTTAACTGGTAGGGCCTCTTTGTAAGATGCTTCTTTCTCTAACTTAGCCGCCTGCGTTGCCGTTACTTTCTCCACGGTCTTCGTCTCTACCGGCTTTGTCGTAGCTATAGTAGCTTTTGCAGGCGTTTTTCCAACTGCTTTCACTGCACCTACTTTTTTAGCAGGATCTGCCTTTGCCTCCGGGCTTTTTGCACCCAAGCCTTCACCTTGTCCTTTCGTCGCTGTTGTCACTTTTGAAGCTCCTGCTGCTGCAACTGCCTTCGTTGAGGCAGATACTTTAGCTGATGGAGAAGTTGCCGCCTGCGGCTTCTTTGCTGCCGTTTTTGGTGCAGCAGTTTTAGCTGGCGCTGTTGGCTTTACCGTGGTTGTATTTGAACTTGCACTTGCCGGTTTCGCAGCTGTAGTAGACGCTGGCTTTGCAGCTGGTTTTGCAGCTATTGTAGTTTTTGCTTTCGCGGCTCCAGTCACTGGTTTTGAAGCTGTCGTTGTCGCTTTTGCTGTTATAGGTTTTGCACTTGCTGAAGATACTGGTTTTGCTGCTACTGGTTTAGTCGCAGCTGTTGTAGCTTTCGTTGCAGCAGGCTTCTTTGCTGTACTTACAGTTTTAGTTGCTGGCTTAGCAGCCGCATTTGTTTCTTTCTTATCATCAACAATGGGAGTTGACGAATTATTAGCATTTGTTGGTTCTGCCATATTCTTTGATTATTAGCGTTTCTGTAATCTAATGATGTATTCTTAATAGTTTTTCTCGGTCCCTCTGAATTAAGTAATCCCTAATCTCAGATTCTTCCAGAAGGTTATTAATATGACTATCCTTCTGACAACTACCTCCTTAAAAACCATAATATACCAAAAATGTTTGCAATAAGTTAAGCATTTAAACTTTTTATAGTTTCAGAGGTCAATAAGAATCATTACATTTGCATCCTATACATAATGGGGTCGACCGGAATTGACAGGGTAGCGATGGTTATGTAAGCATGCAGTGCATTGTTAGTCTAGCACTTAAATCTGAACTTTCAACTTTATAACTGGCGAAGAAAACTACGCCTTAGCTGCTTAAGTTAGACTTAACATAGCTATTTGTCCCGTTAGATCCTGTTCTTTGGTTTAACATCCGGGGCATCGAACAATAGAACTGGTCCTTGCGATGTTGCTAAGTAAGGACGAGAAACAGCAACTACGGAGAACGGTATAGGTACGCGACTCACCTTCCCTCTCCCGACAATTAAAGAGAAGCTAAGCATGTAGAAAGCGTAGATCATACTATGTTTGGACGAGGGTTCGAATCCCTCCGGCTCCACAAGTGATTGTGCTAAAGAGGTAATTATCAACTAATTACCTCTTTTTTTATTTTATATGGTCACGATTTTGGTCACGACTATTGTTATCTTTTGTTTAGTCGAAAGACAAACCCAAGATTCAACCCGCTAAAATTATTAAATGATGCTTGAGCCTTAACCCCTCTTGAAATATTGACAGCAACCCATGCGCCCAGCAAAGTGCTGTTTTCATATTCATTCGACTTTGACGCATATTCTTTTTTAACGCCTACGTTCGCTCCAACTGATAGTACGGTAAGTTTGTAACCAGGCTTAACATACAAGCCGTACTCATTACCCCCTCCATCGAACGAATATACCCCCCAACACCAGCAATAATTCTACGTAAGTAGTCGTTGGACCCTTTGAAAATACTTATTTCATACTCTGCCGATACTGGAGTTCCTTTTGACAACCCAATATGCAAACCAACTCCGTGATCAAGATACGTTTGCGATTTAGCACTGAGGTATGTAAAAGCTGATATACACAAAGGAACATCCGAAGATTTTAAGAGTGTTCTAGGTTTCGATTTGTCAAGACATAAGATAAATACCAGAAAAGACCAGATCTATAGAAACTGTGTACACCCTGAAACGGGCAAACATGTACTTGATTGCGCATTAGGAACAATGAAAAAATTTGAACAAATAGGACTCTTCGCTTCATGACCATCCAAGAAAAAGCAGATATGATAATAGCCTATCTCCAGGAGAATAGGTTATCAAATGAGCAGATGCTGGAAGTACTCTCCATAGCAAGGAAGAAACTCGAAGCCATCAAAGCCGAGGAGCAATTAAACAAACCGAATAAGCAAGCCAAACTTTTCACAATATGACCCCACTAATATACGCAGGGCTAGACAGGCCATTTAGAATGGCCTTCACCAACAGGTACCAAGACCCTATAGTCTACACTGTATACGAACTGATGAACGTCACACAGGAAGAAATAGCAAGCAAATCAAGACTTCGAAAGCTATCAGTTGCTAGGTGTCTCATCTCCTATTTTCTAAGACGTGATACTTCAATGTCATTGCTCGAGATTGGCGAGGTTTTCGGCGGTCGCGATCACAGCACAGTAATCTATCAGATTAATCAGTACAAAGACTTGTACACTACTGATAAGCATTTCAGAAGCTTAGCGGATAAGATACAATCTAGGTTAGCGAACTATGACCAAAAACGGTCAAAATCCCGAATATGACAGGTATAAGTCATAACATATATGGTTGAACAACTAAAAAAGAGGAATGAAAGAACTAAAAGTCAAAACATCTCGCTGTGAGTTCCTCTTGCTTGACGGCAAGGACAACATTACAGAGCGATTAGCTGAATTGCTTAAGGAATAGGAGCATTATGCGGTCGAAAAATGGAGGTTAAATGGAGTTAAAATGAAAGGGAGGGGACCGGCTATATAAGATTATACGTTTAAAATGAGTTACAAAAGTATATTTGACGTTAATTTGGTATGCTTATTTTTATAAATATTTGAGGCATAGAATTTTCATCTATAGCAAGCACATCAATTAATTTCAAAGATTTAATCATATTTGCGGTGGCCTTCTTGTAATGTTTGAAATGAGGTGTATTTAAATGCGCCTGGTAAGCATTTTCGTCAGCATATATCTCTAGTATTCTTATTTGATTAGGATTATCTTTAAAAAACATGGGTAGATTGAAATAACTCCAGGCTCTAATCGTACAGACGCTTCGGATTCATATTTAAGTATGGCTTTGTATTCATCAATAAAACCTGCCTCTATTTCAATTTCCGCAATTCTGACAATCATCTTTTCTGCGGTAAAACTGCTCTGCTTTTGCTGGGTCCGTCCTCACGACATACAAAGAATAACAAACGGTAGAATTATAAATACTATTCTTTTACCTCTCATTAATTTACATTTGGATTTTATACAAACTTACATAAAATGTCATATGTATTAAGGTAACTTCCCAACTTTCTACAAGCCTAACCACCCCTTTAGACTTAGTTAATAATATGATAAATGAAATCTCCAACGTTTTTACCAAAATGATATTCGAGAATTAAATATTTCGTTTCTTAGGTATCCTAGATTGATCATATATAATCAAATAAAGAAGACATCCTAGTATGTTAAGAATCACCAAAACTAAAATCCACAAGAATTTCTGGTACATGAGCAGCTTGTCATTCATTACAACTTTAAAAATTGTATAGACGATTATCGCTATAAATACAATAATTGAGTAAATAAATAAGATGTTCGAGATAATAGAAACGGTTACCACTGGCTAATTTTTAATAATACTACACAAATTTAGGTTTAAAATTATAAATGGGAATACTTTACCTTAGATATAAAATAAGTCAACTACCGCCGACAAGCCACCGCGAAAGCGATTGAAAGGGCTGTGGAAATTTATTATGCTAAGTAGTATATTTGCACGCACTAACTTTCATTTTAATGGATAAGATTTCAGATAAGGGTTATTACATTTTAAATGTTTATAATAAATTAAAAGAAAAAGACCCTAAATGGGAGCAAATAGAAGTATTGCTAGCAGTTTTAGAGGATATGATTAAAAAATGGGAGGCTGAACAATGTTTCACAAAAGAATGCTCGGATCTATGCGTAGAAATTGTAAACAAATTCCGTAACGCTATATTACAAAGGGATCAAACAATTTCCATAGATATGTCTCATATTTATAGTTTCGAAAAATTTATGTCAGTTAAATAAGATCCAAGCCTAACCACCCAGTTAGGCTTTTTCGTTTACATTACTTAACTTTAAGTATGTGCTACCATACATCACACCCCGACGAAAAAGCATTACGCAAAGAATTTAAATCTCTAGGCGTGCAATATAAGCGAGATGAAATTTTCCATGTATCAGGATTTTCACGACCATTTCTTCCTGTGACGCTAAATAGCTCCCCTAAAGTTATCCGTGAGGCTCGATGGAAGCTTATACCTTTTTGGGTAAAGACCGAAACAGACGCTGCTAAATATGCCAATACTCTGAATGCAGAAAGTGAAAGCATATTCGAAAAGGCTAGCTATAAGAACTATATCACTAAGAATCGAGGGCTGTTATACGTCAATGGATTTTATGAACCTCATAAAGTGAAGGGTGTGAAGGAAACGGAAAATTACTATATCTACCAACCTGATAAGAAAATCTTTACTCTCGGTGTAGTTTATTCGGATTTTACAGACCAAGATACAGGCGAAACCTATCCTACCTTTTCTATTATCACCACTCCAGCAAATCCATTACTGGAAGAAATCCACAACGAAAAGAAAAGAATGCCTTTAATTATTGGAGAGAAAGACAGTGACGCATGGTTATTTGCTGAAGGTAAAGACGAAATACAAAACCTTATGCAACCCTTCAATGGTGAACTAGGCTCTCACCAAGTTTACCGCGTTACTGGAGCGCGCGGCGAAGATACCAACCATCCTGATATACAGAAAGCTATTTGATTTTAACGTTTTCACTCTTGACAATTTACTAATATTTTTAGTAAACTTGCAAGAATGAAACCATTGGAGATCCATTGTCGAAATAGAGTGATGTATGCGAAGATATCGGTGCGCGACCGTGGGTCTGGCCGACGCGATTATGTGTTGACCGGAAAGGATGGAATTTCGCTGTATGTATTTACCAAAGAGAAAGGCCATTGGAAATGTACATTAGGATATCTTGACGAGGATATCAAAGAAGCCGTTGTCAACGCGCTGATTATCCGATTCGATAAAACAATCTGTGACATATTCTATTACAAAGGCGAACGCAAATTGGTTGAAGTGCGCGAGAAACAGGGCAATCTATGGCATATTTATGTTAACCTCCATTATGTAGCGACGATTTCCTACGATAAATTTACCAAGAGATTCGAATACAACCTAGAAGATGAAACCGGAGTCGTCACTGACGATCACATCCGGAAGTATATTGGGAAGATTGGAACAGGCGAGATCTCCTGGTATAAAGTGGATAGATAATAAAAAAGCCCCTGAGTTAGGGGCTAATTGATGTTAATCATGACCTTCTGTCTTTACTATTTTATTGTAAATGCCCAGAAGTAAAAAAGGCGCTGCCCATTGGCCAATAAATAGTGCGTCCTTATCGACCTTCCCCCTACTACATTTTAGAGCGGCGGATACGCCCATCGCCAACAATGCGGCGCCCAAGAATACTACAGATGGAATTTTTGCAGTTTGACTCTCAATAGTCTTACTTACTCTGTCTTCGTTTGCTGTGTCTAGTGCTATGTTCTAAAAATTTAGTGTGTTATATACATTAGAACACACTGAATAAGAATGAGTTTTAAAAAAAATGAATTAAAGCTAAACAGATTGCAAACATTTCATTATTCCGTTTGTCGTATAATTGATTCCAAACATTGCAAAACATTGATGCTCGTAACAAATAATGTTTTTAGCTCCGCGAACGTGGAGCTTTTTTTGTGTACGTTATTTAATCGAATCGCCGGAAGGGTATAGAATACGAAAAGCCCCTTTTTCCCTACAAAGGGGCTTTTCTTTGTTTTTCACACACACACTTCCTGACTTAAGTGCTCTCCTATATGTCAACGTTAGATATGCTTGATTATTATACTTGTAAAAAAATTTTCGTTTGAAAAAGAAAACCCCGTAGGTGGGGTAATTTAAACCTGATTGAGGTATATCTTTAGCTCAAATGTAACACCTGCGCACTCCGTGTCGAATTCATCACGAATATTTAAATAGAATTCAAGCTTAATTTTTTCTTGCTGGAAGCCAATATGGTTGATACTTCCTTTTGGTAGACTTCCCCGTTTTTCAGACCAATTAAAAATGTTAAATTAGTTTGTTAAACATTATGAAGAAGAGCAAATTTTCAGAGCATCAGATTGTCAGTATTCTAAAGGAATATGAATCCGGTAAATCGACACGCGACATTTGTCGGGAACATGGTATTACATCATCCACTTTCTATCAATGGAAGCAAAAGTATGGCGGTATGGATGCCCAGCATTTGAAAGAGTTGAAAGCATTACAAGAAGAAAATAGCCGTTTAAAGCGAATGTTTGCTGATTTGAGCTTGGATCATCGTATTTTAAAAGACATCATTGAAAAAAAGCTTTAAAGCTCTGTGAACGTAAAGAGCTGATTGAAGGTGTAATTGAAGCGGAAGGGATCAGTATCCATAGAGCCTGCAAAATTGTTTGCATGAGTCGTAGTATGTACTACTATGCTCATAAAAAAGATGACCAGATCATTATTGATAAACTGATGGATCTCTCAACGAAATATCCTACACGAGGATTTGAAACTTACTTTGGTAAGATCCGAATGGAGGGTCTTCTATGGAATCGAAAAAGAGTGCTTCGTGTATATCGTAATATTAATTTAAAGCTTAGAGTGAAGCGAAAACGACGCCTACCAGCTAGAATCAAAGAACGATTATTTGTTCCAGGTTCCATTAATGACACCTGGTCGATCGATTTCATGAGCGATTCTCTAGCTAATGGGAGAAGGTTTAGAGTTATCAATATTATTGATGATTATAATCGAGAAGCCTTACTTAACGAAGCATATTATTCTATTCCTGCAACAAGGTTGGTGCAAAAAATACAAGAATTACTGTTACACAGAGCAAAACCAAAGCGTATCAGAACGGATAATGGACCAGAATTTATAGCGAAAGTTTTCAAAGATTTTTGTAGCGATCATGGAATAGAAATACAATATATCCAACCTGGCAAGCCTGCTCAAAATGCTTATATTGAGCGCTTCAATCGTACATTCAGAGAAGATGTGTTAGACGCTTATTTATTTGAATCAATCAGCCACGTAAATGCACTGGCCTATGAATGGCAGATTGATTACAATAGTAATCATCCTCACAAAGCTTTAAATGGATTAAGCCCATGGTTATACGCTGAAGAACAATTGGTTTCTTAATACGGGTTTTTATATTTATTCACTGTTTGAAAAAGGGTAAGGCTACAACCCTACAGCTTCCTAAACTATTAAATCGACCAAGACTCTCCCGTTTGAAATATGCGTTTGGTAAACGAGAAACGATCAAATATAACGATCAACATTTTTAGGGATACCAGCTATGTGAACATAGTAACCAAATGCAATTAATTTTTGTACGTCGGAATTAATTATACATATTAACGCCAGCTCCATCAAAAACGTTTATGTTTGGCTCTTGATGGATTACTAATATTTTTAGTAAATTTGCGTAATGGGACCGCTAATAGTTTATTACAAAAACAAAGTTCTTACTATAGCAATCAAGAGCCTCAAGCAGGGCTTTGGACTTGATATCTACATGCTTACTGGAAAGGATCGGCGCACCTTCTACCTATTCCAAAAAGTTGGCAATAAATGGACACACACGTCCGGTGAACTCCCCTCAATTCTTATTGAAGCCATGATTGATGCGCTAATTTTAAGATATAATTTTGGCGTGGTTAAGGTATTTTGGTTTAGAGGTCAGCGACAGATCGTTGAGGTTTACCATCCTAACGGAGGTGGCGGTTGGGTGATTAAGATCAACTATTACTACATGGGATCAATAACCTACAATCCTGACGGAAATCGTTTCCGATGGTACATTCTCAACTCTAGCTGGCTTAAGGAAAAACATATGCTATATTTTATCGAGTTGATCAAGAAAGGGAAAATCGAGTCGCCCCAAGCGTATAGAATAGCAAAAAGCCTCCACGAATAGGAAATATTGCAATTAGTGAAAAAACTTTCATGTGGGATAATGCCTAAAAATTTAAATAGAATTGAAGCTTAGCTTTTTCTTGCTCAAAGCCAATATAGTTGAAACTTCCTGTTTCGTAATATGCAGATGCTCTGAAATTTCATATTGTTTAAATCCTTCCAGATGCATCGCAAATATCTCATACTCTTTTTCAGATAAGCTATTAACTGCACGCAACAATTCCTCCGCCTGACATGTTGAAAGTTTGTCCAATTCAAACTTCCTTTCTAGTATTTTAAACAATAATTTCTCCTTGTCTCAAGAGCATTTTACCCTTGCTAGTTATTAAGTATTTACACGTGGCTGTACTACTAGAGTGGGTTATTAGACCATCTTCTACCATTACCGAGATACAAATATCAAAGCCAGGGTATAATTCTATTTTTTCTAGACATTGTTCGTTGAAAATCTTGTCTAGCAAAGTCTTTTTTAGAGAAAGTGTGTGCAATCGAAAGGCGAGTTAGTGAGTGGGAAAACGATAACACCAATGCTTCACATTCGAATTGGAATGGTTAATTTAATTGGTTTAACAAATCGAAGATAGCAAATTTATAGCGTGAAATTATCGAAAACTGCCGACAAACTATTAATTTACGACAGTTGTAGTTTTTCATCTACAATCGTAAACAATGTTGCGCTAAAAAATAATGTTAACTCTTACGTGTAAGATATAGTTTTGTCGCCCTTTTTACGCCTAACGATTTTCATATCATTGAGCGATGTTTACGCCATGCGTTCTGGTTTCGATTTATTTTGACCGATAGTCTTACCGTCGCATTACAACGTTCTAGCTTGTGATTGCTAAAAACACAACGCATTTTGCATGCTTAGCGTAAACTTGATTACCAAAACATCAGACTTTTCTTTAGGTAAACTCGTGCTGCGCATTCGACACGTTCGGTATAGTTGCAACACTACCGCTACGGCAATCACTCCAATTAAACATTATTGCATGCATAGTCATAAGAATTGCTGGTGTTGACGAGTTGATACGAAGAGCACAAGCTACATCTTAGTCGTTGACAACAAAATGCGAAATAGAATCGTATGAACAGCATCGAATTCTATTTCTTCAAAAACGCTATAATATATAAATTAAACTGCCAAGATGAAACTACATTTGAAGAATGGTTATTCCGTTTAGGATGGCCTGAAAAAACGATTTTACGCACTAATTTCTCATTTAACCGCTTTAAGATTAGAATAACTTTTTAACCTTGTTTTCAAAATTTTACGCGCAGAGAAGATTCTAGTTTTGACCGTACCTTCCGGGATACCATAGTACGCTGCTATCTCTTTGTATTTATAACCTTCAAAATACATTAAAAATGGGTCTAAAAAGATGGGGTCGATCCCCTCAAATGCTTTCGACAAATCTTGTCCCAGAAAGTAATCGTCCGCCCTATTCTTCACTGAGGAATACGACAATTGTGAGTCCTGGTGACATTCATCGGTACTATCCACAAGTTTCATCTCCAACGTCCTCCTACGACAATCGTTAATGTGGATATTGCGCATAATAGTGTAAACCCAACCAATAAAATTGGTGCCGAATGTGAAGCGAGATGGATCCGCCCTAAAGACTTTCAATGCGGTCTCTTGCAATAAATCCTCCGCAGAATATACATTTTTAGTAAATCTCAATGCGTGGGAAAAAAACTTTTCCCGATTTCTGAGAAAATCATATTCAAATTTATTGTTCATGTAACCGTTGCTTGTGTGATCAGTGTGCCTATACTGGAAAACATCAATATTCGATATATGTTTTAAATAGCAAATCAAATAAATCTTTTTCGATCGAAATTGACTCATAAAATAGCCCCTGCGAACAGCTTAATACTACAAAACCGTCCCATCGGTCTTGATGTTTTTGTTGTAAAATTCTAATAAGAGATATGGTGCCACTCGTTGTGCAATAAACAATGATTCATGGTTATATCTCGATTTCTACATTTTAAAACGTCGGAAACGCAAATTGTTACGAATGCAGCTACTAGATTATTACTGAAGGGATTTTTGCTCTTTGAAACTCAATGGTTGGGATAGCTCGAGCGTCATCTGACGATTAGAATGTAATGATATTAAGTTAAAATGTTAATTCATCCGCCTACCAATTTAAGCCACGAGGAGTTTAAGTTGTTTTCAACAAACATAAGAAACTAAAAAAAGCGGCTCCAAATTCGGAGCCACTAGAGTAAATCAATTTTAAATATTAATGCCTGTATTGTTAAAACATTTACACGTCCAAATAGTTTTTATTGATTTGGAACTAGTTGTAAAAAGCGATTATAAATTCCATTTTCAGAATGCGAACGATGAGAAAAATTTCGATAAGGTGCGCAGTTTACATGAGTAAACTGCAATTTTAGAGGACTCAAAAAATGAATTTCGGTATTGACACAAATTTCGATTAATAGTAAATTTGAGTGGACGACCCATTATTTATTAAATATCCCCTGTTGAATGCTATTTCGTCAGGGGGTATCTTAAATTGATATTCAGTTTCTAGCTTTCCTATAATGACTTTCTTAACAATTTCCCTGACGATTACAAAACATTGTTGGAGGGATTTTAACGACGAAAGCCCCGATTAGGGGGCTTTAGAAAATTAACACTTAAACTACGAATTGTTTTTAGCACCTTAAAATTAATAAGTTGAACCAAACAAATAGTCAATTTATTGTCAAATAAGGAGACTAAGCATTTTAGATAGAATTTCTCGGAGTATACTAACAGTAGACAAAAAAAGCGATTATAACTTTACATTATAATCGCGATCTCATTAATAACAAATGGAGTATGGTTATGCTATACGTACGTTCGTTGCGTTAAGACCTTTTTGGCCTCTTTCAACATTGTAGGTAACGTGGTCATTTTCTCTGATATCGTCTCTTAATCCTGTACTGTGTACAAATAAATCATCTCCACCATCATTTGGTGTAATAAATCCAAATCCTTTTGTGTTGTTAAAGAATTTAACTTTTCCTTCTTGCATTGTGTTGTGTATTAAATAAAATATCTTGTTAGTGAGCAAACGCTCATATTTCGGGACAATTGAGTCCAAATAATCATTTATAAAATCAAAAGTTGAGGATAAGAGAAGGTTGCTATGACATGTCACAAAACATTTCTCGTCAAACATCATCTAGATGAAAACAAATTAGCAACTGAAAATGCGGAAACTAAAAAAGATGAGTGAACTGATCGGTTTCAGAAAGCGTCGGCAGGGCCTGATTATAACACAAAGATAATAAAATTTAATTAAAAACAAAATTATTTTTATTTCGACATAGCTTTTATCACTTTTATATGCGATTGGAAAGCAGCATAGAATGTGGGATATTCATTATATTTCACATTATATTCTAGGCAAGTCGCTTTAACAATTTCGTTAATTTTCGGATAGTGAATGTGACTGACCTTTGGAAACAAATGGTGCTCAACTTGAAAATTCAATCCCCCAAGCAACCAAGTTAACACCCGGCTATCGGTAGCAAAATTCGCCGTAGATTGCAATTGATGTATCATCCATTGTGCCTCAACACGTTCGTCAACCAGGGTTTTAAACTCAGTTTCGTCAACGACATGCGCTAGTTGAAATACGGTGGCCAAACAAATTCCGCAGACGATACTAGTTAAACATAAGCCTACAAGGGTTGGAATCCAGCCAACAAAGATGATGGGGATCACGACGAACAACGTGAAGTGAATAATTTTGCTAATCCAAAAAATTATTCTTTCATTGATTGGAAAGTTAAATTTTTCTGATGATATGCTCAACCTCTGTCTAAAATATTTTTCATAATCTTGATAAAAGATCCACGCCAAATATGAAATCGAATAAAGAAATATAAAATACAGATGTTGATATCTGTGATGTTCTTTTAGCGGTTGGTCATGGTGAATTCTCATGAATTTTATCTCAATATCGTGATCCTCACCATCGATATTGGTGTATGTATGGTGCGCTATATTATGCTTCAACTTCCACAAAAAGATATTCCCGCCTAGCAAATTTAAAGAATAGGAAAGGATCGTATTTATTGCCTTATTCTCTGAAAACGAATTATGTCCAGCATCATGCATAATATTGAATCCAATAGCGGCTAAATTAACCCCCAATAGAAGGCATAACACAACACTGACTATCCAATGTGGCTGAACGAATATAAGAATTGAATAGATTAGGAATAAAGAAGAAAGAAGGATGATTGCTTTTACTATTAATAGCCGATTACCTGTTTTATTGATCGATTCTTCTTGGAAATAATGGTTGACTTTTTGTTTCAATGATTTCGAAAACAATGCATTGACATTGTTAAACTTTACTACGGTACTCATGTTTTACTATACTACTTTTATGCGTTAAGCGATTCACAATTAAATGAATGGCTTTAATGTTACTAATTTAAAAAATTGTTCTCGGATATAAAAATCGGTACATAACATTTAGAGTTAATATCTCCTAACATGTCACTATATTAAATACTAAGCAGGTGCAGCTAAAAGATATATCAATCCAGTGTGTGATGAAAAGGTATGTTTGCCCTTAATTTATTACACGACTTTACGCGTGAGTAAAAATTCATAGCGCTGCTTTTATCGTTAACTTTCAATGCTATGCCCTTCTAACCTAAGTGTCAGACTTCGATTTAGGGTGATTTTTTTGCTTGATGAGGATACAAAGATGCTGGAAAATACGAACCAATCGAGCAGCAATATCCAGAACGTGATCGTGCCAATAATCCCTGAGATTGGCTTGGATACGATGGCCTATCAGAATCGATTCTAAGTTTTACAAAGTTTTATGTAAATAATTCCAACGAATTTGCATACCAACTGTTCAATACATAGACTGAATGATCTTTTTACGAATAGCGTATTCATGTTTCACAACGGAGCGAAACAAATAGCTTGCGCAAAAGATGATATTTGCTCTAACTGCCTAAGGCAGATAGAGCACACCCGCTAGGCATGACGGTGGCAAGTGAGAACCCTACTTTTTCACAACACGAGTTCTTGGCGTTGGATCAAGTATTTAAAGAATAGCGGTCATGGATTTATCGCAGCGATCCTAGAAGTTCACCGTAGGCAAAAGAAATTCGACGACTAAGGTTTATACGCAAGTGATAAGGCGTCCTTCGATCTATGAAACCTTTTGCGCTTTCCTCTGAACTTTCTCGACAGTTAATTAGAACAACAGCGGAAGCACAAACAGTAAAATTCTTACTTGTTTTCAAAAATATGATGCAGACAAAACGAACAATTATTATTTCAAATAGATTACCAATCCGAATAGAAAGACAACATGGCGAATTACATGTAATCCCTAGCGAAGGCGGATTAGCAACTGGCTTAGGATCAATCTACCAAGACGAAGGTAATGTATGGATAGGTTGGCCGGGCTTTGTCCCAGAGAACGAACAAGAAAAAGAAAGCGTTACGGCGCAACTCGCCTCTTTAAATCTTATTCCCGTATTTCTTACGGCCAGTGAATTGGAAGGGTATTATGAGGGCTTTTCCAACGAGGTGCTTTGGCCAATATGCCATTACCACCCCTCCTACACGGTCTACGACCCCGCTAATTGGGAAATCTATCAGTCGGTGAATGAAAAATTTGCCCAGAAGGTGAAAGACCAAGATTTACTGGACAGCGATGATGTGTGGATTCATGATTACCAACTCATGTTATTACCTAAACTAATTAGAGCCCACAACATCAACTTAGCCATTGGCTATTTTCAACATATACCTTTCCCACCTGATGAGCTATTTCGAGCCATACCTTGGCGTGACGAGTTGCTAGAAGGGCTTTTAGGAGCCGACTTGATTGCTTTTCACACCTACCATGACACACAGCATTTCTTAAATGCCTGCAGTCATATTCTTGGTATTGCTATTCAAAACAATAGCTTACGGAAAGCGGGGCGCAGTATATATGTGGAAGTTTTTCCAATGGGAATTGACTACGAGAAATTTAGCGGGCTTGCGCAGTCGGCCGCCGTTCAGCAGCGTGCAGACGAGATTCGCACATTTTATAACCACAGGAAATTTATTTTAAGCATCGATAGACTAGATTACAGCAAAGGTATTTTAGAACGCTTAAAAGCGTTCGAGAGTCTTTTGCAACACTATCCTGAATTATACAGTCAGGTCGTACTCTACATGCTCGTCGTGCCATCCCGTGACACTGTACCTAAGTATAGCGAACTACGCGATGAGATAAACAGGGTTGTTGGACACATAAACGCCGTGTATGGCACCAATGAATGGACACCCATATCTTATTTTTATAATACGTACTGCGTCGAGGAGTTGTCTGCCCTTTATGTCGCAGCGGATATTTGTCTGGTCACCTCGCTACGCGACGGAATGAATCTAGTCTGTAAAGAATTCATAGCAAGCAAAGAAAACAACGATGGTGTACTCATTTTGAGCGAGATGGCGGGTGCAAGTCGAGAGCTGATTGGTCCGATACTGGTCAATCCTAATGCGATTGAGCAAATTCGTGAGGCCATACGCACAGCGATCGTCATGCCGGTGGAGGAACAACGAAAGCGCTTAAATGACAGCTTGGAGATCGTCAAAAAATTCAATGTTCGCCATTGGGTTCATATTTTCTTCAAACGATTAAAAGAGATTAAAGCCTTGCAAAAGCAAGAATTAGCAAGACGCATCAGCCCAGCCATTATACAGGACATGCTCAGCCAACATGATGCTTCAAAACGTAACCTATTCTTACTGGACTATGACGGTACGCTCATGGGATTCAATAAAGATGCCGACGCTGTAACACCCACCAATAACTTGTATGAGACGTTGGAAGACCTACAATCCAACCCGAACAATCAAGTGGTCATCATTAGTGGGCGTCCGCAGGACACCTTAGCGAATTGGTTTGCCGATAAAGACTATTTCCTCGTTGCAGAGCACGGTGCATGGAGCAATTATCCCTATCACCAATGGCATAGCAAAAATCACATTTCGACGCGTTGGAAATATCCGATTAAACAAATCATGTCCGATTTTGCCAATCGCACTGCAGGTGCCTTTGTCGAAGAAAAGAACTATTCGCTTGCCTGGCATTACCGAAAGGTACAGCATGGATTGGGAAACCTGCGTTCCCAAGAACTCGTCGATAACCTACGCTATTTATTGCCGCATTACGGTTTACAACTGCTAATGGGGAACAAGGTAATTGAAGTAAAAAACAGCGAACTGAATAAGGGCAAAGCGGCTATGGAGATTGTCCATGATTTTCAGCCAGACTTCATATTCGCCATTGGTGATGACGCCACGGATGAAGACATGTTTTTGGAGCTTCCAGCAAACGCACTTACGGTGAAGGTGGGAAGCAGAAAATCTGCCGCACGATATTATATCGAAACACAGGAAGAAGTATTAAACCTAATCAAAAACTTTACGAACACATCTAAGCACTCGCAAAATGAATTCCAACATATCGAGAAAAACTAGCAAAATACCCCATACAAAACATACTTACAACAGTGGTATTATTGGAAACTGTGCTTACATCGCACATGTCAATATCGATACCAATATCAGCTGGCTTTGTTGGCCGACCTTCCAAGATTCGTTTGTCTTTGGAGGTCTTTTAGACGACTCCTACGGCGGTGAATATTCGATACGACCTATAGGTGATATTTTCTCCGCCAAGCAAACTTATCTGGAGAACACGAACGTTCTGTGTACAACCATTGAATGCAAAGAAGGGTCCTATCGGGTAACAGATTTCGCGCCACGATTTGAACAATATGAGCGCTATTTTAAACCCTTGATCATGATTCGCAAAATTGAACCTATTCAGGGACGTCCACGGATAAAAGCAACATGCGAACCGGTATACCAATATGGCAAAACGAAACTGAACAAGCATCGCGGAAGCAATCATATTCAATTTGAGAACGGAGACGTCAGCTTACGCTTAGCAACTGATATTCCAATTAGTCATTTCTTTGATGAAACAGCGCATGTACTAAGCAAACCGGTTTATTTAGTGTTAACGTTCGGCAGCCCCTTCGAAGCCCCAATAGAGCGTACCTGTGAAGAATTCCTAAGTCGAACAATTGCCTATTGGCAAAAGTGGGTAAAGAACGCGTCGATTCCTTCGTTCTATCAGAAAGAAGTCATTCGTTCTGCTTTAGCCTTAAAGCTCCACCAATATGAAGATACCGGTGCCATTATTGCCGCCAGTACCACCAGTTTGCCGGAATTTCCTGGTTCAGGACGTAATTGGGACTACCGTTTTTGTTGGTTACGCGACAGCTTCTACGTGCTTACCGCCTTGAGCCATATTGGTCATTTTGAAGAAATGGAAAAATACGCCTCCTTTATCGCCAATATTACGCAGACCGACAGCGGAAGGCTTCAGCCACTTTATGGTATTTTAGGGAAATCAGACTTAGTCGAAAGCCAGGTAGACCATCTTCATGGTTATTTAGGGAATACTCCCATTCGCATCGGCAACCAGGCCCATGAGCACATTCAGAACGACGTTTACGGACAAGCTTTGATCGCTTTGCTCCCCCTATTTACCGACCAACGATTTATGTATCAAAATAAAGGAATCTCTAAAGAGTGGACGAATTACATTTTGACGAAAATTGAAGCGACGATCGATGAAAAGGATGCGGGAATTTGGGAATTTAGAAATTTCCAGCAACGACACTGTTATTCCAATTTATTTCAATGGGCAGGCGCAACAGCTGCAATAAAAATAGCTAGACAAAACGGTTTTGAAGAAATGGAGCAAAAAGCGCTTTTACTGCAAAAGAAAGCTTCCGCCTATATAGAATCTTGTTATGACCAAGGCAGAGGCGTTTATACAAACTCCACTGAATCAACACATTTGGATGCCTCCACCCTACAGCTTATCCTGATGGGGTACTTAGATCCAGCATCCGAACGTGCCCGCCAACATTTGAGTCAGCTAGAAAGCGAGCTCAAGGGCCGACAGGGGTTATTTTATCGTTATTTGCACAAAGATGATTTCGGAAAGCCAAAGTCTACATTTTTGGTCTGCGCATTTTGGTATGTTGAAGCATTAGCCTGTGTGGGAAGGCTGGAGGAAGCTCAGGAGGTGTTCCAACAGTTGATGTCTTTCGGCAATCATTTGATGCTATTCAGTGAGGATGTCAATGAAGAAGATGGAAGCCAATGGGGAAATTTCCCTCAAGCATACAGTCATGTGGGTTTGATGAATGCCGCCTATCGTATCGCGATTAAATTAGACCAGCCAACCTTTTTTGAGAATGCAGGGATGCACGCTTATACCAAAGAATAAACGGGGTTTCAATCACACAAAATAATTAGGCCGGCGGAGCAAGTTTTATTTTTACGGGGCATGTGGATGATCGGCCGCCTTTCGAATGTACAGCGGAAAGGCTTATGAGCTGCCTTTCACTAGCTCACGAATGCTATTTCGCATGAACTTTCTTCTTACCTCATAAGGTGTATAGCCCTCTGAATAAAGGCAAAATTCGATAGACTTCGAACATATGCGTGATTGTTGGAGCTATTCTTTATTAATCGGACGCATAAAATTTTACTTCATCTTGGGTTTCTAGATGTCGATAACTTAGCGATAGATGATTTTCTAATCCATGTAATTTTTCAAATGATGGATTAGCCTCAAAGATTGTTTGAAGCTCTTCCAGTCGATACAACACCTCTTCACTAGTACAGCACTCGAAGTAGACCGTTTCTTCAAACTTGCTACTATTCTTTTTCTGTACACTTTTAATAATTTTTAGCTTTTCTATAACATCCAGTTCCATAATTGTGAGATAAACCATTCAACCTTACTTAGTTTGAGCGCGGCATCAACGAAGTGCCACTAGCCCTGTCAAAGTTTCGCATCCCATGTATTCCTTTCGGCATCAACGTCCTATGCATTTAGAAATGTAGTAGAACTTATGTATGGGTTCTATCTGTCTTTGTTTCCACCCCGCGTATGAGCGGATGCTAAGCTTGAAAAATCTTAGATTCAACGTACAGAGCTTTCATAAATCCGCTCATTCATAACGCCTCAGCATACTATGCCAACCTTTAGATTGACCGCGAGAAATAGATGTTTTTAGCATCTATATCTACCTGAACACATACCGCACAGAGATAGTTCAGCGAAATTGTACGAATATGAATTAAATCACTTTGAGCCTGGAATAATACCTGTTTAAGTGCAACGAATCTAGCGAAATACGACAGCCTTCCACAAGCTATAATTCTCAATAGCGATTGCGTCTATACGAACATTAGGTACTAGGATCTAAATGCCTTGCATTGGGTATCAAGAACTTGCTCTTGTTCTGCCCTTTTCTCCTAACCCATCAAAAGAGATGCTTGATATAAAATAAACATCACAATCTACCCCGTTTCCTCTCTGATAACATTTTGTTGTCTTGAATTTTGCTTTTTTACTTTGTTCGTTTTTCTTGATTTTCGTTAAATTTATAAACGAAGTAAACTCAAAATTCATCTTTTAGGTACATGTCACAATTTCAATCGTTAAAAATGTTGATCGATGTTTTGCAGCATTCCCCATTAGCGACTGCTATTTACGACAGCAGCGACCTGAACATCGCTTTCGCTAATGATGCGATGCTTCGGATGTGGTGCAGCGATTCATCCATTATTGGAACTAGCTTCAGCGAGGCTTTTCCTAATTTCAAAGAGGAAGGATTTTCAAGTATTCTAGAGAATGTGTGGCGAACAGGGATTAGTTACCAAGCGACCGCCACGCCTGCGGATATACTAGATGGAGATATTAAGCATAAGCGGTTTTTCGACTTTGAGTATAAAGCCCTCGTTAACGACCGCGAGGAAACCTTCGCGATTTTACATACATCCGTTGATGTTACCTCAAAAAACAAAGCCTTGCAATTGCTAAAAAAACAAGAGCAGCATTTATCCATCAATAGCGATCTGGAGGAAATTACACACAGTTTAGCACATGATGCTAAAAATCCGATTGCTATCGCTAGACTCGGAATTGATTCGCTGCGGCGCAATATTTCCGAGGTGGAAGATAGTAAGGATAAATGGTATGAAATCATCGATCAGGCGATGGTTAGTTTAAATAATATTATCGATAAGACCGTTCAGCTGAGCGAAGCACGGGTGTACTCACCGAATAAAAGCATGGTTTTCATCGCCGACAAGATGAAGTTCTGGTGTGACGAGGCCATCCTTCTCTATGCTGCAAATCGTACTAGAATAGATTTAGGGGTTTTGCTTCCCGTCCTAGGTGATCCTGGAGGTATTTTCCAAATCTTTAGCAACGTCATTGGAAATGCAATAAAATACTCTTCAACGATGCAGGAGCCAATTATCCAAATCTATTCCGAGGAAACGAGTAAGGGTGTGGTGTATTACATCAAAGATAATGGCATAGGAATTCCAGAAAAGGAGATTACCAAAATTTATGATAGGCTACAACGAGGTTCCAACTCAACCAGCCATAGCGGGCGTGGAATAGGGTTATTTATCGTGAAGCGCGTGATTGAGCGATTGGATGGGCAGATTAATATCTCCAGCAAAATCAACATGGGAACGGAAGTACGTTTGTTTTTTCCTAATAATTCCGAAATTTCTTCGAACGATTGTTAGCGCAAGCTGTTCTTTCCATACATCAAAACGATACTTTATGGAAACGACAAAAGAAGGAAATAGCAAAGATTTGTACCCTAGCCCCCCATTTAAAAAACAGGCACAATCCCCTCCTGGCCTAACCGACAAGATGGTTCCTCGTCCAGACCATGGAGAGCTGACATATCAAGGGTCGAGCCTGCTTGAAGGCAAGGTGGTGATCATCACTGGTGCGGATTCTGGAATCGGAAAAGCAGTAGCCATCGCGATGGCGCGCGAGGGTGCGGATATCGTAATATGTTATAAAGACAGTATCGAAGATCAAGATGCTGAAGATACCGCCGACTATGTAAGAAAGGCTGGTAGAAAAGCGATTCTTTATAAAGGCGATATTCGCGATGAGCAAGTTTGCAAGGACATTATAGAGACGACAGTAGCAAAGTTTAAGAAATTTGATATTCTAGTCAACAATGCCGCCTACCAAATGTCTTACAAAAACCTACAAGAGATTAGCGCCGACGAGTGGAACATGACTTTTGAAATTAACTTAAGTGCGATGTTTTATTTAGTCAAGCATGGTCAACAGCATATGCGCGAAGGCGGTAGCGTGATTAACACCACTTCGGTCAACGCCTATGATCCCAACCCGACTTTGATACCCTATGCCGCTAGCAAAGCAGCGATACAAAATTTCACCGCCAATCTAGCGCAAAAGTTTCTGAACGAAGGCAATGGCATCCGTGTTAATGCAGTGGCTCCTGGGCCAGTATGGACGCCATTAATTCCGAGCACCATTCCTGATCATGAACATTTTGGCGACAATACGCCTTTAGGTAGACCTGCCCAACCTGCTGAATTAGCTGCCGTCTATGTGTTTTTAGCATCCAACGCGGCATCCTATATTGCGGGCGCCACCATTCCTGTTACTGGCGGACGTATTACGATTTAACCTGATCCAACAGCGAAGCGAGCATCTCTAAAGAGCAATTGAGGGTTTTGATATAAGTATCAGCAGCATGCGCACTTGGCAAGGCATAAGATCGGGCGAGATAAGCATCCTTAACCGCAACAGCGATAAAGACGTCGCCTACTTTAGCGCTAGGATGTTTATCTGTCCCTTCATAGGCGAGTCCGGTAACAGCGATGCGTACCTCAGCAGGAAGAACTTGCTTTAATCCCTGCAGAAGTGCTAGGCTTACTTCGATGGATTCGGCGGTATAGGTCGACAGCAGCTCCTCAGGCACCAGGAGAAGCGAGGTTTTTACGGATTCCTCAAAACAGACGATTCCGCCTAGAAGATAATTACCTGAGTCTATTTGCAAACTCCACACACTTGTTATAAAGCCCGAGGTCATACTCTCGGCAAAGGACAAGTGCCAGCCTCTTCTGCTGATCTCGTCGCCGAGGCGATTTAAAAGTTTATGATTTATCGCAGTCATGAATGGATATCTTTTTTGTTTTTTTTCTAGTGAACAGTTTACGGTAAAAATAGTTAGTGGTATTCTGTTTTGGGAAGACAGAACCATCGGGGAATTTAATTGTTAGAATAACAAAAGCATTTATTATGAGAGCAATTTGGACAGGAGCAATAGGTTTCGGATTAGTCAATATTCCGATTAAAATTTACAGTGCAACGCAATCGAGCAGCTTGGACCTCGATATGTTAGACCGAAAAGATCATTCGAACATCAAATATAAACGTGTGAATGAAAAAACAGGAAAAGAGGTTCCATGGGACAACATTGTTAAAGGATACCTACTTAAAGATAAATACGTTGTGTTGGAAGATGCCGATTTTGAGGACGCTATGCCCGAAAAAAATAAGATGATTAATTTGCAGACCTTTGTCCAAGGGAAGGAAGTAGACAGCATTTATTTCGATACTCCCTATTACTTGGAACCTCAAAAGTCAGGAGAGAAGGCATATCAATTATTGCGTAAAGCATTGCAAAAATCAAAGACCGTCGGTTTGGGAACCTTTGTTATGCGCAATGTTGAAAATTTAGTGATTGTAAGACCTTATGAAGATGTTTTACTCCTTAATACTTTGCGTTTTCAGGAGGAAATCCAACCGCTATCCGCGATAAAAGATACCGCCAACATATCTATAAAGAAGCAAGAAATGGATATGGCCTTGCAATTAATTAAGGCAAACAGTAAACCCTTCGATATAGCCGCATACAAAAACGAACACAGCGAAGCACTTTTGAAAATTATTAAGCAGAAAAGCAAGGGCAAGCGTGCTACGATCCGTAAAATCAATGTAGAAAACACCAAAGCTTCCGATTTATTGGAAAAGCTAAAGGCCAGTTTAGCCTAAAATTTTGTTATAGCTCTTTTAATGTCAACTCTGGTCTTAAAAATCGCTTCCCAGGGGTCTGCCTTCGTACGAAGGCGCTCGACAAGCGAATCGATTGTGAAGTTAGTGATTTGGATATCCTCATTGAGTTCCTCCCAAAAAATAGGTGTGCTAACACTAGCGCCTGGCTTAGGACGCACAGAATAAGGCGCTGCGATCGTTTGTCCTTGTCTATTCTGAAGAAAATCCAGATAGATCAGTCCCTGCCGTTGTTTGACTGCACGTTCCAGGCTTGTAGTTTCAGGATGTTGGTCGTGAACCATCTGGGCAAGGAATTGTATAAAGTTCCGCACTAAACTATAGTCGTATTGTTCATTTACATGGAGGTAAATGTGAAAGCCTGAGGATCCGGAAGTTTTTATGAATCCAGGGATCTCCGCCTTATCCAAAAGCTTTTTACAAGTCTTTGCGACTGCTTTCAGTTCTTGGAAATCCATCCCATTCGGATCCAAGTCCAATACCCCGAATTTTGGCATCTGCGGTTTCTTGAAGGTGGAAAGCCAGGAATTTATTTCAATGGAGCCCAAATTGGCAATATACAGTAAACTCGCCAAATCATTGCATATCAAGTAGTCGATCGTTTCCTTATTCGATGCCGTTTCCATAGGAACAGTTTTCATCCAGGAGGGCAACTGTTTAGGCTCTACGTCTTTTTGAAAGAAACTCTTCCCTTTAATCCCGTCGGGAAATCTGTTCATAGCGATAGGCTTATCTTTCAGATACGGCAACAGATAGTTGCCCATTTGTTCGTAATAAGCTAACATGTCCCCTTTGCGGAGGCCCTCATGAGGCCAATAAATTTTATCTTGATTGGTTAACGTTACTTTTTTTCTACCCAATTGAACCACACGACTTTGTTCCATCTCATTAACGGCAACTATCTCCATGCTAGCATCCTCAGCTGCCTTATCAGCACGTAAACCCTTAAATACTGGATGTCGTAAATGCTTGTCGCCCGTCCATTCGGCAAAGTATACTTCGCAAACCAGCTCGGGTTCCACCCAACTCACTTGGCTCTCCTTGGCAACTTTCACCGCATGATCAAAAGGTTTTGTTTTCCTTCGATGCGGCGCTAAGATTTCGAGAATTTCCTTTCGTTCACGCTCTTTAAATCCCGAACCACAGTTGCCTATATAAATGAGTTTCCCCTGCACATAGGCGCCCAATACGAGAGCGCCAAAACCCGATTGCTGGCCCTGCGCCTCCGTGAAACCGCAAATGACGGCCTGTTGACTGTTTCGCAGTTTATATTTCAACCAAGCACTGCTTCGCTGCCCCTCGAGGTATTGTGGAATTGCAACTTAAAAGTGGAGACTTTTTATGCCACTAATAAACTAGTTGATTTATAAAATTTTTCCATTTCATTTGGTGTTTTATTACCTAATCCAGAATGGATTCTTTTTTGATGGTAAAATCCTTCGATGTATCTAAAGATTTCTAATCTCGCAGCTTCCCTGTTTGCAAATTTTCTGTGATAAACTAATTCACATTTTAGTGTTTTGAAGAAGCTTTCCGCGACTGCGTTATCCCAACAATTACCTTTCCTGCTCATACTTTGGATAATTTCATTTTTTCCTAATAAAGACTTAAACTCGTTGCATGCATATTGAGCACCTCTATCTGAGTGGAAAATCAGACCCTGTTTTACATTCCTTTGTGCAATAGCCATTTTAAGTGCTTTTAAAGTTGTATGCTCTGCCGTCATGTCATTACTGAACGACCAACCTATGATTTTTCTATCGGCAAGGTCGATAACAGTAGTAAGATACAGCCATCCTGATCCAGTCTTGATGTAGGTAATATCACCAACCCATTTTTGCGATAGGCCATCTGTAAAGAAATTTCTTCCAAGGAGATTCTCAGCAAGTTGAAAACTGTGTTTGGAATCTGTCGTTATCTTAAATTTCTTCCGAATCTTGCTTCTTAGATTCAATTTTCTCATCAATCTGGCGACATAAGAACGTGATATTTTATGATTTTTCTTATTCAGTTCTAAAGTAATTCGAGGACTGCCGTATATTTGGTCACTGTCCTGATGTTCTTGTTTTACCAGTATAGATAATTCCTCTGTTCTCTTATCTCTGTTGCTTTTTGGTCTAGAAATCCATTTGTAAAACGAACTACTGCTTGTATTTATAATCTTGCACATCTTTTCAACTGCGAATAGGTTCATATGCGATTTTATGAACTCATATTTTCTCAGTCGCCCTTGGAAAAGATGGCTACCGCCTTTTTTAAGATTACGTTTTCTAATTCTGCTTCCTTTAAACGCTTTTTTAACTCCCTAATCTCTTGCTCCTCTGGAGTTAATTTATCATTCTTTGGTAATAGTGTACCTCCATTATATCTAGGATCTACACGCCATTTACTTAATCTACTTGCATCTAGATCCAACTCTTTTGCTGCTTCCAAAACCGAGCCCTTTAGAGAGGACAACTCTACTGCCATTTTTTTAAATGACTCATCAAATATTCTTGCCATGTCTTAACAAATTTAATTCTATTTTATTTTAAATCTGTCTCCACTTAAAGGTAGCAACTCCATTGACTATCTGCCCGCTTAGCTATAATACCCTCCCACTGATGTGCTGCTGCTTCTTCGATACCTCCTCCATTAGTCAGATCGACTGGCTTAACGTGGAAAATGTGCTTTAACTTCGCTCTTCTCAACAGGAGTTCGAGTAGTTCCTTCCTCTCGATTAAAGTATAAGTTCGTAGGTTTATCTCATCAAGTTCCAGGATGTCGAATATATAATACCGCAGTTGCAAAGCCTTTGCAATAGGTTCTCCGGCTTGCAAGCCCTGAAAATGCTCTTTCCCATGCTGATCCGCTAGCACGATTTCGCCATCGAGTATACTGGAATTGCAACTTAAAAGTGGAGACTTTTTATGCCACTAATAAACTAGTTGATTTATAAAATTTTTCCATTTCATTTGGTGTTTTATTACCTAATCCAGAATGGATTCTTTTTTGATGGTAAAATCCTTCGATGTATCTAAAGATTTCTAATCTCGCAGCTTCCCTGTTTGCAAATTTTCTGTGATAAACTAATTCACATTTTAGTGTTTTGAAGAAGCTTTCCGCGACTGCGTTATCCCAACAATTACCTTTCCTGCTCATACTTTGGATAATTTCATTTTTTCCTAAGAAAGACTTAAACTCGTTGCATGCATATTGAGCACCTCTATCTGAGTGGAAAATCAGACCCTGTTTTACATTCCTTTGTGCAATAGCCATTTTAAGTGCTTTTAAAGTTGTATGCTCTGCCGTCATGTCATTACTGAACGACCAACCTATGATTTTTCTATCGGCAAGGTCGATAACAGTAGTAAGATACAGCCATCCTGATCCAGTCTTGATGTAGGTAATATCACCAACCCATTTTTGCGATAGGCCATCTGTAAAGAAATTTCTTCCAAGGAGATTCTCAGCAAGTTGAAAACTGTGTTTGGAATCTGTCGTTATCTTAAATTTCTTCCGAATCTTGCTTCTTAGATTCAATTTTCTCATCAATCTGGCGACATAAGAACGTGATATTTTATGATTTTTCTTATTCAGTTCTAAAGTAATTCGAGGACTGCCGTATATTTGGTCACTGTCCTGATGTGCTTGTTTTACCAGTATAGATAATTCCTCTGTTCTCTTATCTCTGTTGCTTTTTGGTCTAGAAATCCATTTGTAAAACGAACTACTGCTTGTATTTATAATCTTGCACATCTTTTCAACTGCGAATAGGTTCATATGCGATTTTATGAACTCATATTTTCTCAGTCGCCCTTGGAAAAGATGGCTACCGCCTTTTTTAAGATTACGTTTTCTAATTCTGCTTCCTTTAAACGCTTTTTTAACTCCCTAATCTCTTGCTCCTCTGGAGTTAATTTATCATTCTTTGGTAATAGTGTACCTCCATTATATCTAGGATCTACACGCCATTTACTTAATCTACTTGCATCTAGATCCAACTCTTTTGCTGCTTCCAAAACCGAGCCCTTTAGAGAGGACAACTCTACTGCCATTTTTTTAAATGACTCATCAAATATTCTTGCCATGTCTTAACAAATTTAATTCTATTTTATTTTAAATCTGTCTCCACTTAAAGGTAGCAACTCCATACAACGGCGCGAAAGCCTTTTCAACTCTTGAATCAACGATGGAAACTTTTGATCAAGTCGATTTCCGTTGCGCGAAACCAAGCTGGGACGACCAACTCCACAAATAGCTATAGCCCGGAATCCATCGTATTTTTTTTCATAGAGCCAGTCATCTCCGTCGGGAAGTTCCTTGCTGAGTTTGGCGAGCATGGGTTCGACTTTTACCGTTGATACTTCAATAGGAGACTCCCTTTTTTTAAACCTTTTTCCTTGTTCGACGACTTCTTTCTCGACGAGCTGCTCAATATCGTAGGGCTGATAGGTCGCAAAATCATCGGAATGTTTAATTAGCAACCATTGATCTTCTGCCGCTTGTCTCATCTTAACCAAAGCAAATTCGCCTTTCAATTGATTCCCGTTCAGGCGAAATTTGATACTACCCTCCTTGAGACTCTTGAGAAATCCCTTCTCAGTTTTATCTGCAACAAATTCATAGTATCCAGAGTCAAAAATGGAGACCGTTCCAGCGCCATAATTCCCTCTGGGAATGGTACCTTCAAAATGCGCATATTCTAGTGGGTGATCTTCGACGCGGACGGCCAGTCGTTTGTCGATTGGGTTCATCGAGGGCCCTTTGGGAATGGCCCAACTTTTTAAGACGCCATCTAATTCCAGCCGGAAATCATAATGCAGCCGGCTCGCATGATGCCGCTGTACCACGAAACGCAGACCTTGTTTGCGGGACTTTTTTGAGGTTCCGCGCGGCTCATTGGTTTTTTCGAAATCACGTTTCTGCTGATAAGGTTGTAGACTTGCCATACTTACTTGTAGAACAAGACGATGAACTAAATGTTTGCGAATCGCCTCCTTTTTGCCTAACGAATAAGCCCCATTAACACAGCAAACTTGATTAAAGCAGGCGTGTTTTTAGCCTTCGTCTTTTCAATTAAATTTTGGCGGTGCCCCTCTACCGTTCGCTTACTTATGAACAGCATTTTTGCAATTTCTTGATTCGTATAGCCCTCCCCCAATAGATTCAACACTTCCTGCTCTCTTTCTGAGAGATCGAAATCGACGGGATTACTAACAATAGGCTGAACATTATTTTTAACAATCGCTTTTTCAACAAAGCTCATGGATAATTCTTCACATAGATAACGTCCACCATTGCTCACGTGTTTAATACAGAAAATCATTTCCTCGGCACCAACGTTCTTAATCAAGTAACCTTTGGCACCCGATTCAAACGCCCGCGTTACGTATTGTTCGCAATCTAACATTGTTAATACAATTACTTTGATTTGCGGATATCGCTCTGCTAATTCTTGGATAAGCTGCATTCCGTCCATCTCCAGCATTCCGATGTCCGTTAGCACAATATCCGTTTCTACTCCCGAATCTAATAAGTCTAAAACCTGTTTTCCGTTATTCACATCAGCAATCACTTGAAATGTTTGCTGTGTATCGAGCAACAGCTTAATTCCATTTCTTACCACCAAATGATCTTCTGCCAATAGTATCTTCACCTTTTCCATCATTGAGCTATTTAATTTCTAAAGTTATCTGCATTATTGAACTGTTTCCAAATTTTCCGTTAGGCATGCCATTCAAGGCCACATGCTTAATAACCTATCCTTTCATGCTTTGCCAATACCTATGTTTTCATCGGACAGTTGAACGTCCATTATAGTTCAGAAAAATTTCATTCTTCCATTAATTGCTTCCTTGAACCAAAAATTTTACGCGGCGTTTACCGAATAAAAATCTTAAGCAGAAAATTAGTAGACATCATTCAACGTACCATGCTTTCTAAAAATAGGACTTGATAATCGTAAACCTGTCAGGCAGCTCTGTTTTATTTAGCAATGGGGATCTATTCAGCAATGATAACGCTTAAAAATACAGATAATTCTCCGTTAGGAGCGTCAAACCAAGCCCCAAATGGCACAAATAGGTATGAGAAAATCGACTAACAGGTATTTAACGCATTCACAAAATTACACCAATTCAAGAAGGTTATACTAACACGAAAACAAGTGTATTAGATTTATAAACCAAGTAAAAATTTAGAGTCGAAGTAAAAGTAGTTGAGCAAAAAAGCATCTAATTTTCTTTGCATTTGCTTAGACTTTCACAACCGTGTTTCATACGTACAACAGGTATTAATACGTGTTTTGACAAATCAGCACAAACAACACAAAACATCCTTATAATCAACGCGTTATATAGGTACAATATTTTAACGCATTAATCGACTCTACATGAAAACGAATCTAAACACGACCATCCTTGAAAGTTCACCAGTTCTTATGCGACTTGCGAATAATTTCACAAACGATCCTGTTGAGAAGGACGATTTAGTACAAGAGACATTCATTCGATCGTTAAATTCTTTAGAGAAATTTACTAAGCATCCCAAATTGATTTCCTGGCTGTATGTCATTATGAAGAACATTTATTTAAATAAGTACCGTCGCGAAATTGTTAGAAGAAGTGCTGAGAAGGAAATTTCATATACACAATCTTTCAATAGTAGGATAGGTAATAAAGCGGAGTCTCTGTTTGTTTTAAAGGATGTGCAGGATGCTTTAAAATTACTGTCCGGAGAGAACTATCAAATTATTTCAATGTATTTAGAGGGTTTTAAATATTATGAAATAGCCGAACATATGAATATGAAAGAAGGCACCATTAAAACGCGGATACACAGCATTCGCAAGTTCTTGAAAAAAAAACTGCAGGTGTATGCCCTTTAACTTGCTTGCCTGTCTAACTTGACAATAGGGGCTCCTTTTTACTTGAACGGGCAGCCCCTAAAAGAAGAAGCATTATTTCCGGTAACAAATTGAAGAATTAAATATTTCATTAAATCCTAGCAACCAAATGCAGAGACATTATGCTCGACCGGTACAATTTCATTTTCATCCTTAACCATTAGCATTATTTTTTTTTTGTAGTCTGGTTATATCCTATGCAAAATGCAATGAGGATAGGCAAAACCGATTTTCCTTACCTAAATTAAGCACATTGGATTGCTGGTCTGTTGCAATCGGCAAGATGTCCGGTTGTTAAACAACCGCAATGTTAAACCACACTCGGAACTCGTGGTTTTGAACTTTCACGGGAGCAACGCGATAGAGGGAAAGCTAATGGATAAGGAGAAGCAAAATAGGACCCGAATTATTGGAATTCGTGTAACCATTGAAGAATTTCAACAATTAGAAAACAGTAGGAAACGATCGACAAGTAGAAAGTTGAGTGAGTATCTTCGATCCCTTCTGCTGCGTAAACCCATTGTTAAATATTACCGTAATCAGTCAATCGACGAGAGCATGACCCTACTTATTCAGCTGCGAAATGAGCTGAATGCCATTGGCGTCAACTTGAATCAAGCGGTAAAGAAACTATACCTCTTCCCGCAGCAGACAGATCTGCAAGCTTGGATACGCAATCAACAACTGCAAAACAGGATAATCGCCGATAAAATACAGGAAATAAAGCTCGTCATTAAAAAAATGGGGGAAGTATGGTTGCAGTCATAAAAACCGGAAGCTCCATTCGACGGATATTTCTGTACAATGAAAACAAAGTTATGAGGGGCGTAGCAGAATGCCTTGCTGCGATAAACTACCCGATGGATGCGCAGGAGATGACCGCCGCCATGCGCCTGAATCGGTTATTGCAGCAAACGGCATTAAACAGCAAGGTTACCCGAAATAGCGTTCATATTTCCTTAAACTTTGATCCCTCGGACAAAGATTTATCCCCAGAGAGGTTAGTCGAGATCGCGAAGGTTTATATGGCTGGCATTGGCTTCGCAGCGCAGCCGTTCCTGATTTACCAACACCATGATGCCGCTCACCCTCATATTCACCTGCTGAGTACCGAGGTACGTTCCGATGGCAGTCGCATCGACATGCACAACATCGGCCGTCATCAATCCGAAAAGATCCGTCAATTCATCGAGCTAAATTTTCACTTGATAAAAGCGGAAGACAGCAAGCTAAAGACGACACATCGGCCAAAATCAATCGATGTTACTAAGGTGCATTACGGCACTAGCCAGACCAAAGCATCCATTCAGAATGTGTTGGAGGCGGTGTTGGATACTTATAATTTCAGCAGTCTATTTCAGTTGAATGCCATTCTTCGTCAGTATCATATCCTAGCGGACCGTGGAAGTGAAAACTCCAGATCTTACCGGCATCAGGGTTTAAGCTTTCGCTTGCTAGATGATCAGGGCATACCCGTAGGGGTACCCATCAAGGCTAGTTCGTTTTATAACAACCCTACTTTAGTCAATTTAAAGCGTCGGTTTAAACGCAATGAAGCTTCGAGAAAACAGCTTAAAATAAAAAGTATCCATGCCATAAGCCAAGTGATGCAGGGCAATATACGATCGCTAGCGGGTTTGAATAGCAAGCTGCTGCAGCAAGGTATACAGTTGCTCATTCGCCAGAATACCAACGGCGATATTTATGGGTTGACTTATATAGATCATAAGAATCGTTGCGTTTTTAACGGCAGTGAGCTCGGGAAATCTTACAGCGCCAAGGCCATTTTAGCGAAATTTATGCTGCACACAGAGCAACCCCTGCGCTTCAAGCAATTGCCCCACAGGAACGAAAAACTAGTCCAACCCACACTTCGACCTTCAGAGGTGAACGCATTTGACAGGAATTATCAGCTGTTATTAGGAAGTGTGACGGATATGCTCAACGATTTATGGTATTCCAGCTTACCCAATGAATACTTGCCCAATCCATGGAGGGCACCAAAGAAAAAGCGAAAGAAATCATTACGCCAATAATTAAAAGGCTCCGATAAGTTCGGATCGAACCCATATATGACAACCTTAACACTTTCATCATGGCTTTACAAACTGGAGAAAATGAACAAGCACTTCGTAAAATCATTGACTTAACGCGATGGATTGCAATAGCGTCACTCCTCCTCCATTTCTATGAGATTGGATATGCCGTTTTTAAGCAAGCGAAATGGCAGCACGATTTTCTCGATCGCATCCTGTTGAACATTCGCGCAACGGGTCTATTTAATCGATCCTTGACAGCCAAACTACTCGCGCTAGCATTTCTATTGATCTCCTTGCTAGGCGCCAGGGGACGAAAGAGCGAAAAATTAAGCCTACGCAAGGCCATATGGACGATGTCAGTAGGTTTAGGGGGCTATTTCTTAAGTGAGCTTAGCTGGTTAGCAGCGGCGAGTTTCGCCACTCGGTTTTATGCTTATGTTCTCATCACCTCGATCGGCATGTTGACATTTTTAGCAGGCGCAACCTGGATTTCAAAAATCATATATTCCTCCATCAATCAGCAAGATATATTCAATCATCAAAACGAGACGTTTCCCCAACAAGAGGACTACTTAACAAATGAATATTCCATTAACCTTCCTGCGACCTATCGCTTGAAAAATAAGTGGCGTAAGAGCTGGATTAATATTATCAATCCGTTTCGAGGGATATTAGTACAGGGAACACCCGGATCCGGGAAATCATACTTTATCATTCGACACATCATCTCTCAGCAAATTCAGAAAGGCTTTAGCATGTTCATTTATGATTTCAAATTCGATGACCTCAGCACGATAGCCTACAATCATCACCTCCAATATAAGCGCACTCATGGGGGTGCAATCACGTTTTACAGCATCAACTTCGACGATTTGTCGCGATCACATCGATGTAACCCGCTCGATCCTGTCACGATGATAGATATCACCGATGCGGCAGAAAGTGCTCGAACCATATTGTTGGGTCTAAATCGCGAATGGATTAAGCGCCAAGGGGATTTCTTTGTCGAATCGCCCATTAATTTTTTAACAGCTATTATTTGGTATTTACGCTGTTATCGCGAGGGCGAGTTCTGCACACTCCCCCATGTGATTGAGCTGTTACAGCTAGACTACGATACGCTATTCTCCATTCTACGCGTGGAAAATGAAATTGACGTGCTTATTAACCCTTTTATAACCGCCTACTTAAATGATGCTATGGAGCAGCTGGAGGGACAGATCGCTCGACAAAAATTGCTTTGGAGAGGATTTCTTCGCCCCAACTTTATTATGTGTTATCGGGAAACGATTTTACCCTAGATATTAACAATCCCAAGGAGCCCAAAATCGTCACCATGGGCAACAATCCACAAAAGATCCATATTTTCGGCGCAGTGTTATCCCTATATATCAATAGGCTCGTCAAATCGGTAAATCAGAAAGGACTAATGAAGTCGAGCCTCATATTTGATGAGTTTCCTACGATATACCTCAACAACATTGATAGTTTGATCGCTACAGCCAGAGATAACCTGGTATCAACCTGCATCGCTGTTCAAGATCTCAGCCAGCTTCGCAAAGACTACGGTCGTGAACTTTCTGACGTCATCATGAACATTTCCGGAAACTTAATTGCTGGTCAGGTGAATGGCGACACAGCAAGGCAATTGGCAGAGCGATTTGGAAAAATTATGCAGGACCGAGAGAGCTATTCTTTAAACAGTAGCGAGACCTCCATTAGCCGCTCTAAGCAATTGGAAAATGCCATCCCTGCCTCTAAAATTTCTTCCTTGAGCTCAGGGGATTTCGTCGGGATGGTCGCCGATAATCCAACAGATCGAATAGACCTCAAGATATTTCATGCTTCTGTTCGCCTTCAGCATGAGGAAATAAAGGAAGAAATTAGTAGCTACGAAAAGTTGCCTATTGTTCGGCAGATTACTCCAGGCCAAGTAAACTCAAATTATCTTCAAATAAAAAAAGACATTCAGGAACTCGCATTCCAGGAGATACAACGTATATCCAACACGCCCACACTCTCTTATTTAATAGTAAGAAAGCGCCACTAACTGAGCTGTTACATTTTATAGGGTTGGGCAGGCCGCTTGATGGTCCCTAAGCAGCAAATGTTTATAAGGGTTGGTTTGCATCGCCTCAAATTTTCACAGCTCATCAATAATGACTATGGTGCAACGCTAGGTATACCTTAATATCTACTCAAGGCATACATACCTCGAAACGGTCGTTCCTTTCACTCATTCGGGGTGAAAGTTCAAAAAATGCCGTCTGATGGC
The DNA here is from genome assembly GCF_009557615.1 of Sphingobacteruim zhuxiongii. NCBI lineage: Bacteria > Pseudomonadati > Bacteroidota > Sphingobacteriia > Sphingobacteriales > Sphingobacteriaceae > Sphingobacterium > Sphingobacterium zhuxiongii. Next base: position 2,721,687 of record NZ_CP045652.1, read on the forward strand.
AGACGGCATTAGAATAAAAAACATATACACTCCTATTCTGCTTTAGAATTAAGATTTGTATCGGCGAGTGCCGTTAAGTTCTCATCGCAGGCTTTTTCCTCTTTAAGTGTCTGAAGGAGGAATTTTAAGGCCTCTTTATGGCTTAGCACTTTTGCAAAAGCGGCTAAAGTGCCATAGGTAGCGATCTCGTAGTGTTCCACTTTTTGCGAAGCAGCAATAATGCCTGCATCACGAACAGCACCAATTGCAGTTTCTTCCATGATACCCTCACCTTCTTCCAAAAGTCCTGCCATAGCATCGCATTTCACCGCTTCTGCCTTTACGCCGATGGATTTAAATACATCGTCGAGGCGGGAAACGTGTTCTTTGGTCTCCTTCAAATGCGAAGCGAGGGCAGTTTTCAATGCTTTCGAGCTGGCATTTTTCTCCATCTTCGGCAAAGCCTTAACCAACTCTTTCTCCGCCCAATAGATATCTTTTAATCCATCTTCGAACAAATCCTGTAAGTCCTTTGCGGCATCAGCTTTTGCTTTCACTTTCGTTTCTTTGTTTGCTGCGCTTCCGCTAGTTTCTTTTTTTGTAGTTGCCATATCGTTTTTACATTAGTTGATTTATTGAAGAACAGTTGGTCTAGTCATTTAGTTCGCATTTCTGCTGATTTTTTTATTGTTTCGATGATCTTCAAACAATCAATTGTTAAACATGTTATACTTAGCGCACATTAACTCGAAACACATGATACATCAGTTGAACCCTACCATTCTAGTTGATACGCCATTAGGCAAGGGGCACGCAGTTTTTATTATTGACTATGGGATGCATCAAAATTCCTGCTGGATTGTTGCTTTAGAGGAAAATGGAGTGATAAAGCATTTTGACAGTAATGATGTCATTGTCTGCAGAAATTTCACTTATCATATTAACAATTGCGGTAACAGTTTTCAAAAAAATCAATGAATTCGAATTGATCCGCTGTAGATTTCAACGCATTGGAATTCGAAACAAAAATTGGAGACTAATAAGGCATGATTAACCATTCTATAAATACGTTTAAATATCAGCAGTTATGACAAAGAGAGCGTTGAGGTAAACAGTTAATTAAATAGATCGGCGAACGCGATTGGCGCCTTTAGAAGTTTTTATAAACGGAAAGGAAACCTACGCTATCCTGAAAATTGATAGCACAAAACGTCGTTCGGTAGTTGGATTTTCCAAAACGTATATCAAGGAGACACGGATATACGGTTGATTCAAACAATGTTGAGATGACGTTTAGGCATTTAGCTTGATAGTAGAAAGCTCCACATCGATCCAAGTCAATAAGTCTCCTAACACCAATACGTCTTCATCCTCTTCAAGATCATCCAAATATGCCCAAATATTACCTTCTACTTTCTTCGGTCTTCCATTGTCGAGTACATGATAACCCTCACGGATCAATTTTTCCAAGAAAATTTTTTTCATATTCAATAAACCCCTTTGGAAACGAATAGTTTGCTCGAGATATGGAATAGCCAGTAATTTAATATACGAATCCGCAGCAAAGTATCCACTGATAGTAAACAATCTAATCACATGATTTAGCATATAGGTTGTCGTAGCTATTTAGTGAATCCGCTCGATTAATCACCCCGAGTGTGGTTTGAGAATTATCGAAATACGCTAGGAATGAGAAATTAACTCGCCGGAGCACGATTGGCTAATAACTAGCTGAATCACAAGCGTTGATTATAGGGGGATTTAGAGCTCTTGCCTAGTTATTATCTTTCATAGATTGAATGTTCAATGGTACAAGATATGGTAAATTATTGTTTAGTATTTTTTCAACGTGAAGGTTAAAAAACTTTAATTATGGTTTACCGTTAGCATAAATTATGCGGGTAAAATGGATCTATTTCAATGATCATTGTATCGTCAAGCAGAAAAACATTATAAATGTACGTTACATTCGCTGTCTCATGAAAAACAAATAGAGTATTTTTATGCGATTCGTACGTTCGTTTCATTAATTCTTTCTTGCCCAGCTACGACATTTTAAGTGATATGGACTTTTACTTTAATATCGTCTTCGACTCCTGATCTACGCACAAATAAACCTGCTACACCATCATTTAATCCAATAATTCCAAATCTCTTTGTGTGGTTACCGAATTGAAATTTTCGCTATTGGATTGTACGTTTTAAATAAAATATTTTGTCATCGAGCAAATGCTCTTAGGTTTGAACAATGCTGTTCCAACATTCATTTTCAAAATCAAAAGCTGAAGATAGGAGGAAAATTGCCTGACACACTACAGAACGCATCTTGTCAAACATCCGGAAAAAGAAAAAAATAGCAGTTGAAAATGCAGAAACTAGAAGAGATGGATGAACTGATCGGTTTCAGAAAGCGTCAGCAGGGCTTGATTATTTTACATAAGGTAATAGAATATCAAAATTCTATTTTTTTCGAAATCGCTTTCTCAGCAAGTTAGTAAGCAGTATAGAAGCTGGGATCTTCATAATTTTTTAAGTTATGTCTCAGGACATTTTGCTTAAAAATTCAGTGTTTTTATTCCAAGAGCTGATTTGCTGCAACCGATGCTGCACTACTTGGACATTCAATCCCAACAATACCCAAATTAAGAGGCGACGCTGTGTCCAAATGACGAATAATAATTTCGGCTCTCTCCCCTCTTCAACTAAGTTGTCGCTTCATACTTGACTGATGTGGAGGAACCTAATGCCTTCCTCGGTAATACCGAATTCCACGCCAAAAGGCTCAACGCGCACAATCAGGCCATCCCGCTCTAATGCGCTTAAACATTCGTCAAATCCAGGAAATGATTCGATGCTACCGAGCAATTTTCGATCGTGGATTATTTGAAGAATAACCGCTTTTAATGATAGATTTTTCATAATGCACTTTTTATAAAAGTTAACAAACAATGGAATTTTAACAATCGATCTAAACGGAGTATTAGGTGTTTCGTACTAGAAAAAATAGATTGGAGTATATTAAAGATAGTCTTTTATTTCAAAGTTTGAAAGATTAATCGATCGGCCAACATATTGTAGATGATTAATGAGCTTCAATTAAGTTAAGCGATATTGAATTAATTATTTTATAATTAGGCAAACAGATGTTCGACTTCATTGTTATTTAGCTGACATTATTACAACCCATGATTGAAGCTCGTAATTTCAATTCGTTATAGCCCCTAAAATTGGGGCTATTTAATTTTCTCCCGTACCACTTATTATTAAAGTACCTTCAAATTGATTCTTTGTGTTAACTGATAGCACAATATTTTTCGATCTGGCAAACGGCTCTCTATTTTTTCATAAAAATAATTTATCCAACACTGAGGGGGATTTCTTCACTTCCTTTGTTAATATTAGGTGCTTCAGCACTTTCCATAAATAATTGACTACAAGACATTAAACTACTTTTTTTTATTCCAATATAATATTGATAATTTTGCTGATGCATTAGTAGTATGATGCAAAAGTGTAAAAGCGTCTCGTTAGCCTATTAATGGGGCGCTAATTTTGTTCTGTTGCATGCTACTGTTATAATTCACGGGTACACGTTGCCTCAAGAAAGAAAAAATGCCCCATATAGGGGCTGGCAATGTTAACTATCATATTAAATATCTTCGATTCGACTAATTGATATTAGGCTGGTATACATAGGATCGATTTCTTACGCATCGAATATTCAAACCATCGGTTTTAACTCTATTGAGATTATTGGACACACTCATCGTTGAACCCGATGAAGAATTATTCGTAATTCTAAAATAATTTGCGTTATTAGTAACAGATGCCTGATTGGATGTCCAGTAGTAAAGATATGATGGATTGCCGTTTCTTGTATTATATTCCGCAATCGTTTCACTTCCAGCACGTCGGTACCCAAGCATCAACATGGGTAAGCCGTTGGTATCGTTATCATACGGAGGAAAACCTCCAATCCCTAAGCGCGTATCAATATAGCGAACAGGGTCGGCCGATCTTGCATTCGACTTTCTGATGTCTTGCGTTGTACCGTTTGGAATCTTGTCTATAGTATTAAACTCAGCAGTTGTTGGCATTCTCCATCGACCTGCGGGATAAACTAAAGTACATGGATCGACCACGCCTGTATTCTGTCCATTTCCAGGCTTTGCTGCTTTCCAGTTGAAATACTCTCCACTATTGGAACCACCCGCTGAAACACCTTTCTCATAGACGTTTGAATTGTAATGTCTAAAGCCATATACTTTTGTCGCGTCGTTATAAAACAGATTATGATAGGCCCAATCCACATCACCTCCGGTATTATTCACATTTCTAAAGGTCGTTAAAAAATCGATTATAATTTTGTATCGTTTTCCGAGTTGCGGCGTAAAGGACTTGGTGAAATTAAAATTTAATTTACTACTGAATGTCCGAGCGATTCCACGATCAGTTGGAAAAGTCAGAGATGATAAAGATACGCCGTAAGAATTTATTGCTTGCGAAGGATTAATGGTATAGAAGGTTTGCGTTCGAATGGTGTCATTTTTTGATGAAACCGTTGATGCGGTATTCACAACACTCGTATTGGTTACACTTCCGTAACTTGTGTAAAGACCTTGCTTCAGGTCAAAGTTTCCCGCCACATAAATCGGTAGGTTTGCTATGCCCACTAATGCAGATATTTTATCGAACATGCCGCGACCACTAAAGACTACGTCGATAATAGCTGTCTGTCTTTTGAATAAAATATTGACTTTGTTATTGTCGTTAACGGTATTTGAAGTTGTTATTTCTCCAGAAGCATAGAGCAAGCCACTGACATTCGTATTGGCTAGATTGAAATTTGCTTGCGTAGGATTCGCTGGAATAGCAGGAAAGATATCAGCGTTAGTATCATATGAGTAAGCTTTCCATTTGTATTTTGCGTTTCTATTTGCCCCTGCATACGACGGAGTCGTTACCCCAACAGTTCCATCCATTGCTGTGATAAATTTATCATCCTTGTCAAATAAAAGAACTCGATATTTTCTATTATTCTGCATCGTTGTTTTTGCAGATGATGCTCCTATACTTGCTTTAGCCTCGTTGCTAGATGAACTAGCTGCCGTAGATGAGTTTTCCTCGTAGATGGATGCTACAACCTCAAAAGGCTGATCTTTTAATTCATATACTTCCTGCTGCAATAGCTTCAAAGAAGGTTTGTTACCAGTGGATGTAGATTTTATGGTTGATCGCCCTGCTCCACTGCTTGCGGACAACTCTGATTCAACTGCATCTACAGCAAAAGATATCCCTTGTGCCCCTTGTTCAACCGGTTTCTGTTCAACATCTTTCGAGCAGCCTACAAGCTGAAAACTAGCATAGATAAGTGCCGCAAGAAGGATAACCTGAAAAGACTTGTCATTCATAGATATGATATATTAGTGATGTGTGTGTTAAAAACGCACAAAACTAGAATATTGACTAACCAAAACGGAAAACACCTGGCCAAAAATTTCTCAATGTAGTTGCATAGCTACCTATTTAAGTATTCGCACTTAATTCCTGAAAATTCATGGCATGAGTGCTTACTTTTGCAGCCGCATTACACAATCACTAAGTATTAGTATGAACAAATTATTTTATAATTCCCCTAAAATAAATAGTCAGGAAGTCGAACTGGAAAGCAGCATAGCGGCCGGATCAACGAAGGTTTCTTTTGGTGGAGACAACCCAACCTATCAGCCCGAGATCGAAGATTGGCAAGATCAAACCGAGCGATCTAGCGGTGGATTTACCCTGTAAACTGTACATTGCGCAAGCCCATCCGGTTGCTCATTTCCGAAAAAAAATTAGTACCAAAACGTCTGGGGTGAATCCAAAATTCTCGTCAGCGATGCTGAATTTGTTTAAATTTATGGAGCTTGCTCCCGATGATTTTCATCAAGAGCTGCTTATAAAACGAGGGCATGTTAACCATCACTCATAAGCAGCTTCTCAAAAACGCACAACAATAAACAAGGATATTTCGGAAGAATCAAACGCTGACGAACATTATCGATTTCTCAACATATCAAGCACATCATCCTAGCGTACACAACGAATATTATATTGACGATAATTCAAATTATCTGCAACCGTTGAGGTATAACCGTTATTCGTGCCAAAGTCATGTCGAAAGTAGATGGCGACTTCCCCATTCGTTTTCGATGTTTTGCTAGAGGTCCACAGGTATAGGTAGTTGGGCATTTCCAGTGCCGAAAGCGACGAGTTATACTTTCCATCGAACTTTAATTTCAAGAAATTCGTATTAGATTTATTTTTATATTTCACGTATCGGGTCGACGCATCACCAATCACGTCATATCCCAGCTCCTCAGTCGTATTCGCTTGATTCGCTAAATTCCCAAAATCGGCATCCGTAGGTAGGCGCCAGACGCCTTCTGGCTTCACTAATTTACAGGGATCATCTCCTGTACTTAACCAGTTGCTTCTCCGCTGGTTGGGAAGTAAACTCATCCAGTACCAATAATCCGAAGCAGCATAATTTTGCGTGAATTTGTCCGGATATTCCAGCAAGCCATAACTATTGAGATTCCTAAAATAATTATAACTGCAATCTTCCCGAAATTTATAACTGGCCGACGACCCATCATAGTAAAGATTCGCTTTGGACCAGGTGACACCTGCAATTGTAAATCCTCCTTCCAAAAAGTTGATAGTAGCCAATGATGTTCGGCCAATAGCAGGCGAATAACCGCAAAAATCTACCGTCTTGCTTGTCGAATTATTGATGAGTTGGCGCGAACCACCCGACTCATACTTAACGGTTAGTTCAGTCAAGTTAATGGTAAAGGCTGCATGGCTTGTATTTGGGAAAGCATGATAATATGCAACTTGCAGGCGCCCTTTCGTTTGATCTTTATCCTTCGTGAAACTCAAGGGAAGCTGCTGCAACTCCAGCCTATTTTGAGCTGCACCCATCGTTCCACGCTTTAGATCGAAGCTACCAGTTTGCACAACATAGCTTGACGCAAATTTGGCCGTCACAGAAACAATATCCGCATTTAAACCGCGGACGTCTAAGTCAATTTGCACCTTTGCAAGTTCATGTTTAAAAACAAGGTCTAAGGCCTGTTCCCCAGCGACGGCAGTAAAGTTACCCGAGGTATAGAGCAGTGGCTGATCGAACCGACTGTTTACGCTGGGGTTATTCATATCCAAGACCGTCGGAAGTACTTCAGGAGAATTGAAAGAATAGGCATACCAGCGGTAATGTACCCCCTGACTTAATGAGATTGTCGTCGACACCCCCGACACCAAATCAACCGCCTGATCAAAACGCTCCGAATTGTTCACCACGCGGTAAAGCAACATGCGGTAGGCAACGCCATTTTCTAACTTAATTAAGGACGAATAAGTTTTAATAATTTCACTCTTTTTTTCTCCAAGACTACCTTGCAGTTGCTTAGCGCTTCCCAAAGCCTCCCGTTCACTTGCCACACTTAACAGCTCCGAGTGAGCAGCAACCAGCGATTGGGACAAGCCTCGATTAACAAGACTTGGATTACTGACTTCACTTGCGCGCAGCGCACCGCCAGAAAAAACGACCGCTGTAGACTCGTAAACGTTTGATTCCATTCGTAGAATCGATAGTTCTGTCTGCTGATTATCCAGCGCATCTTGTTTCGAAGTACAGGAAAATAACATCAGCGGTACGGCCAAAAATAGGATTAAAAAGTTTCGTAGGTTTATAGTTTCCATGTTCAATAGCTTAAATCAATACCACATTTAAAAATCTAGGTTCTTCTTCACCTCTTCAACCTCCATTTCAATTACATCTGGTTGTAAGGCAGATTCCTTAGCAGGGATGATTTTTGGAGAGCTCGCAGCAAGGCAAGTTTCAAGTTCCACGACATTAATATCAATCAGAGGGGTCGAATAAGGACGCTTTTTCTTTTTCATAGCGTATTAATAATTATATTTTAGTAGATGGACATTCGTCCGTTTATATACACGTTGTAGATGGCTCCAAATAATCCTGTACACGCTCCCCTGTTTCAGGCGAATACTTCTTCAACCCATTTGGCTTTTCAATGAGCATAATGATCGAACAATATTACCAGCACTTCGCTAGCGGAAAAATGATAGGAATCACAAAAACAAATCAATTATTTAATTACAACAAACAAACTGTCCTATAGGGATATTTTTAAGAAATTTAGTGCTTTTATTTTCTAATAAATTTATTTATTGTCAACTGAACACTACAGGATTTCCCTCAATAAACTAACCAGCCTTAGTGTGTTACCAAGCGATTGTTGCAAAAATTTAGAAAAACAAGATCTTCAAGAAAAAAAGGACAGCGAAGACAACTCGACACCTAATTCTACGTGACAACAAAAATCACGGAATTAGCCCTGAAATAATTCTATGCCTGCCAGATCGATGGCGCGTCGACCAAGCCCCAATGCGAGGATCTGCAAAGTTGCCAAAAAGATCTAGGCAGCTATGCCTACTATAGCATTGACGAGCTTCAGATTAACGACGTCGATAGCTTATACATTGTGAACGAAGGTGAAAAATTAATCATCAAACCGCAGCTATCCTCTACTATGCAAAACAAAATTGATCCTTCAGATTACACTTTTGAATGGTTCATTGGTATTGAAAGCGGTACGCAGGGCATTGCCCCACGATTTTTTTCGAACACCATCAACTTAGACACCGTATTAGACCTCAGCTTGGGCGAAATTGAAATGTACCTTCGAGTGACAGATAAAAAAAGTGGAATATTTGCACTAAAGACATTTAAGCTTGCAATGACAAACCAGGGGTACGAAGGTTGGTTAGTGCTAAACGATGACGATGGCAACGCACGTATAGACATGGTCAATGTGTATAAGGGAAATAATCGGGTTTATACCGACATCATTAACGAAATGGGAGGAAACTTCGCCATCAATGGTCGTCCCATAGCGATAGTTACAGCAAGAACAAACGATGTTTATGAAGGATTCTTGAATTATGTCCTCACTAATGAAGGTGGATATGCCTTCAATTATGATAATTTCAATAGTGAAGCAACTTACGACTTCAAAAACACGCTCCCAAACACCTCATTTAACGATTTTTCCGACAGCAGACTGGAAGCTGCAGGTCCAATGTTTGAAGTCCTTCACACCAATGGATCGGTTTTCCTAAAACCTTACGCCTACGAATTTCGCCCCGCGATCAATCGAGTCAACGAACAAACCTTTCGAGCCTCACCATTTGTCGCAGCATCCGACAAGTCCTATCAACCCATATGCATCCTCTTTAATCAGGACAACAATGCTTTTTATCGATATCCTGGAACAGGAATCAACTGCTTCCCCTTACTCTTTCCGGAAATAGATACGAATCAGAAAAAACTTCTTTACATGACCTATACAAAGTACAACGGAGGTGAAGTATTCGCTGTACTACAAGACTCGATAACGCAGAAAGTATTTCTGGCGCGCATGTTATTAAGCGGGCAGTTCCTATCCTTCGATGAAATTACCGGAGAATCGATTACAAAGGCAGAGAATTTTGCCGTTAGTCCCACATTTGGCTATTTATTTTACAGCGTAAAAGGTCGATTGTATGAGTTCGATTTCTCCAATAAAAAGACGTATAAAATGCTCGACTTATCAGATAAACAAATAACGATGTTAAAGTTTCCGAAGCTACATTTAACGGGACTTAAAGATCAGTATATGCAAATGCAGTACGATTTGGCACTAGCCTCTCATGATGTAAAAGTCCCAAGAAAAAGCGGCGAATTTTCTGTTTATACGGTACCAAGTATTAATAGGCCAATTCAATTACAATCAAGCTTTCGCGGTTTCGAAAAAGTCGTTGATGTTGCCTACAAAGAGCGATTCTAAGCAACAAGTATTCAGAAAGTGAAACAGGGCTTATTTCCTGTTCAATACACAAATGAGCCCATTCAACTTAAGTCGACTTCGAGTTAAACAACAATCAACTTTTGTATATTTTCTCCATGATAATTTTAAAAATTTAACTTGGTCGTGAAAAAATTGCTGGATAGCTCTATGTACTCCCAGGGAGAAAGGTCCTAACAAAAATAGCACATAAAAACATCATTAAACGCTATGAGCATTAATAGCAGAGATAACACTTGCAAAAAACCTGCGTGCTTACTTAATCCTTGGAGTAAATGAGATGAAGGTACTGTTCGATCGATAAATTCAGAATTTGCCATCCAAAATATAACAGGTACCTATATTAAGTCGCCATAAAAACCGCTCAAACAAAGGTATCTATGAAGAATTAAATATATTAAAAAACTACGTCAAAAATCACTTTAAAACTGCGTTAAAAAGCACTTCGTAAGCGACAAGGATCAATCCTTTTATTAATGATATAAATTAATTAAATAATCCACTAGACCTTTAGCGCCAGCTAACGTTCTATCCAAAAAAAGCGGCTTCATGAAGGAAATGCCAAGTTTTACACAGATATTAACGAAATAGAACGACGGAACGACGATTAATGTGTTGACCGAGAAAAATTATTGGATTGAAATCAGTTATACAACCAATAAATATTGGGGTTCCAAACTTGACGCATCAACAACTGACCCAAAAACAGCAGCTTGCAAGCACCTTCCTCTAGTACGAAAGACAGTCGAAAATTGAAACGATGAGTAGCCGTCGCAGTATTAGTTTGATAATCAGTGTTGTCGCAATTCAATTTTTGCAATCTCAAAAAAAATGGTAGTTGTATAGAAGCTGAAAAATTCTAAAATATTGATTTCGATTCCGAAAAAAATCTCTTAATTTATGTTCACGGAGAAATTATCTTGAAAAATTTACGGCGTCAAACGCTCGAAAAACACCTCGATAAATTTATAAAATAATTTTAATAGGCGTCATGGATGGATGCATATGAGGATTTTCTATTAGAATATAACTCCGAAAAAGTACCTCTGAACATCGGTTAAACTAATAAATAAAACCTAACCATAATGTTTGTCGAGGCAACTTTTTCCCTGAACCTAAACAATTCCATACGATAAAAACAAATGATTGAGCAAATTCTGTTTAAATATTTATTCCTTACAATTACGATCAAACAAAATCCGTAATAAGATTATTTTATATACGGATAAAACGCTATTGATAAGCAAAAATTAATAAGACATATGCACAACATCTTCATCATTGTTTACATATAAACTAAAAATCTTTAAATTTAGTTTATATATATACTATAAAATTTATATATTTGTTCAACAATAATCTAGAATGAACTATCAACTTATTAAAGATGTACTTGAACTTGTTGAAGAGTTCGAAGTAAGTACAGATTCTTCTCCCCATGCTGATATTGAAAGTTTTAAACAATGGCTGGTGAAGAATACCCATTACAACTCAGTGGATGCAGATCCCAATTGGGAGGGGAAAGTAAATGGAAGAAGTAAAGAGAGTATCATAAGTACGCTAATTGTACATATGAATAGATTCGGCAAGAATTATTCGAAGGCGGCAATTCTTGGATCAGAATTTACTTCACAAGAGGATTTTATTTATTTGATAAACCTAAGAGCATTTGGAAAAATGACGAAGATGGAACTGATCAAGAAAAATGTTCATGAAAAACCCATCGGTATATTGATTATCAATAGGCTAATGCTTAAAGGTTGGATAATTCAAGAGAAAAATGATTCTGATAAAAGAAGCAAAATTATCAGTATTACGAATGAAGGAATTGAGGCATTGGAAAATCAAATGATTAAGATTCGTCAAGCTACAAATATCGTTAGTGGCGATTTATCCGAAAAAGAGAAAACTGAGCTAATCAGGTTATTGAGTAAATTAAATGATTTCCATCTTCCTATTTACGAAAAAAATATCGATTCAAGTCAACTACTAGAAGTCGGATTAAGTAGCAGCCTAAAAAAATAATATAAATAAACTATGCCATTACGTCAACTTCGATTCGAAAAGAAAAATATGCATGTAACTTACAACCTCAATAAATTATGAGAAAAAAAATAGCCATTATAGGTTCTGGATTTTCTGGTTTATCAGCTGCTGCTTACGCAGCGAAATTTGGATGTGAGGTTCATGTTTTTGAGCAACACAGTCAACCTGGAGGTAGAGCAAGGCAGTTTTCAACGAATCAAGGTTACGTTTTCGACATGGGACCAAGTTGGTATTGGATGCCGGATATCATAGAAAGCTTCTTTACAGATTTTGAATTTAAAGCTGCCGATTTTTATCGTTTAGAATCGTTAGACCCGCAATTCGAAATGATTTTTTCAGATGATAAAATCAATATTCCAAAAGATTTTGATGACTTGAAATCATTATTTGAAGAAATAGAAAGCGGTGCCGGATTGCACTTGGAAAAATTCATGACTTCCGCAAAGTTTAAATACGAAGTCGGCATGAAAGAATTTGTAAATAAACCGTCTTATAGCTGGCTAGAATTTGCTTCTTACAAAATTGCAAAAAGCTCTCTTAAATTGGATTTGCTGTCCAATTTTAAAGACTACGTCGGCAAGTATTTTAAAAACGATAAACTGCGCACGTTGATGGAGTTTCCTGTTATATTCTTGGGGGCTTCACCTGACAAGATACCAGCTTTATATAGCTTAATGAATTATGGAGGCTATGGCTTAGGCACACATTATCCTATGGGTGGTTTTTATCAAGTTGTTTTAGCCATGAAGAAAGTTGCAGAGATACAAGGTGCAGTTTTTCATTTCAATCATACGGTTGAGAAAATAAACGTGCAAAAAGACAAGGTGACCTCCCTCATGATCAACGGAGAGTTACATGATTTTGATGCCGTAGTTGCCTCTTCCGACTATCATCATTCAGAATCGCTTTTGCCAGAAGAATTTCGAAATTATAATGAAGAATATTGGAAATCTCGAACATTTGCTCCCTCCTGTCTGATTTATTATTTGGGGATTAGCGAACAAATAACAAAACTAAAGCACCATACTCTATTTTTCGAAAATGATTTAGATGAGCATATCAGATCAATTTATAAAGAAAAGAAATGGCCTGAAAAACCCCTATTTTATGCATGTTGCCCATCTAAAAGCGATCCAAGTGTTGCTCCAAAAGGTAAAGAGAATTTGTTCCTATTAATGCCTTTAGCGATAAACATCAACGATGATGAAGCTACCAGAGAACGATACTTAAAGGACATGTTGAATCGGTTAGAGCGACATACCGGAGTAAGTGATTTAATCTCAAAAATCGAATATAAAAAAAGCTATTGTGTTAAGGATTTTATGGCAGATTATAATGCGTATGGTGGCAACGCCTACGGATTAGCCAATACGCTCAAACAAACAGCGGTTTTGAAACCTAAAATCAAAAATAAAAAGCTCAACAATTTATTTTACACGGGGCAATTAACTGTCCCTGGTCCTGGCGTACCCCCAGCGATTATTTCCGGAAGAATAGTTGCTAACGAAATTATAAAACTAAATCTCAAAACTATATGAAACAATTATTTGATGAACTTTCTTACTCCGTAAGCGAAATAATTACGAAAAAATATAGTACAAGTTTTTCTTTAGGAATCTTAGCGCTAAAACCTAGTATAAGACCAGCTATTTATGCTATTTATGGATATGTTCGTTTAGCAGATGAAATTGTCGACAGCTTCCATGGATACGACAAAGAAAAACTTTTAAAAAGGCTAAGGATAGAGACTGAAAATGCAATAAATGAACGAATATCTATCAATCCTATCTTGAATTCCTTTCAAGAAATTGTAAATCGATATGAAATAGATAAGAAATTGATTGAACAATTTTTACATAGCATGGAAATGGATTTAAAGAACATTGATTACAGCACTGAATTGTTCAAAGAATATATTTTTGGCTCCGCGGAAGTCGTTGGTTTGATGTGCTTACAAGTATTTACTGAAGGAAATAAAGAGAAATATGAAGAACTTAAACCATATGCAATGAAGCTAGGTTCTGCATTTCAAAAGATCAATTTTTTAAGAGATTTAAAGGATGACTATCATATTTTAGGAAGAACCTATTTCCCGAATATTGACATGAAAGTATTTGATAATCAAGTAAAACATCAAATTGAAAGAGAAACCGAAGAGGAATTCAAAGAAGCCTTAGTTGGGATTAAAAAGCTTCCCAATTCCGCGATGTTTGGTGTCTATTTAGCTTATAAATACTATTTATCGCTATTACATAAAATAAAAAGAAAGTCCTCAAAGGAAATTCTCAACAATCGAATACAGGTACCCAATTCAATAAAAGCCTATGTTGCCTTTAAAAGTTATGTAAGATATAAAACAGCTAATCTATAATCATGACCTGGAATACTTTAATTGTAGTCGCTTGCATATTTTTAAATTTGAATGCCAGTTTAACGAGTTTAGATTCGATAAGAAGCAACTTTAAAAAAGTCGTTGAAGATAAGGATCTATGTAAGAAAATGATTGATAAGCTGAGTGAAAACTATGTAAATCTTCCGATTCGACAAGCCTATTTAGGTGGATATCAAACTATTTGGGCAAATCATACTTTTAGTCCTATAAGTAAACTAAAAACCTTTAAAACCGGGAAGAAAAACATAGAACTTGCGATTGAAAAAGCGCCCAGTAATGCAGAAATAAGATTTATCAGACTTTCTATTCAAAAGAATACACCTGCATTTTTGGGCTACCAAACTAATATCAAAGAGGATTCAGATTTTATTAAGAAAAACAAACATCAGATTACCTCAATGACGCTGTTAAAAGATATAGAAGCAATTTTAAATCGATAATTTAAAAGATATGAATCTATTAATTACATTATCAGTATTTATTTTAATGGAGGGTGCGACTTGGCTGATCCATAAATATATTATGCATGGATTCTTATGGGTACTACACAAAGATCACCATGATCACAGTAATAAAACTGCTCTTGAAAAGAACGATTACTTCTTTATCATTTTTGCTATACCAACCATATTATTGATGTATTTTGGATCTCTTAGAGATTACAACTACTTATTTTTTATTGGCTTAGGAATCATGCTCTACGGAATGGCCTATTTTTTTGTTCACGACCTATTCATACATCAGCGCTTAAAGTGTTTCTCGCGCACAAATAACCCTTATTTTCTTGCCCTTCGTCGCGCTCATAAACAACATCATAAATACTTAACTAAGGAAGATGGTGAATGTTTTGGCTTTCTCTATGTACCGCTCAAATATTTTAAATTCTATTTCATCAATCAGAAAAAATGATCGCTTACACCTACATACTTGTATTATTTTTTACGGTTATCATCTGTTTCTTAGCGTCCTTCGATAAGAGAATCAGATTCAATGAATACTTTCGTCCATTTATTCTAGCTGCACTAATTACAGCGGTGCCATTTATTGCTTGGGACATTTGGTTTACAAGTAAAGGAGTTTGGTGGTTTAATAAGACTTATACTCTTGGTTTTCAAGTCGCAGAATTACCAATTGAAGAATGGTTATTTTTTATCTGTATTCCTTTTTCCTGCGTATTCACATACTTCTGTATAGACAAATTCTTCAAATTAGACTGGCTATCGGGATTCAACAATTTAATTGCATTCATTACAGTAATTACTTGTTCATTAGCCGCTCTATTGCACTATGATAAAATTTACACTTTAGTAACAGCACTTGTAACCCTATTTAGTATTATCTATCTTCATTTTGTAGTACGTGTAATTTGGATAGCTAAAGCCTCCCTAGTTTATAGCATTCTAATGTTAGGTTTTTTCCCTGTAAATGGCATACTGACAGGAACGGCATTAAACGCTCCGATCGTAAATTATAATCCTGGAGATTTTCTCGGCATACGCATAGGTACTATTCCAATTGAAGATGCAGTTTATGGGTACGCGCAATTTATACTAGTACTCTACTTTTTCATGATATTTAAGTTAAAACAGGAGAAAAAGTCAACGGCACTTTCTAAATAATCTGTGCTTCCATAACAATGTATAGACGACATATTTATGCTTCGCTTTACTTATAATAGTTTTTATAATCCAACTCCAATACTGAAACTTTAGTTTCTTTCAACATGCAATTCAGTGATAGTTTTATGTACGATAGCCAAGCAAAATGTACTTGGTTAAATATTCTGTTAATTATCTGGTCTTTTGAATACGAAATTGCTACAACAAGAGCTATCCTGCTAAATATTTTCCTGGAATCATTCACTGGTATTTACTAAAGAGCAATTAGCTTCGAGGCATGCATTCTCTACTCATTTATTGATTAAAAAAAAAGATCAGAGATCTCAATCTGTTCGTGAAGAAATTATAATCATGTTTATCATAGAAACTAATCCTATTTGTCAGTTGTCTGCAAGCACTAGCTAAAAAATTTTCGTTGAAATACGCGGTGAAGCATGCTACCTCGTTCATTTCTAATAGGATATTCGATATAAGTTTCAATACCGATCAACAATAAAATGATAAATTAAGTAAATGAATTTTTAGGTCATCGATTCAATTAGTTCACTTAACAGTTCCTTTAAGTTTATCGTCGCGTAAGTAGATTCCTGATCAGAATATGCGTATGGTAATATTAACTCTCCATTGTGGATGATCTGGCCACATGAGTAAACAACATTCGGTACGTATCCATTACGTTCTTCTTCATTTGCCCAGAGCAAAGGTCTTTTTAATTTGCCAATAACGTGTGTTGGATTGTCCAAGTCGAGCAACATTGCGCCAATCGCATACTCACGCATAGGTCCAACAGAATGTGTAATAACCAACCATCCTTCAGAAGTCTCTATAGGTGATCCGCAATTACCTACTTGAATAAATTCCCAAGGAAACTCTGGTTCAGCAATTAAGGTAATATCTGAATGCCAATCCGTGACAGATTTAGAAAAAACGATATAACTATTTTCTCCATCAACACGACAAAGCATCGCATAGCTGCCGTTAATCTTCCTAGGGAACAATGCGGCACCTTTGTTTACTATTTTGCCATTTAGCGGCTGCACTTTGAAATGAACAAAATCCTTAGTCGATAAGAGTTTAGGCAAAACGGAATGTCCATCATACGCCGTGTACGTCGCGTAGTATGTCACAGTTCCTTTTTCAGAAACGAAGCGCACAAAACGAGCATCTTCAATTCCATTCTTTTCAGTGTCGCTTATAGGAAAAATAACCCGCTCAGAGATTAAAGTGTCATGTGAATACGCAATCTCGTAATGAGATGAAGCAAGCCAAAGCATTTGTTGCATTAAAATATTTGCCTCGTGATTTAGATCTTCTTCAGCCTTAATCTCCCTTACAAATCGTTGGAGCTCATCATAAGTAAAACTATTTGTTAATTTAACATCAACGATTTTATAAAAGTAGTCATCAGCCTGTTGTAATTCTCGCAGTTTATTCAAAAAATCGTCTTTCTTATATATGTGGTTCTTGATTTGCTTAGGCTTATCCAACAATGTCCCTACGGCGTCAATATGAATGTCGTTATGATTATCGATAAGTGCTGAGCAAAAAACAATAGATGAGAGATGGCCTTCTCCAACTGCACGAAAACTCAAAATAATCCTCTTCTCCCCTTCTAAAGTTTGCGATTGGTCAGGAGAAATTACAATTGAAGGGTTAAAATAGGCTGCGGCTTCGATAGAATATTCCATGGTGAAAAATGAACCTATCAGCATGCGATCGTCTTCTGAAAGCTGCTGCACTTGAATATTTAACACCTTCAATGCCGATTCAGCCACTAAAAAATTACGTTCTAAAATATTCAAGATGCTCCGATGCCGACCAGCGTAGTTTCGTAGTATTTGCGTAATCAAACCCACCTTTTGAGCGGAACTCATCTTCAAAACGCGCTGAACGATCTTAATCGTGCGCTCTTGAGACAGGACAAACTTTCGCGCCAAGACACGATCTAACTTCGGTTTAAAGAATATATTTTTACGATTTACAACAATCCCCATGTCTAATGTCTTAGGAAAACAACTTAACAACAGATATCTTCGACTGATGTTTGACACTTTCTAAATACTTTCCCGCAAGGGAGAACAATTTAGCCCTTTCAGTTGTTATAATAGCGAGTCGCACCGACATTTCACTAATAGATCAATCGAATGAAAATATTAATTATCAGCAGCTACTTGCCGCGAAAATGTGGTATCGCCACCTTTAGTCATGATTTATACAAGTCTTTGGCCGCTCAAGGTGTAGATGTTAGTATTTTAGCAGTTTCGAATGGTACGGAAAAGAGTTTTCCAAAAGAAGTCAAATATAAGTTTTTATTTGATCTTCCGAGTGAATACTTACGAGCGGCAGAATGGATTGCTACTCAGAATTATGATTGTTGTATATTACAACACGAGTTTGGGTTATTCGCTGGAGAAGCGGGCAAATATATTCTCGATCTACTCAGAAAAATTCAAATTCCCGTGATTTCTAATCTACATACCGTATTGGAGAACCCTAGTGCTTCTGAACGTGAAGTAATTGAAAATTGCTCAAAATTATCTACTCTTATCACTGTAATGACAACACGTGCCGTTAATGTCTTGTTGCAAAACTACGGTATTCCCAAAGCGAAAGTTCGACACATTCCGCACGGCGTTCCGGACTTCCAAATAAGTGCAGAAGATGCTAGAGAAGTGCTGGGCCTCGAAGGCAAAATTGTAATGCTGTCCTTTGGCCTACTTGGAAGAAGTAAAGGTTATGAAGTGGCTATCGACGCAGTGTCTCAGATAAAAGAAGAAAATTTCATATATATCATATTGGGTACAACACATCCAAATGTATATCTGCAAGAGGGTGATTCCTATAAACAAGAATTAATACAACGTGCTGCAAGTCACAAGCTAACTGGCAAAGTGCGCTTCGTAGACAAATTTGCCAGTGATACTTTGTTGCAAACTTACTTAAAGGCATGTGATATTTACGTAACTCCTTACCCAGATGCGAATCAAATGAGCAGTGGAACACTTTCCTTTGCCTTAGGTGCAGGTGCGGCCGTCATTTCAACCCCTTATGCTTATGCTAAAGATTTGCTAGCGCAAGGACGCGGATGCTTCTTTGATTTCAATGATTCCGATGGTCTTGCCTACTGTATAAAAAGCTTAATTAACAACTCATTGCTGATGAATAGCTACCGTAACAAGGCATTAGTTTACGGCAAAAAGATGTCATGGTCCAATGTGGGAAAACAGCAATTGATGCTAGTTAAAGAAGTTGTCGCAGGAACAAATTCGCTGTCTCAAATGCCTCGCAAAAATCGAATCAGAAAAACTATAGTACTAGCAAACGTTCAAAATAGGAGTCGAATTGGAAGTTAATGGACAAGGAGCCAACGATCGAAAGCTCGAAAGACAAATTGAAAAATTTATAAAAGAAGAAAAGTTTGATCTAACTTATATTCATCGCCTAAGTAATGGTATTGGAATATTTCAACACGCGATTTATCAGATTCCCAATTATCATCACGGTTATTGTTTAGACGATGTGAGTCGAGCGTTATATCTCTTAGCATTGTCTAACAGATCATGGGACAAATTGTTAGAGGAATCGTTATTTCGTACCTATTTATCGTTCATTCAATATGCACAAACCGAGGAGGGAATTTTTCGAAATTTTATGAATTTTGAAAATCAATTTCTAGATGAAACGGCATCAGATGATTCTATCGCCCGCTGTATTTGGAGTTTGGGCTTTGTCCTATCCCAACCAAGCTGGTCATCTTATCATCCCATTATCTGTGATTTATTCAATCGCGGTATGCCTACTATAAAATCGTTCAAGTCGGTACGTGCCGTCGCATATAGCCTAATGGGATTAGTACACGCCCTAGAATTTAGCCCAGGCGATGAGCAATATCATCGAATCGCATTCCAGTTTGCAACATTTCTCGCTGATGAATTCCAAACTAATTCCACTGCGACATGGCCTTGGTACGAAAACATAATCACGTATGATAATTCAATTATTCCATTGAGCCTACTGCGCGCTTCTCAATATTTCAATTCTTCAGCGTGGGCCAGCATCGCATATGAATCTATTTTGTTTTTGGAAGCGAGCACATTCCCAGCCAACCACTTTTCTGGTATTGGCAACGCGGGATGGTATATAAAAAATGAGCGCCCGAATCGCAATGGTCAACAAGCGATTGAAATCCCAAGCACCATCATGTTATATTTACAACTATACCATGAAAACGAAGAATCTAATTACTTAAATCGCGCGAGACAAGCTTTTCTATGGTATTTAGGAGAAAATGATCAAAAACAATCACTCTTTAACGCAGAAGAAAAATCTTGTTACGATGGTCTAGAAAGCTACGGCGTAAATAAAAACCAAGGCGCTGAAAGTAATATTGCATTTTGGACGTCGTATAAACTTATACAGCAGTTTCATAATCCTTTTTGACGCTGCTAGAATTGATTCGGCTCTTGGAAAAGAAACTTTTGTACGCAATTATAAATTTGATATGTGCGACCTAAGCCTCGAAGTACAAAATATATTTCATTGCTATTTTAAAAAATTAAAAATCTTAGCAACATCTATGAAACCAATTTTAATTATGTTGTTTATTGAAAAAGACTGAAGCATGCTAAAAACAGATAATTTGAAGGATAAATGACTTATAATTAAACGAATATCACTCCAGCAAGCAACACTCTAACTCACCTGGCATCTAAAAGGTTTGCATCAACACACAATTAAAAATTAGTTATCAACAAATGAAAATATTTTGAACAAAGCGCACACGATTAACAACCTATTCAACTAGTAATACAATAGCTTCTCTGTTAAAACTGTAAAATATTCAGAAGAAAAATCAGAATATATTTATTGCTATATTTTTTCGAAATCAATTTACCTCCTACATAGATAAACTAACGGATCTTTACCAGAAGTGACGATACTAATGTGTCACGCTTTTTATTAAAATTAATTAAAATACATTTAAGTCAAAACACCAGAAACATGAATGAGCAAATTTCAAAGCGTTGGTAACATCGAAAATCGATATGAATAATCAACTTTTATAGTTAGTCGCATCCATCAGTTGTGAATTAATTTACTTGAGATACCTCCGTTCACTGCACAATTCTTTAATGCAATTAAATTTTCAACCCATCCAAGAAAAACAAAATAGATTTTAAGATTTCATTCCTACCCTCATTACCTCCACATAAAGACTTGTAATTCAATACTTTACAAGATTCACACCCAAAACTACACCAAGTTTTGGGTGTTTTTGTATTAATACGGTTCAAAATTTAATTGATCAGTTCATTTAATAATATTCCTTAATCATATTATGATGTAACTTACACTGAACTAATTGGTTAAGCAATTATATTCTAGACACCCTCACCTAACACATTTGAATTACCTTCTTTCAATAATTGGTACATATCAAACGGAGATAAAACTCTTTCAATTAATTAAGAATAGTTTTATTCATTTAAATAATGAAAGTGTAAATAAGCTCAATTCAATAAAAGTATATCATCTTTTTAGTACAGATCAAAAATTAATTGAAATATAAGTATCGAATCACATAATTTCCAACAGAAAATGCATTAACCATTTAGTTAATAATATGAGAGGGTAGACTTCCCCGTTTTGGTAGACTTCCCCGTTTTTCAGACCAATTAAAAATGTTAAATTAGTTTGTTAAACATTATGAAGAAGAGCAAATTTTCAGAGCATCAGATTGTCAGTATTCTAAAGGAATATGAATCCGGTAAATCGACACGCGACATTTGTCGGGAACATGGTATTACATCATCCACTTTCTATCAATGGAAGCAAAAGTATGGCGGTATGGATGCCCAGCATTTGAAAGAGTTGAAAGCATTACAAGAAGAAAATAGCCGTTTAAAGCGAATGTTTGCTGATTTGAGCTTGGATCATCGTATTTTAAAAGACATCATTGAAAAAAAGCTTTAAAGCTCTGTGAACGTAAAGAGCTGATTGAAGGTGTAATTGAAGCGGAAGGGATCAGTATCCATAGAGCCTGCAAAATTGTTTGCATGAGTCGTAGTATGTACTACTATGCTCATAAAAAAGATGACCAGATCATTATTGATAAACTGATGGATCTCTCAACGAAATATCCTACACGAGGATTTGAAACTTACTTTGGTAAGATCCGAATGGAGGGTCTTCTATGGAATCGAAAAAGAGTGCTTCGTGTATATCGTAATATTAATTTAAAGCTTAGAGTGAAGCGAAAACGACGCCTACCAGCTAGAATCAAAGAACGATTATTTGTTCCAGGTTCCATTAATGACACCTGGTCGATCGATTTCATGAGCGATTCTCTAGCTAATGGGAGAAGGTTTAGAGTTATCAATATTATTGATGATTATAATCGAGAAGCCTTACTTAACGAAGCATATTATTCTATTCCTGCAACAAGGCTGGTGCAAAAAATACAAGAATTACTGTTACACAGAGCAAAACCAAAGCGTATCAGAACAGATAATGGACCAGAATTTATAGCTAAAGTTTTCAAAGATTTTTGTAGCGATCATGGAATAGAAATACAATATATCCAACCTGGCAAGCCTGCTCAAAATGCTTATATTGAGCGCTTCAATCGTACATTCAGAGAAGATGTGTTAGACGCTTATTTATTTGAATCAATCAGCCACGTAAATGCACTGGCCTATGAATGGCAGATTGATTACAATAGTAATCATCCTCACAAAGCTTTAAATGGATTAAGCCCATGGTTATACGCTGAAGAACAATTGGTTTCTTAATACGCGTTTTTATATTTATTCACTGTTTGAAAAAGGGTAAGGCTACACGACCTATAAACGCAAAAACCAAACGTTCTAATTTTTAAAACCAAACGTACAAAAAAAATAGCACATATAGAAATGTGCTATTTTTAACTTAGCATCACATAAGATTCGTATAGAGATAATACAACATATCTGTTTAGGTCGAATTATAATTCATTGGACCGTTGATTGTCTTCAAATTAGCTCCTAGGAATTGATTCGAACCGTTGCTTCTAGTCTGGAGTCAGTCACACAACTCAACAACACTAGATTTATTCGAATTGATATAAACATGATTATCTAATATGCGCAGTACGTCTAAATAATCTTTTATTTTCCAATAGCCTTTGGAATTGTAGGAGCTACTATCAGTAGATAGGGAGGACGATTTGCCGTAAAAATCTTTGCAATCTTTATATTGCTCACAGAGCAGCTTATAATATAGGGTCAAACATACTAGTCCTTTCGGATGTCAATCTGTGCTATAATCATTTTGCTTTACTAATTTCTAAAATGTCGCTTTAGAAAGCAATTCGAAAAAGTCTTTTACTATATTTCCAATTTTATTCAACAAATTGGTGGTGTTGGGTTTATTCTCATGCCTTGATTTGTAATTTTCAAAGTCGTTATGAATTATCTTTGTATTTGGCTTTAAATAACTCACAGTATATGACATTAATCACGCCACCAAAGAAATTGATATAAATTGGGTCATCTGTATAATCGACTAATATTTGCTTTAGAACCTTTATAAATCGACGCTTTTGTTCTAGAAATGGTAAAGGCGCTTGTAAATATAAAGCGATCTCGTTCGGAAGAAAACAAGTAGGGAGTCAATCGGAAACTATTGCGTTTAGAGCATTTCAGACTGTTTTTTAAGATATTCTATAGAACAATTATAGATTTGAT
Organism: Sphingobacteruim zhuxiongii; assembly: GCF_009557615.1. Lineage (NCBI taxonomy): Bacteria > Pseudomonadati > Bacteroidota > Sphingobacteriia > Sphingobacteriales > Sphingobacteriaceae > Sphingobacterium > Sphingobacterium zhuxiongii. Next base: position 2,745,358 of record NZ_CP045652.1, read on the forward strand.
CATAGAACCTAGATCACTGAGGGAAAGTATCATAAGAAATTTATAGTAAATTATACTTTCTTCTCGTTTTGTTTTAACTACCTTCGGTTGGTACATCAATCACAAAACACTGATTACTATCTATTTAACAATATTTCTAATTTGATTCCTGGAAATATTTTTTTCATCTGGTTCTAAAACTTATACACCTTATCTCCTTAAGAAAGAAATATACATAAGCAATTATTTATTCCACATTCAGTATAGATCTAAATCAAACATTCCAATCCCATCCCTCCTACCTTTTCACCTAATTTTTCATTGATTGACTTCCCTCTTCTCAAACAAATGTAAATAACTAAAGTATTTAAATATCCGGTTTGAAATCCATTAAATTTTGGGTAATATCGCAGATAAGTATCAACCCATAACCTTACCTCAAATGGAATTAAAAGAAATTAAGGAGTACCTAAGCAATTGGGCGAATCTTTTAAATAAGAAAGATGGCATCAAAAATCTTATTGATGTATTAGGAAAATTTAATCATTTCGATTTCTCGATTGATAAACAACTTCAGCAAGAAGCTGAATATGTTCATGTTTATCCAGGGATTTCCGCGGATCATAAAGACATCAAGTTTTTTGTGATTTTGGATCTTTTTGATAAAGCTGGTTTTAAAGACAACATCAATAGCCATTTACATATTTGCAGTCCGATGTCACTGTCGAATCAGGATCAATTAGGGGAATCTATTGAAGATAAGAAAGCAAGAAAGCGCATTAAAAGATGGCAGAAGAATCCTAAAAGATACCTCATTCGAAAATCCGCGTTAAAACACAATCTAGTTAGGTGTTTCAATGTTCCGGTGAATGATCTTATTACTGAAAATAACAGAGCATATTTCGCCATTAAAAAGGCAAAAGACAATAAGCAGGTTGATTATGAACTCGATTTAATCCTTAAGAATCTATCTACTGATCAGCTGGAGGAGTCAACGGAAAGCTATGATACAGTACGTCTAGTGCCTCCCTATCCACCAAGCATGGAAAATTATTTCCTGTTAGACAACTAAGGATACTTAATGATTGGAATTTTAGATGGTATGACCTGGCTAGTGCCCATAATATTAATTTTGGGCATTACAGGAATTATTCGTTATAAAAAACTGGAATTACCTTATCAAAAACTCATTTTTTTATACTTGCTGTTGGCCTTAGCTGCCGATTTAGGAAGTAGGTTCTGGTCCTCTATATTCAAGGAAAACCTTGGTTTCATTACCGGATTCGCTATGATAGAAATCATTCTATTTAGCTTTATCTACTATATTATTTTATTACCAAATTACAAGTGGATTGGTTTAAGCCTTTCTGGACTATTGGTTGTGTACATGTTGTATGACTTACTTTTTGATTTCCAAAGTCATTTCAACCTATTCCAAACCTACACTCGAAGCTTTGGCTCCGCTTTTATCTGCTTAAGTGGTATTCTGTACGCTTTAGATATTATCAAGAAGGGCCGTCCAAATTCATTACCTTTAAGATTAAATGCCATTTTTATCTTCTACTTTGGCCTAGCCTTCATCATGTATTTACCGATCAATTTTATTATCAATGCACCTAGCGAAATCAGCATTATCTTATGGAGTTTCTTTTTAATTTTAGTCATTACCTATTACGGATTACTGATCCAGCACCTGTGGCGTTATGGGAAAAGCAAGAAACCTTAGCCCTCTGGTTTATCGCAATTATCATTTTTGTTGGCCTACTATTATCGGTTTCTTTATTTGTTATTTACAAGGGAATCCAAAGCAAATTTCAACAAAAACTCCGCGATCAGCGGATAAAACACGAACATGAAGTAGACCTTCGCGAGGCTACCTTATTTAACCAGGAAAAAGAACGTAAGCGCTTTGCTCAAGATCTCCATGATGCCATTATTGGAAAGCTCACCATTTTGAGAATATCCATTCCGCTAGGGATCAGCCAAGAACAGATGGACAGTTATTTGCAAGATTGCATAGATAGTTCCAGGCAATTGTCCCATGATTTGTATCCTCCCTTATTAAATGAAACTGAATTGACGGATCAATTATGTAGTCAGATAAATCGCTATAAATTACAGTTCAACATAGCGTTGACCCATGATAAAAGATGCGCTGAAGATTTCCATAGCGCGGTTAAATTACATATTCTACGTATTGTTCAAGAACTTTGCACAAATACGATAAAACATGCTCACGCTACGCAAATAGACTTCCATTTAAGACTAACGAGTAATGGTCTATGTATAAAATACAGCGACAATGGATTAGGAATGAAAGATAATAGTATCAAAGGTATTGGGCTTAAAAGCATACATGATCGCATCCTTCAAATCGGAGGGTTATTGAAAATAAGGAATGTTAACAAAGGATTTAGCTGTTTAATTGTACTCAAAAAATGAAAGACTTAATATGTGTTGGATTAGTTGATGATGATTTTTTAATTGTTGACTTATTAAAAAGATTTTTGGAGCAACAGGATAATATCCAAGTAGATTTTGCAGTTATTTCAGCTCAAAACGCTATTGAGCTTTTGGAGCAATGCAAACAAGTACCCGATCTTTTATTGATCGATCTAAAAATGGAAGGCATGGATGGGATTGCTTTTTGTCAATATTTAAAGGAGCATTTTCCTAGCATCGCTACCATTATTGTATCCTCCCATTATCAGGATCATTTCCTAGGATACATGATGAAATTGGGTGCTGCCGCTTTTGTTGCGAAGGGCTTATCTCCGACCTTGCTCCTACGAGTTATCGAAGAAGTTCACCGAAATGGATTTTATTTACTCCCTGAGCAAGTGCAATTACTTCGTGAGCAGCTTCCAAGTTCTCTGCCTGCACCCAGCTTAAACCCAGAGAATCTATCACAAAGAGAAATAGAGGTGCTGAAACTTATTGCGGAACAAAAAACAGCTAAAGAAATCGCAGAAACCTTATTTATAACCGCACGTACTGTGGAAGGCCATAAAAACAATCTTTTCGTAAAAACTGGAACAAAAAATATTGCCGGTTTAGTCTTATACGCCATCCAAAAAAAGATCATCGACCCGAATGAAATCTTTCTGAATAACCCTTTAGGTAATAATACCTAATTATGCAAAACAGGTAATTCCTTCCTAAAAAGCTGCTCCACATTTGATGAACTTTGGTTATGAAATCTCATTTCTAATCAAACAAAATCATGAGCGAGACACAATCAAACCTATCGAACAAAAACTACGGCTATCATATGGTCGTATCGACTACCGGCATTGCATTGGATGCGAGAATGAAGGAATGGTTAGCCAATCTTCATCTGAAACCTTTTACACAGGCATTCTTAAGCACCACGGAACGCCAGCAACCCATTCTAACAGATTTTGATAAACTACAAGAAAAATTAAAATTTAATCCTTTTGAACTCCCTACAGATATTCCGATAACTGATGAAAGAATCAAAAGACTTCAGGATCAGAACTTCAAGTTTGCTTTTCAAATCGAATTGGGATTACCCGATTTCCCTATATCTAATATTCCCCCAGTCATTGAATTAAATCAAGAAGGAACCAACGTTACCTATAATATGATTTGCAAGTCGTTTCATGTTATTGCCTTAGAACAAAATGACAAAGGGGAACTTCAATGGATTTCCCTATCCCAAAGCCAGCAGTACAATTTATGGGTATTTCAATTCAAAGTAAATTTAGATTTAAGGTCAGCTTCGATTGATAGTCATTTTGATGATCTGCCAGAAAAAACAAAAGCGGCAATTAAAAACTATGGCAAAGATTTATTCAGTATACAACAGCTATTTTTAGACCTAAATGTTGCCCATTTAAGCCAGGAACCTAAAATTGACGGCTTAGACCCGAATTCTATGGCCTACCGTTACCTAAAAGAAATCTTCATTAAATGCTACATTAATGAGCTCGCTAGTAATGGTGGCATCATGCTGGGTTTTGCCGCACTTGGACAGAAATCGCCTAGGATATCAGAATCATTTGTACCAACAGATCTAAATTTTGTTGTCTCGGCCCATAAAGATAGAAACGGTAATCCTAGTAATCTGTACAAAGCGTATACGCTAAATTACCTATTGATGAGCAAAGGTAGTTTAATGCCTTATGGAAGACCTTTCTCATGGAACTGGGTCGAACAAGAGAAAATTGGACAATATGCAGGGGTAGTTTCCATCAATAAGGAAGTCTTTAGAGATTACTTAAATCAGGTTTTTTCATCCAGCTTACCTAACATTCTTAAAACCCCTGACGTTTCCTTTAAGGCATATTGTCTAAGTGTTGAATTTGGCTATGGCATTAAACCAAATTACTCCCCCTATTCTTATCAGTTACACGACTATAAACCTGATCAGATATTGACATTTAATTACCAATCTAATGATTCTGCCAAAGACTATAAATTTTGTGGGTATATCATTTGGGGTAACATTAAATGTGAATACAATGTAAACTCCGACGTGTTTCTGATTGGAAATACGATTCGATTAGAAACAATCATTACGGTATATCTGAATATCGGTATTGAGGGCGGAAGTGTGAAGGGTAACTTTTGCAAAACGAAGGTTGTGACAAATTATCAGATTGCTGTAGACAGCTATGGCCAAATCAGCTGCGATTGGGGGGATGGCCCGAGAATTACGGATGAATCTGATAAAATTGAAATTGGCTTTTACACCAAATTGATAACTGCAGGTCAGATTACGAAAACGGTAAATGAAGTAAAACAAGACGTTAAAAATTATGTGAATCGGTATATCCAAAACGATTCTTCACAAATATTAAAACTACTTAACGGAGGTAGTGCTTGGGTTTTTCCAGGCAGCAACACCTTTAGCTTTTTGAACGCCAAGTTCTCTGACAACCAAGATCTGGTCGCTAATGTCATCTACACCTCCACAGCGCTTAAGCCAGAACAAATCAAAACTATCTTATCCGCCGTACGAAAAGACCCATCACTTCTGTATTCCCCGACACCGGAATTTATTTTATCGCTGGAAGGAAAATAACACAATAATCAATTTTTAAAAGACATAATCATGGCAAGAAAGATAACCTACTCAACGGAAATGCTTTACAATTTCCGTCAATTAAGCCAAGTGGCACCCCAAAAAAAAGTACAAACTTTAGAAACTCATGATGGCAGATCCCTACTTTTCTCCATTGGTGAAGATGGTGGATTCTACATGACCGAGCAAGTAAACGGTGTTGCTGCAGGATGGAAACAAAGCAATATCGCTAATACGATTTCCAACCAATTTGCGAATCAAGAATATAGTATAAAGGATTTTTTTGCTGCTCAAAATCTACAGAATGATCAGTTAAGCTTGGCTATCGTAGTACAATTTAATGGAAAGGACCAGCTTTTTGTTTCCAATGGCAGCACGTTGACGGGTCTAACTCAATTACACCACGGCCCAACTTGGACGCCTTTAGCTTTTGATGATCCCAGTCACCTGCATATCCAACCCAATATTGAAAATCTATATGTTGCTGAGGCCAAGGATGGGCAATACCTTGTTGCAGACATCTCGCAAGAGGAATTTACGCCCTCATCCCCTTTTATTAAACGATATTACATAGAGCAAAACCCGAAAGAAGGTGCACATTGGAAGGCAATGGTTATTGGAGGAGACCTAGAACCTGGAGCGATCAGTAATTTAGGCCGTCGAAAAGGCGAATTAGTAGAAGGGATATTTACTTTAGGAACGATTCACGGTAAAACCGAGCTGCTTTACAGCCCGCTATACAATCCATTTAATCCAGAGGCTCCCCCGACAATTACACGCTTAACTGTCCCTAAAGGGGCAATTGCAATTACAGTCGTACAAAACGAACAGCATGAATCATCCTTATTTGTTGCCGCTGAGGGGTCCTTATATTATTTTAGTCCTGATAACCTGAAAGAGGGCGCCGAAGGCGAATTAATACTTAACAACGAGTTATTTCAGGGTGTAAAGAATTTAATAGGGTATTTCTCAGAAAACAAATATGTAGTATGGGGATTAAATCGAGCGAAAGAATTGTTTTATACTCAGGCAAGCGTTGATCAATCTTTAAACAGCAATTCTTGGTCTACCCCCATTCCAATTTATCATAACATCAATCACATTGCTCCATATGTTACGCAGAAGGATGCAAGTAAAGCCTTTTTTTACACGGAGGATGATAAATTCTACAAACATGCTCAATCGCCCATTACTGGTCTATGGGATTCTCAACAAGTATATGTTGAGGCCGCTATTCAAGAAAAAGCAAAGCAATTCTACAGTTATAGCACCCTTGTTCAACTCTTAGACGATGAAAAAACAATAAATCAAGAATCTAAGCTGTCAATTAAAGCGAGTACAAATTGTGTTGTATATATCAATGGCTCCTACTATGAACTCTCCGAAAATGCGATCTCGGTTTCTAGCAATAGCAAAGGGATACTACGGATTGTGCAACAAATAGATGATGTTTCTGGAGCGCAGCTGTATATCGACGATCATGCTGGCAATACGGTTTTAATTAACCCGATGGACAAACCATTTCAAAAAATAGCCTTGTTGAATACTGAACAAGAGTTGAGAAATGCCACAATAAAAAATATAGATGGTAGCTCGGAAGCCTTAATTGCTGCTGAGATTTCTTCCGATGATTTAAAGATTTTGGCAAGCACCAACAGCCTCTTAGCGGAAGCTTACAAAACGATGAGCGATGAGCATTATATTATGCAGCGACTCAATAGTAAAATTAGATCCAACGATTTGCTACTGAACTATGGTAATACAATGTATTTGGAGGGATATGGTCAGACTATACTCTGCGAACTTGGGGATATCTTTAACTGGTTAAAATCAGGTATCAATTATATTATTGACGTCGTTAAAGATACGATAGCAGGCGTTTGGCGCTTAGTTATCCGTATCTCGGGTAAAGTATACCAAGGTGTGTTAGACTGTATAGAGAAAGTCACCGCAGCATTGCAATGGATTTATGAGGTAGTAAAAACCGGTGTAACAAAACTTTTAAAGTTCTTACAATACCTATTTGCTGTCAAGGATATTAAGGTTACAAAAGCTATTTTCAAGCATTTAAGCAAATTATTTTTAGTAGAACAGGTTGATCAAATAAAACAAGTAAAGGTCTCCTTTGATTCGCAGATGCGTGAATTTATTAGTCGTATTAAGGACTGGGGTGGAATTGCAGATTGGTCAGCACTAGGCGATGCGGCACATGCTAAGATGGACAATAATGCCAAGGCAAATCTAGAAGTATCTGCGCCAGGCGATTTATTACTATCGCATTTTGAGGAACATATACAGAACGTCAAAATCGTATCCTTCCAAGATTTAAAAACGCCAATTGAAGCACAGGGTCTCATGGATATATTATTTGAAGCACTTAAGAGAGAAGGGCAAGTATTAGACCAGGGACTTTTAGAGATTCAGGAGTTAATCCATGATTATGCAAATTTAACGCTGGCGGAAGTCTTAAAAAGAATCTTAAGTATTTTAGGGTCAACCGTACTTGAATCAACCCAGGTAATTATCGATGCACTGTTTGATTTATTAATTTACTTTATGAATTTCGCAATTGATGCACTTGACACTGAAATCCATATCCCTGTAGTGAGTGACATTCTCAACTATTTTAATATCCCTGATGCATCAATTCTAGACATTTTGGGATGGATTACAGCAATTCCGACGACAATACTTTATAAAACAATTAATCAACAAGCTCCTTTTAGCGATGATCAAGACACACAGAGAATCCTCAAAGCAAGTACATTTAAGGAGGTAGAAGCCCTTTTTAGAAACACGCAACAAGTTAGTAGTTTATTGTTTAGCCCTAAGCAAACACCGTTACAAGCTGTTCATATCACAGGGAATCAAGAACAGGTTTACTTCGTTAATCCAGCAGCGCTATACACTTCGAACTTACCTAGTGCAACATTAAGTCCAAGATTTGTGGGTAATATATTTATATGTGGAAAGATATCTTGCGGCATATTAGGTGTCCTAAAAGCTATAACCGGAGCTGGAGAGGCATTTTTTCTCTCTACATGTAATCCATTCTCCCTGATTTACGGTGGTATTTCGACCCTACATTCCGGAATTGGTGTTGTAACCAACATTTTAGCTCCGCAAAACCCACTTAAACAGCCGATTATGAAAGTAATTAGCTATACCGCCTCGGGTTTAGATATCTTAAATACCATAATTTTCTTGGATAAATTTCAAGCTTTTTTCGCAGCGCCTGCAAATATTATGAAAAGCTTAATCTCTCAAGATGGTAGAGGAACCAAATCCATCATTAGTGCAATCTTGTGTATTCCTGCGCTTGCGGTATCATGCTATCATTTCTATGAAATATCCAAGATTCCAGCAAGCAAGTCTAGAAGTAATGCTATCATTGAAGAAACATCCTGCTTAACGGATTATATAGCGAAAGTTGCCTATGCAGTTGCCGTAAATACACAGGAACCATTAACAAAAACCGTTGCTATTGCGTCATTTTCAACTTCGACAGTAGTTACTTCGGGATTACATATTGCAGAATCCATTATTGGGTATGATCATAGCTAAGTAGAAGTTAGTTGTATGGATTAAATAACATCAATCGAGTATAGTTTAGTATTAAGCCCGATTTATAATATCAATTTGAAATTGATATTAGCCCTACGCATCGATGCTAAACAAAAAAGAAGCTGTCCAATTAGACAGCTTCTTTTTTGTTTTATTCTTGAGTGATATCGATAGTGTTCGATATTAATCTACTTCGATTTTAAAGATTTGACGCGAATATTTCTAAACTTCACGACTGTACCGTGGCCCAGAAATGCAATATGTCCAGATTTATTTAATACTGCAGGCATATAACTGTCAGCAGACTTGCCTTTCAACGCTTCCGTCAGCTTTGTTCTTAAAATAACTTCGCCATTAACTTTCACGGTAATTTCATCTCCATTTGCGATCACTTCTTCGGTATTCCACTCGCCTGGTTTTTTTAAAAACCCACGCTTTGCTGGCGCTATGCCGTATACAGATCCATGATATTGATACGCTTTTAGATCTTTATACTGCGGATCCTCATTGTCTAAGATTTGTAGCTCCATTCCTGAATACCCTTTATCATTAGAAACAATATCGTGTCGAATACCCAGTCCATTATTAGCACCTGGTGTTAATAAAAACTCAAAACGTAATATAAAATTATCAAAGGTTTGCTTAGTATACAGATTACCACCCATTTCTTGAGTAGGTTTCATCACAATACATTGATCCTCCAATACGTATTCTTTTGTATTACCTTGCCATGCATCGAGGTTTTTCCCATCGAATAAATAAGTAAAACCTTTTTCTAATGGCTTTTGAGCGAATGCTTCCCCACCTAGTATAATGAGCATGCAAAGCGTCAATATTTTAAACTTAATTGCTTTCATCTTTTTAGCTGTTATATTATTTGTTTTTTCATTTGACTTTCAAAACTCATCAATGCCGCAGATGAAGCATAAACACCAAACTCTACAGGTGCGACGCTCTCACTTTTATCACGGATTGCATGAAAGAAATTTTGAAAATGTAAAAAATGCGCATCTGGATATTCCGGATTTGCAGAGAATTGAACTTCGTAATCGGAGATTTTCCTCATCGCACCAAAGCCTGGAAGCTGAGCTAATCGTTCTTCCAATCCTTCCGTGTTTACTGTACCATGCGTTTTTATAGTTACAGTATCCCAAGTCACGCGCATAGTGCCTTTTAGCCCAATCATCGAAAAATCTGTACTTCCCCATTGCTTAGATACTCCATCTAAAACGTTGGCTCCTAGCGAAACCTTAAAGTGGCTTTTCTCATCCGGCATTGTATAGTCGAATAGTGAATAAATCAAGTCTGGCGTATCTCGACTGCCATCGTTGTAATATAATATATCACCGTCCGAATACACTTTCTTTGGCTGCTTACAGCCCGTAATGTAGTGGATGCTCGCTAAAACATGGACGAATAGATCGCCTGCAAGGCCAGTTCCATAGTCACTCCAATTTCGCCATGCAAAGAAACGCTGTGGCGTAAATGCTTGCTTGGGAGCCTCACCAATAAACTGATCCCACCAAAGATTTGTTGGAGTGGCTTCTGCAGGCGCTTGAAAGCTATTCAACATTCCTGGCGCAGAGGAAAACCGCGCATCCACAAAATTCAACGGCCCAATAATACCGCTTTCCAGCAGTACCTTGGCAAGTTGAATTCCCACTGAAGAAACTCCTTGTGTACCCATCTGAAAAATCTTTCCACTTTGTTTCTGTGCCTTTATTAGGGCTTTTGCTTCTGAGCGCTTATGTATAATTGGCTTTTCACAATACACGTGCTTACCACTGTTTAAAGCATCGACAGCAATTCGTTGATGCCAATGGTCTGGCGTCGCTATAATCACAGCGTCTATCGTTGGATCGGCAAGAATATTTTTATAGTTGCTTTCCAATTTTAGATGCTCCCCCCATTCTTTCTTCGCTGCGGCTAATCGTGGCTTATAAATATCACAAACTGCTATTAATTCTGCTTGAGGCACACGAAGTGCAGTATTACAATCTGCAGAACCCATCCCTCCTTTTCCAATGAGTGCAAATCGAATCTTTTTTTCTGGGGCTTTTGTAAAGCTAAACAGCGTTGGGCTCAGTGTCAAAGATGCCCCGCATACACTGAGGTTATTAATAAAAGATCGTCTATTCATAGTAGTTAAATGGTATAAGTACAATGTTATCAGTCGGGTGTATTTTGCTTTGAGAAACCTGCTCTATTTTTAGCGGCAACAAGTATTTTCCATACTTATTGGCAAGCTTACTTTTCAAAATTTGAAACGTATAATTCCCATAATTTACACCTTGAATAATCTCCCCGGTAGTTTGCAGTGAAACAGCATCTGTTGGTAGCATCACGTAATTCGAACTATGGGTAGCATTGTATTCGGCAATCAAACTTGAACTGTTGGCGGGAATACCTAAGGTATATTGAACAGCTCCGTTCGCGGGATAATTGATTTCAATTTTATTGATAAAATGTAGTATATCTTGTGATTTCGATGTAATGTCATTATTCTCTGTTCTGAAGCCTGGATTACTGAAATAGATATATGGTTCTATAATCGTCGGCAGCACTAAGGTTTGCATTTTTGCGGAATCCCGTTCTCCAGGGTTTAGATTGGTGACCTCACAAGGAATCACAAAAGTAACACCTGGTTCATTCGCTAAGGCTGCACGATATTTCACTACATCGATTATAAATTCAAATACAGCTTCTCGCGAATCAGTAGGTATATTAAGCTCGCCCGCCTGTAGTGTATACACAGAAGTTGGAAGCGCTTTATAATCGGTTAGATTAGCTGTATTGTAAGCCGATAAGACATTGGGGCTAACGTCAAGGCGCACCTTTCTCTCCGTCTGTCCTACACCGGATTTCACGACAATCACTTTCGCAGTCGCTTGATCAAAATTGTAAACCTGTGTTTCGTTCAAACCAGACTTCAGTAAGTAGACACGATCGTCTACCATATTATTTAGCAAGGTATCCTCGCAGGCATAAAAATGTGCAAACGTGATCAGGCTACATAGTATTAGTAAATACTGCTTTAATTTGTTTCTCATAATTACTCGATTTAGCTTACCAACCATAATTTTGCGTCAGATTACTCATTTCACTCAACTGATCTTGATGAATTGGGAAAAAGTAGTGTTTCAGTTGAAACAAGCGCTTGCCAGGGAATATCGCATTGGTTCTTGTCCAAGAACCTTCGAAGCTAGTAGACGCTAGATTTCTAGTAAAAAATGACTCATTCAATTCCTTTTCTGCAATCATCCAAGTTCTCACATCATGATATCGGTGATTTTCAAATGCCAACTCCACCATACGTTCTTTACGCAAGAGCTCGCGCAATAAATCTTTGTTACCCTTAACCTCTGGATAGGCTTCTTCAAGATTATTTAAGCCTGAACGTTTACGAATCAGATTCACATATTTAAGTGCTTCGGCTTCATTGCGATTTGGTTTCTCATTGCAAGCTTCTGCATAGTTCAAGTAGATTTCGCCCAGTCTGAAGTAAGACCACGAAAACTGTCCCCATTTTCCTTCCTCGATGTCGTTCGTCGGATCACTCATGCGACGCCATAAATAGCCAGTTTTTACGCAGTCCCCAGTTTGGGTATAAGAAGAGGTTCCTCCCGTAAAAAAAGTGACTAACTTCCGTCCTTGGAAAGTATTGATCCAATACATCCCGTTTGCCAAAACGGAAGCGTAGAAACGTGCATCTCGTCCCACAATGGAATTATGTGCTTTAATAGGTGCATAGTTATCGATCGGATGTGTAAAATTCTCTGTAAAGCCGGTCTCAGAATAACCCGACCTCGCGTCGACGATAGGCGCGCCATTCGTTTGATACCCCGTAACAGGAAAACGACCTGTCTCTGCCATAGGATAACTGTCTACAAGTTTTAATGATGGTGAAAATCCTCCATAACCTTCTTTCACTACACGTGGAGGAGCTGACCTGACATTGTAAGCATAACCTGAATTAATCCAACGTCCCCAAATAATTTCTGAATTCCATTCTTCAAAAAAGACGCCTGAGTATGATTTTATTGCCTTTCGCATCGGGTCAGTCTCTGTTTTGTCTTCGTACAAGGCGTACTGATTTAAATCGATTACGTCTTTTGCAGCTTGTGCAGCAAGCTCCCATTTATTTGGATCAGCCACTTGTGGAAACAAATTCTCACCATCTTTATTCTTTAGCCCTGTTAAGAATTTAGCACCATTGAATAACGGTCTAGCCATATACAAAAGCAATTCGCCCTTCGCTGCCATGGCGGCTCCTTTGGTCAGGCGTCCCATCCAAGCTTGATCAGTAATGCGTGTAGGTAGCACGGCAATAGCCTTCTCATATTCAGAAAGGATGAATTCAACATTATAGGAAAGTGTATGTCGATCGATCTCTTCGGATTTAATTTTCACATCAGAATCTTGATCACCCCAAATGTATACTGGTCCATATCGACGCAACAGACAAAAATAAAAGTAGGCGCGTAAAAAGCGTGCTTCTGCTTTCATCGCATCCTTGGTCCCCTGACCGAGTTCGACGTTCTTATCAACGTTATTCATAAAGATCGTAGCCTGATTGATACCTCGATAATTATGTGCCCATACTTGATAGTCCGATGTTGTCGTTCCCCAGGATCCGCTATTGATATTAATCCATGGAACCCAAGCAAGCCAAGAGAAAAGAGCTTCGTCACTCAATGGAACCATCCCTCCTTCTCCAGAGACCATATCACTCTCGTCGGGAAGATAACCATACACTTGCGCTAGATAAGCTTCTGTCGTCTGTCGCTTGTTAAAGACCTCATCCATCGTCATTTGATTCTGAAGTTCTACTTCCAAATATTTATCACAGGAACCTAGCGCCAGTAGTGATAGAAGTAATATTGTTGTATAAATAAATCTTTTCATGTCCTAATCCTTATAAAATCACGTTCAAACCAAAATTGAAAACTCGCATCTGTGGATAGATTCCTCCATAAGAAGTATCGAGCTCCGGATCCCAAAGCTTAAACTTGCTGAAAGTAAATACATTTTGCCCTTGAATATATAGGCGTAAAGAGGAAAGCTTAATAGGTTCTATCCAGCTTTTTGGAAAGTTATATCCGAACTCTAAATTTTTCAAGCGTAGAAAACTCATGTCGCGTTGCCAGAATGTTGAGGATTGCGTATTGTTCCGATTCTCCACCATTGACAACCTCGGATACTCAGCATTTCGATCGGGGTTTCGTGCAGACCAACGCTTGTCGGCTACATCCGAATAGATCTGTCCATACACCAATATATTTCCACTCGAACCATAAAGAGGGCCTCCGCCGATTACTCGTGTCACATTATTCACTCCATGGAAGAATGCCGAAAGATCAAAACCTTTATAGCCGACACTCGCACCAAAACCATAGTTAATTTCTGGAATATGCGTATCGCCAATTGCGACCACATCATAAGAATCGATGATACCATCTCCATTAATATCTTGATACTTAATATCCCCTGGTTTTACAGTGGAGAACTTTTGTTCTGGACTATTCGCTATTTCATCATAGGATTCGAATAATCCCAATGAAATTAGTCCGCGTTGCTGATACAATCGTTGCCCTACTTCAGATTGGTAATCCCAGATAGGAGTCGGTTTATCGTCATATAACTTCTTATTTCTGTTATACGTGAAATTTCCACGGACACGCATTGTCACATTCTCTGTATTATGCATAAATTCTAACGATCCATCAACACCTTGATTTTGCATCTCACCCAGATTTACATATTGCTTCACATTCACACCAACCACCGATGGAACATTCTCTTGTAGTATGTAAATACCATCACGTTTTTCGAAAAAATAATCTGCTATCACGGTAAGCTTATTCCAGATACCGAGTTCAAATCCGATATTCTTCTTAATAGCGCTTTCCCAAGATACATTAGGATTTCCGGGATGTCCAGTAGCAATTCCGCCAACCCATTGCTGCCCTGTACTACCAAAATGATAGCCTCCAGTCCATGCCATTTCTGAATTATAGGCGAAGCGTCGATCCCCTCCAATCTGATCATTTCCAATTTCTCCCATCGACCCACGTAGCTTTAACATATTGACTGCAGGTAGAGCTTCTTTGAAAAATGATTCCTCAGAAATCATATAGCCCAATGCTAAAGAAGGGAAGAATCCAAATCGCTTTCCTGGAGCGAAGTTTTCTGAGCCATTGTAGCCAAAGTTTCCTTCAATAAAATATTTGTTCGCGTAACTATAGGTAACCCTTGATGCGACCCCCATGTTCCGATAAGGGAATGCCGCGATATAATCCCCTGGAAAATTATTCGTGCGCTGACGCATGCTGAATAGAAACAAACCACCCACACGATGTTTATCCGCAAACACATTATCGTACATTAGAGATGATTCAAAATTGATAGCACGCTCACCTCTATTTGAACGAGCCAAGCTTAGGTAGTCCGAACCATCGGCATTCTTCTTGAGAATTAAATTACCATCCGCATCTCTTCCCGTAGCATAGTAAGTAGCTGGGTTCTTTCGTTTATCCAATGTTGCTCCATTAAAAGCATCCCAAGAGAATTTTGCGTTTGCTTTCAAACCTGGCGTTATTAGATTACTGAAGTCTTGTGTAATATTTAACAGGGATTGTGCATTATTCCAAAAGTCTTGTGTAAAACCACGGCTATTCAATGCATAGTATGGGTTTTGACCAACTAAAGGTTGTGCATGAGTCCCATCAGAATATACGGTAGGAATAGCAATAGGCGTGGTATGTAATACCATTTCATACATGGTACCCATATCGACTCCTAAGCGATTTTTCGTTTCATATTGATTCGATAGATTTAATCCCAAATCAGTCGATGGGCTTAACTTAATATCGACATTTGATCGAAAGTTCACTTTGTCATAATTGACAGAAGGATCATAGTTTGGACTTTTCTCAGGCTTAAAAATCCCATTTTCAACAATGTACGATCCAGAAACATAGTATTTGATCTTATCACCTCCACCGGTTACATTGACGTTCAGACGATCAGTCGTTGTATTCTCTTTGAAGATCTCCTTCATCCAATCGACATTCGGATACAGGTCAGTATCGACATTATTTACATAAAGATCTTTCAGTTCTTGTGGGAAAGCATAGCGATTGGCCCCTTCAAAATTAATGTCGTTGTAATAGTCAATCCATTGAGAAGCGTTTGCTAATTTTGGTAGACTAGTCGGACTCAATACACCACGTTCAAAACGCGCATTGATGACGGGTTTGTCAAGCGTACGACCGCGTTTGGTCGTAACAAGGACAATGCCATTCGCTCCTCGAACGCCATACACTGCTGTTGCCGTCGCGTCTTTTAGAATTGAAAAAGACTCGACATCTTCGGGATCTACCAAATCCAATTGACGCTCAATACCGTCCACTAATATTAACGGACTATTATTAGCGCCAAAGCTCCCAACCCCACGAATCCAAAACGCAGCCCCTGAACCTGGTTCACCTGAACGTTGAACCGATACAACGCCAGCCATTTGCCCAGCTAAGCTACTCGAAATCTTCGCTACAGGAACTTTTAAATCCTGCGTTTTCACCGTGGTAATCGCGCCAATGATACTTGCTTTACGCTGCGTACCATAGGCAACAACCACCGCCTCTTCAAGCGCCGAAACATCAGACTCTAACTGTACATTCAAGTTATTGCTTTGGCTCAACTCAACTTCCTTCGGCTTATACCCGACAAGCGAGAAGACCAATGAGATAGTATTGTTTGGAACAGCTAATATGTAACGCCCTTGACTATTCGTCGTCGTCCCTGTGGAAGTGCCTTTGACGAGCACACTCACTCCTTCCAATATCGCACCTTCGGCGTTGGTGACTAGCCCCGATAAAGTGCGTTGTTGACTTTGACTCTCCGAGGTGCGATTATTCCGAACGAGCAGATTAGGTACAGCTGCCGAAGGACGAATCAATACAGTATTTTTATCAATTTCATAACTTAGATTCTGATCCTTTAAGATCACATCCAAGACGTCCCTAAGGTCCTTATTTAACATATTGAGCGAAACGCGCTTACCTTTGCGGATGCTCTTATTGTTATACAAAAAGTCGTAACCAGACTGCTTTTGCACTTCGTCCAGAATATTCATCAATGTTTCATTCTTAACATTGATAGAAACTTTCTGACCATAACTAGTAGCATATACATGTACCATGGTTACGACTAAGATTATCATTATTATCTTCATCCTAATTAAGATTTTAATCAAGATTCCTTGCCTAAAAAGACATAATTCTTCAATCGTTTTATACATTTGTAAAGTTTGGTGTAATTGGTTAATCGATAAAATTGGTCAATAGATGCACTAAACATCATCGGGAGTGTTCGCAGCACTTCCGATTCGTTTTTCATAGCTAATATATTTACATAACAAGGACCCTCCCATCCTGTATTTTAAATTTATAAGTTGAAATTTTTTCTATTTGTATGAGTAGCTCTTTTAAACTCTTAGTACGCTTGATCATACCAGAGAACTCCTCGTCAGAGTGACGAGCATAATCTACCTTTCCGATATCATACCATTCGGAAATCTTCGCAATGACCACCTCAATTTGATCATCATCAAAACGAAAATATCCCTCTTTCCACGCTAGTATGGATTTTAAATCCGCTTGTTGGATTGCGATGCCTGAAGAATGATCTGTGCTAATCGATCGAAAACCTGGCTTCAAGGTACGTTTTGTATCACCAGCTTGTACTTCGACACTACCTTCAACCAAGGTGGTCTCAACACGGCTGCTTTCTTTCTTACTCTGAATGTTAAATTGAGTTCCTAAAACTTTGATTTGAGTCTTATTCGCATGAACAATAAATGGTCGTTGCTTATTTGGGGAAACATCTAAAAATGCCTCGCCTGCAATAGCTATTTCGCGTTGATTTGCAGCGAAGGAAGCGGGATAAGTAACCGACGCACCCGAGTTAAGCCAAACACGCGTACCGTCTTCTAATTCCAATTGTAATGAGCTACCCTTTGGGGAGATAAACGTTCGAGATTCTGAAACAGCCGAAGGAACCTTCGATAATTTAAACAAGCGATTCCCATTCTCATCTTTTGTAATATACAGCCCCTCTTCCTTCAGGCTATCGCCAGTGGATTGTTCAATTTGGAACGTTTTCCCGTCGGTTCGCTGAATAGTTGGCAAGGCTTCATCTTGAAGCTTGATGTCATTCTTGGAAATAACTTGCAGGCTTCGGACAGACGATTCTTGTCGTGCGTAAAATAGATAAAAACCTAGAAATAAAACGATAGCTGCAGCAGTGCCAGCGAGCCATTTCAAAGAAAATTTGGTCAATAACGATTCACGCTCTTTTTTATTTTCTATTTGGTCAAGAATTGTGGTCAGAATAGCTTCTTTCTCGTAAGCTTCCGATTGTGCTTTTCTCAACTGAATCTCTTCCAAGTGGCTCTCCACCAAGAAATCAAATTCCGCTTCATCGCAATCGTCAAGTAATGTCAAGAATTCTTCCAGTTCCGTTTTTGAAAGATGACTCGACATATAACGATCAAAAAGACTTATCAATCTTTGATTGCTCATAATTTAGTATATCGTTAAATTGGTTGAAGGACTTTGTTCCCCTTCTCTATAAACAATACACCGTAAAAAAATAGAAGGACTAGTGAGTTTAAAAAAAATAGAATTATTTTTCCAAAAGATACATAATGAATAATAAGTGCAGTGCGTCTTTGCTTAGCGAAGAATTCCGTAGAGTCTTGAGCGCCTGAACGATATGATTCTTCACCGTATTGGGTGAGATTTGCAGCTCTTCGGCGATCTCTTTATACGACATGCCCTCCACTTTGCTCATTATGATAGCTCGCTCTTGTTGCAAGGGTAATTCTGAGAAACACGCTTTAATGTTGGCAGCAAGCTCTTTATTTAAGAATGGTTGATCGGCAGATTCCGAATGGTGTTGAACATAGGTTAACAGACGTTCAAAGGCCTCTTCTGACCTACGAATGCTGCGTAATTTATTCAGCGAAGCACGCTTTGTTAACGTGTAGAGAAAAGGCCAAATTGGCTTATTGACATCCAACTCATCACGTACATTCCAAAGACGCAGATAGACTTCTTGCACTAAATCCTCGCTCCACCCCGAATCCTTTAAAAGCATAAACGCTAACTGATATACTTGATCCGTATAAATTGCGTAAATATGTGCAAGCGCATAAGCATCCCCATTCTTGAGGTCAATAATCGTTTGAATATCAACTTTTGCGTGATTCATAATAAAAGTTCAGGTTCAATAGATAGCTTTGCTACGAGCATCCTACTGTTGGACGATGTCCAGTACAATGGTAACAAAAATAAATTTAATTTCTTGATCCTCACAAAAGTCTTTGAATTCTTTAGTTATAAACTCTAGACAATTATATGTTCAAATACCCCTCCTTTTACTCGATGAAGTAATTTCTCCTTTATTATTATACTCCTTGAGATTATTGACAATTTGATAATGCAAAAAACTACCACTTTTCATCATGACCAACAAACTCACCAAACACACTAAACTCCTGAAAAAAAAGCTGTTTTACTCAAGACACCAAGTCTTCCATCAATGAACATTACCTTAATTCAATATCATCATATTTTGTAGTTTTAGCATTTGCAGAATCTGAAAACTTCTTTCCGAACATATAAATAACCGATAAGTTTAGATTTGAAAAATTTCGATTTTGATAGGTAGATTGCGTAAAGTTTGGAGTCATTAAATGAATTTCTCTCTTTGCATTGACTTTAAATAAATCAACGTAGGAACACCTTACATTTATTTTATCTTTCAAAATATTTGTAGACATTAATAAACTAGTAAAAGGACGTTCTTTTGTCATTGAATATAGGTCATACCTTCTCGAATTATAGTCAAACAACAGGTTTGTTGTTATCTTTTTAAATACTTTTGCTGAAAAATTCACAGTTCCAATAAATCCATATCCAGAATTAAACGTAGGATTATTCCCATTTTTATCCAAAGAGCTATAGTTAGCGCCTATACTAGTATATAAATTCATTCCCTTCCTAATAAACATGTCGTGCCCTACCATTATTCCGACGCGTTGAACATCACCAATGTTATCTTTTGTATAAATCAATATATCTTGTATATTTTCAATATTTTGAAACACCGCGTTTCTATTAAAAGAATAATAAATATTGGTTGAAAAATAGTTTTTCTTATATGGACTTGAGTACGATAGATTTAATGTATTTAATGATGATTGTTTTAGATTTACATTGCCTCGTAAAACTGTAGTTGGATCTATTACGATAATATTTTCATTTAAATCCATTGGATTCGGTCTGTTAATCTTTCTTGTGTAAGCAAACGAAACTCTATTTGTCTTTCCTGGTTTATATGAAATATTGAAAGAAGGTAAAAAACTGACGTAAGTATTAATTTTATTGTTAACATCGTTATTAGATATATCTAAAAATAAAGACGGTGAAATATCTATTTTTTCGTTTAATCTGATATTCCAATCAGAATATAAGCCATAATTCCTTTGTTTATAATTATCACTATCAACAATCAGATATTCTCTATTCACGTATTTAAGCCCAAAATCGTGTTGAGTTTTAATAAAGAAGTTTGGTTTATGATTGTAGTTCGCTTCTATTGATATATCGGATAAGCCTGAATTGATAGAATTTGATAATAATTGATTGTTTTCAATTTTATAGAAATCATTCTTCCTATATAAATTATATTTAGCCTTTAACGATAAAATGGCATTATTCATTTTTTTATCATATACAAGATCTGTACTGAAAATCCAATATTTATCAATTGAATGGTTAGCAAATTGAACATCATTAATATTTCCGGTCGTTTCGCCTAATAACTTATAGAGGTAGTAATTTGATTTTAAAAAAATGAAACTTGTTGTATCAACGTCATACTTGATATTAATATCTGCGTTTAATTGCTTTATTTCTGTTTCTCGATAGTTATTTTGGCGGTATGGTACATTTAACGTATTTCTAAAAATGTCAATATTTGTTTCCTGATCGTAGTTATAATAATTAAGTTCTGTCTTAATCAGCCATTTCTCTCTTTTAAAAGAAAAGGAAGGATCAATTCCAGTCCGCTTCAAAAGGAGACCTTTAGTAAAACCTACTCTTCCTTTATAAAAAGAATGTTTTCTCGGTTTAGTTATAACGTTGATTATAGCAAAATTGCCTTCTGCATTAAACCGAGCGGTTGAATTGTTTATAATTTCTATCCTATCGATATCAGATATATCAATACTTTTCAGTTGAATATTGCTGGTTTCAATGCCATCAACATATAGCTTTACTAATTGACTTCCGTCTAGTTTCAGACCTATTCCGTCTGCAAAAATTACACCTGGCCCTTTATTCATAGCAATATCTGCTGTCGTATTTTTAATAAAATCATCTTGGTTAAATCGGAAAATTCTTTTATTCAAATCCAAGATTGAATTGTTCTTATTTATTGAAATTTCAACTGTATCAATTGTCTTTTTCTCTAAGTGAATGACAATGGGCTTTAGTAAATCTATCGACTTAAATTGCTTTTGATACGCCACAGCTCCCACATGACTCACATGTATTTTAAAGTCCTCAATATCAACAAACTTTTTACTTTGAAAATAACCAACTCTATCACTCAGATAAGAGCCCAATAATGAATCTGATTTATTAAATACTCTAATAGAAGCATATTCTACCGTATTATTATCGAAATAAACTTTACCTTTTATTGTTTGGGCATTTAACGATGAACAAAAGATTAATGGAATAATAAAAAATAGAGTGTGTTTCATTTAATATATGCTTTATAAAACTGATGCAGTTAACAAAACCCAAAAGAGTATTTTTTTATAAAAAGTACTTTTAGAATTGCTGTCATGAAAAACAAACCTATATTAAAACTTCATTGAGTATATATTCATATATAAATTCTACCCTTTTGGGTAGTTCTATTAAAAATATTGGTTGAGCTAACTTCATGAATATATAATCTGTCCCCGATCAACAAAACTCAAGCTCAATGAAACGAGAAAATTCGTGCTGATCGAACAGTACATTGAAAAACAAAAAACAGTCTTTGTCAGATTTTTCGAAGAGCAAATACGATGAATCCAATAAATCCAACAGAGAGATATTTGGACGTTTCTTGCTGTACCCTAAGCAACTTATTATAACTAAAAAAAAGTAATCGGGGATGGATAGCTAGGGGCACAACCCAATCAAGGGGGGTAATCATTTCTAGTCGATGTATTAGTGCTGAAGATGTGTAAAACGCTTCAGATCAACTTGTCAACGTCTTTCTAAATAAAGAAAAAGGTTTATTAATCTATGAGGAAATATAGATCCGATGAGAGTTATGAGGAGCCGGAGGCTCGAGTATTCGAACCACTTAAAATTGTTATTGAACAATAATGTCAATAAGGTAGTCAGCACTTATTTGAGATATTTTTATCAAGGACACAACATTGCCTTTTCATCTAAATATCCTTCAAGTATTTCAACACCGCGCTCTTCTTACTCTCTGATACCGGGATTTTGGTGTTATTTTCAAGAACAAGATAACCCTCCATATAATAGATTTTTGCATAGTCCATATTGACAAGGTAAGATTGATGGCAACGGATAAAATTTCTATCTAATAAAAACGATTCATATTCTTTGAGAATCTTAGAAGTCATGTGTTTTGAACCATCTTCCAAATAGAAATTTGTGTATCCTTTATCTCCCTCACAGTAAAGTACTTGATCTACCTGAACAATTTGCATCATGGATTGATTCTTAAGCACTATTTTATCGGGACGAGCATCCATTCTTTGCTGCCCCAAAAGAACCTCAATTTGGGCAGCCTTCACTTTATATTCTTCCTTCTTCATCAGTGCTTTCTGCAGGGCCTCTTTCAATTCTTCTATATCAATCGGTTTTAAAAGATAGGACAATGCGCCTACATTTAGAGCTTGAATAGCGTATTGACTAAACGCCGTCATAAAGATAATATGATAGTCTTCATATGCTAAAGTCTCAAACAATCGGAAACTGATGCTATCTTTCAACTGTATATCACAAAGCAAAACATCAGGCTTTAAAGCCGGAATTTCAACTTTTGCTTGTTCAACGCTATCTGAACAACCAAGTACCTCGACAAAAGGAATTTTTGCGAGTAGGCCTTTCAAATAATTTAAGACATTAATTTCATCCTCAAGAATGTATAGTGTCATGTATGATAGGTATTAATAGTTCAACTTCAAATCCAACGGATATTACATTCTTTCGAATGTAGGCTTCTTTATCAGGAAATAAGGCTTTGAGTCGCTTTTCTGTAATTTCAAAAGATAGCGATTTCTTATTCTTGGCATTCCCCGTTTTCGGTTGTTCCCCCTGTCCATTGTCAGTAATTAAGATGCGTAAAGAATCCCCTGATGTCGTAAATTTAACAAGAAGAAATCCCTTTCGGCTCAAACCCTGAAAGCCATGAATAATCGCATTTTCTACAAAGGGTTGGATTAACATCAGAGGGACTTGAATATTATTTACCGAATCCGTATCAACTTCTAGCGCATAGTCAAAACTGTCACCAAAACGCATCTTTTGCAGATTCAGGTAATCGCGAATCAGTCCAATCTCACGATCAAGCGGTACCCACTCCTCCTGATCGTAGTCCAAGATATTCCGCAGAAGGCGAGAAAATTTCAATAAATATTCGTTCGCTTCCTCGTTACGACCTTCCAATATAACACCTTGTAAATTACTGATGGTGTTATGTATGAAATGCGGATTCAATTTCAGTTGTAATGCGCGTTGCTCTAGTTTCAACATATCATTTTCCACCGCCAATTTCTCCGACTCAATTTGAAGCTTCTCCGTTTTTTCCTTAATTAATCCACGCTTATATCGAAAATACATGGCGGTGAGAATCAATAGTACGAAACAAAAAAACACAAATATGAGCCATTTTTGCTGAACTATAATCTGAGACTTTAGTGAGTCGGTAATTTGAAGGTTCTTAATCTTCAAGTCTCTGTTTTCAGATTTATATCGATTCTCTATCGCAGAGATATTTTCTAATTGATTTCTTTTTGTTTTTTCAAGATTGTAATGCTGACTAATCCCCTGCAATTCGAGCGCTTTTTTATACTCTCCTTTGGCTTCGTAGGATAATGCTAAGGTGGAGTAAAAACTGTAAAAAAGACTTGAATCACTCGCTGTTTTCACTTTCTCAATCCCTTCATTTGCGATGTCAATTGCACGATCATAACTCTTTTCACGTTGGTAAGCCACCGCCAAATTACGGTAGTACATCGGTATTTCTGGAGCAATCTCAATACATTTATTCAAGTAAAAAATAGCACTATCGCTTTGTCCCTTCGTGCCTTGATACAATGCTTCTTTCTCGTAGATTCTTGCTATTTCAGACTTGTTCGTATCACTTTGTAGAAGCTTCTTCATCGCCTGCAAATGTTCTCTCATCTGATCGAGCTTCTGCCCTTTCATCATATGTAAAAACATTATTTCATGAAAAGTAAACTGAATGCGATCCATCGAGCGATTTGGATGTTCCTTATACCACAACTGTATATAGTGAATCGACTTCTCAGAATCTGCATTATTGAAATATATTCGGGCTAATGCCTCATAATACAAATAACTGAATCGATTCTTCTCCGCTCCATCTTGATTGACCTTTTTCAAAATTTGTTGAAGTATTTCCAACTCTGGTGTGCCGTTCAATGGTACTTGGTAATTCAGCAGATAAAAATCAAGATATTCACGAAGTTCAGTACTTCGGCCTTGTGTATCAATCGTACTTAGTTCGGAGATCGACCTATAGTCTTTGAATATTTTACTATTCAAGATTGCATGATAGTTTTGTCTTTCGACTGGATCAAGCTTGGCGTATATCGAATCCAACTGAAAGGAAAGCAATTGCTTTTTTTCCAAAACCATTGTATCGATCGATATGGCAAAGTCCAAAAAGAGTGAGTCTTTCTGCGATATTCCAGCAACTCGCTTTTTCTCATCTGAAAAATATTTACAGGATGATTGCAGTACGCAAAAGGAAATTAAGAAGTAGATAAATATTCGCATAAAAAATTAAAAACTATAATGCGCTCCCAACATAATTTGACGTGGCAATAATTTATATTCCATGGACGCTTGATAGCTATCACTTAGGAAGACATTTTTATAGTGCTTTACGTTTAAAAGGTTTTTCGCGGTAAGCTCTAAACTTAATCGAGGCTGTTTGAATTCGTAATAGACGCTAAAATCGGAAAATAAATAGTTATTACGTTCCTTATTTTCAGGAATGTCTAGAAAATAAAGTTCGTTCTTCAATGCGGTCCTGAGTTTCGGAGATATTTTTAAACTAAAGTTCACAAAGCCTTGCCCTTGCGTCATCTCATTCTTGTTGCCATTATCCATAACATTATACGTTCTATTCCAACCCATATGCATGTTAAACCAGCTCTTCCAAACGCTTCGATATTCTACAGCAATATTGTTTTTCGTATTTCTGATATGTTTAATTCCTTCCCCCTCGACGCTCATTTCATATTTTGACTTATTGTAATCGTATATCAACTTCACATTCCCACTGAGTATGTCTATGTAGTAGTTAAATTCAATTTGATGAAATTGTGTTGCTTTATTTTTAAACTGCCGCAATTGACTAAGGCTAAATTGAGGATGAATATTCAGATGGTTGCTTAAGTAGTCAAACATCAAGATATATCCATTTGCAAAATTGATAAACAAGCGATCACTCATTTTGCCATAGATATAATTCATATTAGCCGCTATTGAACTTTGTTTTCCAATATCATCTAAGCCCTTCATAAAATTACGAGATCCCATATGATTGTAATTGGGGAGATAGTCTAAGATCGCGTTATTTATAAATTGCTGGTAAATAAGCGCTCCTTGGAGTTCTCCTTTTCTATGGATGCTATATCTTCCTTTCAACGCAGGCGAAACAAAAAAATGACTACTTCCTTTCCTTTCCGATTCAATAGATTCAATTCTTCGTAGGTAAGTATGACCAAAGCTGATACTAGGTGTCCATTCTAGTTTTTGAGTACGACTACTATATTCAAACATTAATTTGCTCGTATTTTCCATCGTTGTAAGATCATTTGAAAAATCATCGACCTGCTGTATCGAATTCAAGCTGTCTATTAATTGATATGCTGAACGAAACTTCTTCTTACTATTCTCATTCTTTAAGGTCACGGAAAGCACACGTTCATTAGAAAGTCGATGTAGATACTGCGATGATAACCCGTAAAAAGCAAGATTATTATCGACCTGTTGGAAAATCTTTGCAGTTTCATTGGTATTGAAAAGCTCCTGCAATTGAAAATTCTCCATAGAATAATCGATTGGAGAGCTTTGATATTTCACTTTGAAAGCCGTCAACCATGCTTTCCGATCATCAATTTTTCTAGTGTAAAGCAAATTCTGATTTAGATTCCAGCCATCTTTATACATTAGTTCGTTAAAACTTCTTTCGTTCAGCATCAAATCGCCAAGCTCATCTTTATTGCTTTGGGAGATGCTTCCAGAATAGGTTAAGTTTTCACGCTCATTTAGATCATATTGTAACTCCAGCCGTGCAAATAGATTGATGCTTTTATTCTTTTGATGGATACTTTCTGAATTTTCGAATTGTATATCTTGCAAATTCACGTTGGTTATGGACGACTGTTCGTATAGGTTTTCTTTGATATTAGCAAAACCCATCCATTTTGCTTTCAAATTCTTTTTAAGTCGAAATGTTCCATGAAGAGCAGTCAGCTTGTCATTATTGAAATTGGATCTACTGGATGAAAATTGAGGTATTTTCAACTCCGTTTCTAATAGGGATGGCGTGTTGATATCTTTCCCTAGTTGGCCCGGCAAATCGTCTTCTTGTGTTAGAATTATATCATCGACATACCGAAGTGTTTCAGCGCCTTTATTGTTCATCGCGCCAATAAAATAGTATTTTGATTTCTTTCCAAAATTCATCAAGTTGACGTTCGCGTCGTAGTACTTCGATGGCAATACACTGCCGGCTCCAAATAGACTACCATGCCACCGTCGCTTAACGTCATCTTTCAGTTTCAAGTTAATGGCAATTCGATCAGAGCGTTCAATGCCTTTCAATAATTTATTGTTTGCGTGGCGTTGTAAGATCTGGATTTTATCTACCGCTTGTAAGGTTAAACTTTGTGTCAATAATTTATAACCTTTACCAAACATGTCATCCCCATCAAGCATGACACGTTCGACCACCTGATTACCTATTTTGATAAGCCCAGTCCTATCGATTTGAATTCCGGGTATCTTCTTTAACAAATCCTCGATATGGCGCTCATCGCCCTGTGCAAATTGCTGTGGATCCAATTCTACGGTATCTCTAGAAAGTTT
The DNA here is from genome assembly GCF_009557615.1 of Sphingobacteruim zhuxiongii. Taxonomy (NCBI): domain Bacteria; kingdom Pseudomonadati; phylum Bacteroidota; class Sphingobacteriia; order Sphingobacteriales; family Sphingobacteriaceae; genus Sphingobacterium; species Sphingobacterium zhuxiongii. The sequence continues at coordinate 2,772,391 of NZ_CP045652.1, forward strand.
CTTGAACATTTTGGGTTTCACAAAGACTTCACTAAGCTGCACAACTTTTGGTTGAAGTTCGATATCCAAATTGTTTAACAATTCACCCTCCTTAAAAAAGATGGTTTTTGATTCAACTTGCATACCTGAGAATTGAAGCCCCCTAATTGCTGTGCTAATCTTATTAAATTGAAATAGCCCCAGTCGATCGGTAAATACGAATTGCTTACGAATCGTACTGTCACTAAACAAGAGATCGACCCGTACGGATACGGCAGGACCGTCCATAACGTTAATGCGACCACGCACAACATCTTGTCCAAACACAGAATCGGACAACAATAAGATAAATAAGAATAATAACGGTTTATACACTAGAACTAAAATCCAAACGTGTTAATTCGTAGTTTTCTCCCATTCATAAACTTGTTCGACAGTCCCCCTAATTTTCTTAGAATCTTTTGGGGTTTCAATCTCTACGCCTTCGGGAAGTTTGCTATGCATGATTTTAATTTGTTGCGCTACTTTTTCTTCCTCACGAACAACAAATTTCTCTAAGGAAATCTTAGGAAGACTCCCTATATACTCCTCATTCACCGGCACCTCGCCCACATAAGGGTATTTTACTTCTTTTAAAAGCCAATAGTTTGGGAATACACCCTCGTTATAAACCATGACAATTAAACCCGGCAAACCAGTGAATTTATTAGGCCCCGCGGGAATAGGAATCTGTTCCGTATAGTATGCGATTAATTTTGTCCCTCGATAATCTGCTGTTGCACGTTTACATTGATAATCTCCAAATTTCTCCTCCTTTGAATCTTCTAAATTCCATGAAATACCCGGAAATGTGGTATCCTCAACGAGATAGTTTTGATTCTCATAACCACGGGTTTCATGCATTTCTAGCTTTCCAACTTCATGCCATACTAATCCGCAGTAAACGGTGCTATTATCTAATACAACAGTCATTGATGCTGTATTAAAATCCTCTTCTAACTCACTCTCCGACTCCACTTTCACACGAATGGAATCACGAATTGACATATTTTTACCATCTTCAAAATAGACATGCTCCATATAGGTAGCCGATGGTGACAAAATATTTTCATATCGCGCGTGTAGTTTTTGAGCTGTACAATAATTGCCCATTATCAAAAAGAAAATCAGCAATAAATTAAATTTATTCATCATAAAAGCGTGATTCGTATTGTAAAGTATAAAGGGATCCACTCTAATTTTGATTAAAGTGAATCCCATCTAAAAAAATTAATACCTTTCGATCAATTATTTAGTAGGTCCTGCCATGTAGTACCCTTCCATACGGTACATATTACGGATAGATTCAAAAAATGTATCACATCCGCCATTACCGTACAAAACGAATGTTTCAGAACTTACGATGGCTCCTCTACTATTTCTTACAGTCACTGTCATGCTACATTTAACACCTTTATCTGTTTTTACAACACTTGTTTTTTCAGACGATACTGTTGAATTCGATAAAGTTTTTGGAGCGTCAGACTTCGCCATAGCTGCAGTGAAAAGCCCAAGACTTGCAACTGCGGTAAATAGGATTTTTTTCATGATTTATTAATATTAATGATCTAAGGTTGTCGAAGGACGCGTGCTATACCCCTGTAGTCTGTAATGCTCGCGCATTGCACCGAAAAATTTACTACAGTCAGATCCCTCTACGTAGCCAATGCTAGTTTCTTGTCTTACGAAACGACCGATATTGTCGGTGAATTCCAAAGTGTAGACACATTTTGCGAACTTCTTTCCGTTAACAACTACATCTTTTTTCTCAACCAGATTGATTGACACTGTCTTAGCATCTTTCTCCGCAGTTTTTGGAGCGACGTCTTTTGCGTACAGTCCAGACGTCAAAACCATTGACGCCAGAAGACTAAATAAAACTCTTTTCATATAAATTATCGATTAATGTTATATTCAAAAGTATCTCCGCTTGCCGTTTCACGCAATACAGACTTAATATTCTAGGAAATCAAAGTAATATTCTCGGGAATTGAAGCAATATGCCTTTGTAGATGTTACAACATGTAATTTCTTCCGTCAATTGATTCTATAAATTCTTGATATTGGAGTAATCGGGATTTAGGTAAACTCAAGAAAAAGACAATGCGTTTTTTTTAGAATCCGTTTCCTCCTATTACATTTCATTAAATAAAAGCACATCGAAAAATTGCTTCAGCTCTTTGCTAATGATAGATTTTTGCAACAAGTTAGATTATGGAATTATCTACAAATATTCATCATTAGATAAAGCCATATTCCTTATGAGATTTACTTTCATTATCTATTTACTATTTGCGATGGGTTTGAGTATTTCAACCTCTGCAACCGAACAAGTACCCGATCGATTAATTATTAAAGGCGACACCTTACGGTTACATGCGCTTCCTTTAGAAGTATGGGAAGAATTCAAAAAGTTGAAAGAACCCTTATTTCCCGATTCACTAAACAGTTTTTCTACCGGATGCTGGAGAGGATACATCGCTTATTGGGAAGTTATTGATGATCGATTGTATTTAAACAGTATTTACAATGAAGAAAAAACGGCAAAGGTAGACATCAAAAGTTTGTTTAGGAATCAACTTGTCGACGGACGAATACCGGCGGATTGGTTTTCGGACACCGTTACAGCATATAAAGGAAAACTAATCTCTTATATGCATGCGGGATTCTCATCCATATTTGAACATGAATATGAATACACCTTTGAAAATGGTCGATTGAAGAATATAGAATATTTCGACAATTCGATGTCTAAGAATATACCGTTTGTAATGGGTGAATTAAATGTCCGAGCTGAAACTGATGCCCTAATCGATTGGAACGCTCTCCCTCCGATCGAGGAATCAATTTATGTGTTTCTTCAAGTAAGAGGTAATGAACTCGGATATGTTGATAGCATTGTACATATGAATGGCAAATTTGAAGTTTTTAATCAAGAGGCAATAAGGGTTACACGGTTGCTGAAGCGAATCCCGGTGATTTATAGCCGTGGTAAAATGCAGCCTCCTGAAATATGCTCACTATACATCGTTTTCACTCGAGAAAAGCAAGAGAAATTTCGGAAATAAAGAAGCCGATTCATTAATCGTCATAATAAAAAGACCAGCGCGCTAGTTGTGAATATATCTTAGTTTGCGAGATTGTTGAGGTGTCTTACGACTTAAATAAACCCTTTATCTTTGCAATACGCAACTAGCTGCTCATTTTTCGTAAATGCTAAAATATCGCGCATCATATTTAAGCGCTTTTCAACACTGCTCAAACCTGAGGGTTTTATGTTTTTTTGTTTAAGGTGATTTGGTATCTCCTTTTGCAAAACACCTTCTGATAATAGTTTTACAATCTGAATATCTACTATTGAGAACTCAAAGGTATTGCTTTGTTTTAGGGATTGTTTAACATCGAAGGATATATAACTATTCCCCTGGTAAATAGCTGTGAACGCATCCCTTAGATGTTGAGCATCTCTCCGCGCTTTTCTAACATATCCATCAATACCATATTCATTAAACAAGCGATCAATAATAGCTGGTCGATCTTCTCCAGAGAAAACAATGATTTTCAGGCTTGGTTGAATAACCTTGACAGCCTGAATCAGTTCAATTCCATTCCCAATTCTTTGCTTGTTATGATCTTCTTCAAAAGACAAATCAGTAATTAACAAATCAAATGGTTCGCCATCTTGCAAAGCACGACTTATCCATGCTAACGCATCGTCACAGTAAAAGACATACTTTGCTATCTCCACTCCTAAATCACTGATGGTTCGCTTGACAGAAACATTAGTGATCTCATGATCCTCTGCTATTAATACTTTTCTAAACATATGGTGCCTTGTTTTGAGGAAGCGGAAGTATAATTTCTATTTTTAATCCTTTCCCATCTTCAGAACCAAAATTAAATTTACCGTTCAACCTTTCCATACGGGTTCCCGTATTCCGCAAGCCATTCCCCTCTTTTTTTATTGATGACAAGCCAACACCATTATCTTGATAAAAAATATTCAAATAATTATCAGTCTCTTCAAATCTGAATATCACTTCATCAGCCAGACTATGTTTACGCATGTTAACCAATAACTCTTGAAAGATAATAAGAAGATCATCCTTCGCCTTTTTGGGAACACGATTCCAGATGTGAGGGTCATTACCAACAATAATTATACGCACTTTTTCATTTGAAAATGAACCTAGTAAGGTAGAAACATCTGAAACAAAAGTAGACAATGACATATCCTTCGATGGTTCATAAGAAATATCTCTTGATTTCTCGTACATGACCTCCAGTTTGTCCAATAGGTCTTGTTTATCGTAATCATCTTTATACTCCAATTCAGTCATCACACGATAAATACCGTTAGCTACAACATCATGAACTTTCTTAGACGTCGTCAATTGAATTTCCTTTACCTTGTTCTCCAATTCCATCGTCATTCTTTGTTTCCGCTTTCTGGCCCACAAGATGTAATAAATTAACCCGGATAAAACACCCCCAAACACGATGACCATTAGTATTCTTTCTTCCGAAATACGGAGGTCTCTATCAAGTACATCTTTTTGAAGCTTTAAATTATGAATCTTATTTTTCTCGGATTCATACCGAATTAAAGCATATTGATTTCGAGCTTTTAAACGAGCTGAACGAACGCTATCATCCAGATGTTTATAGACTTGAAAATAATATTTTGACGAATCAGCATCGCTTACCTTGATCAACTTTTCCGCAGCATTAATACGATCGGCGCTTACATCGATTTTATTGGCTGAGGCAAAAGATTTCAAAGCATACATTTTTGCTGAATCTGCATTTCTGCCATAGTGATAGTCAAATAAATGAGCATAGCTGGAATTTAAACCATAATTATCAGAAGACTTAAGCCTTATATTTAACGCTTTATGTAGATCAGGTAGAGGATTATATTTGTTGTCTATACGCCAGCGAGTATTCGCATAATTGGATAGAATACGAGCATAATCGTTGTCATTCTTATGCTCGACATCTAAATTCTTTTTATGTATTAAATACGCGCCCTTAAAGTTGTTTGCGGCAAACAGCGTAACCGCTTTTTTTGGAAGTACACGATCGGACAAAAATTGCGGAAGTCTGCGTTGAAGGTAAATCTACTATTAAAACCGTTAAAGAAAGCCCTTTTAACGTAGTTGTTTTGGATGCGAAGAAATTTCACAATAGCCCCATGGAGCTTAGTGATGTCCTCGACAGAGCATCAGGTGTCAAAATCAGACAAAGCGGAGGACTGGGTTCTCATGCTTCAATTAACTTGAATGGGTTTTCTGGGCGACATGTTAAAGTATTTATCGATGAAGTTCCCATGCAAGGTATGGGCTCTGCTTTTCAAATTAACAATATCCCCGTCAATCTTGCCGAGCGCATTGAAATCTATAAAGGCGTCGTACCGATAGAGTTAGGATCAGATGCCTTAGGCGGTGCGATTAACATTATCAGTAACAAGCACAAAAAATCATACGCCGATCTCTCCTATTCTTTAGGGTCATTCAATACACATCGCTCGTACCTCAACCTAGGATATGTAGATAAAAAAGGATTCACGTTTCAAATTAATGCGTTCCAGAACTATTCGGATAACAACTATTCTGTCTTTACGCAGATTCGCGAGATGGAGACAAGCAAGATGTCGGAGGAAAACCATTGGACAAAAGCATTTCATAATAAATACCACAATGAGACGGCGATATTCAAAGCGGGCTTTGTCAATACGAAATGGACCGATCAACTGTTACTTGGTCTGACTTTAGGTCAAGAATTTGCAGAGATTCAAAATGCCAACATCATGAAAATAGTTTATGGCGAGAAATCCAGGAATTCTACGACACTCATGCCATCCATAACTTATAGCAAAAAGGACTTTTTGACGAGTCGCCTAGATTTCACACTAAACGGTAACTATAATCGAAACTTCAATCAAAATATAGACACCGCATCTAGAGAATACAATTGGTATGGCGAGTTTTCACAGAGACGAACAGTTGGAGAAGCGGTAAATACTTTAGCGGAGTTTAACAACAATAATGCAAATGCTAGCCTCAACTTAATTTACAAGATAAACGACAAACATAGTATCTCCATAAACGATAATTGGTCCACCTACGAACGCAAGAATGCAGATCAAAAACAGGTAAAAGATGAATTCAGCATTCCCGATGCTAAATCTAGTAACTACAAGAATGTCGCTGGCCTTTCCTATCGTTATCAAATCAAGCGCAAATGGGTAAGCGCGTTATTTGCCAAACATTTTATTCAAAGCACGACAGGTATGGTAAATGTTGGCGAAAGCATTTCTTTCCCGACGTATAAAATAAAAACTACTAAAGCCGATGCCTTCGGATATGGGTTCGTAAGCACCTATTTCCACAAAGACTTTCAATATAAAGTATCAATCGAAAAAGCCCTCCGCTTGCCTTCGGCAACAGAGCTCTTGGGAGATGCTGTATTGGAACGATCAAATGCGTCTTTACGACCAGAAAATAGTCGAAATATTAATGTCGGCATCTCTTATCAAAAAGACCTGAATGAAGACCATGCGATATTTATTGACGCCAGTGGACTTTATCGAGACGTTAAGGATTTTATCCAACG